>NZ_DAMBWA010000023.1:0-26905 GCF_032052675.1 Pseudescherichia sp.
TCGCAATCCGTGAAGGCGGCCGTACCGTTGGCGCGGGCGTTGTTGCTAAAGTTCTCGGCTAATCGCTGATAACATTTGACGCAATGCGCATGAAAAGGGCATCATTTGATGCCCTTTTTGCACGCTTTCGAACCAGAACCTGGCTCATCAGTGATTTTTTTTGTCATAATCATTGCTGAGACAGGCTCTGTAGATGGCGTAAGAGCCGGAACATTTCGGTTAGGTTTGCCTCGCGTCCGCGGGGCAAAATGTTTTTCTGAATTCTTGTGACAGGTTGGTTTATGAGTGCGAATACCGAAGCTCAAGGGAGCGGGCGCGGCCTGGAAGCGATGAAGTGGGTTGTCGTTGCTGTATTGCTGATCGTAGCTATCGTTGGCAACTACCTCTATCGTGACATGATGCTGCCGTTACGCGCGCTGGCAGTAGTAATTCTTATTGCTGCAGCGGGTGGTGTCGCGCTGTTGACGACAAAGGGTAAAGCGACCGTTGCTTTTGCCCGTGAAGCGAGAACCGAAGTCCGTAAAGTGATTTGGCCAACTCGCCAGGAAACGTTGCACACCACACTGATTGTGGCCGCAGTGACCGCTGTTATGTCACTTATCCTGTGGGGACTGGATGGTATTCTGGTTCGCCTGGTATCCTTTATCACTGGCCTGAGGTTCTGAGATGTCTGAAGCCCCTAAAAAGCGCTGGTACGTCGTTCAGGCGTTTTCCGGTTTTGAAGGCCGCGTAGCAACGTCGCTGCGTGAGCATATCAAATTACACAATATGGAAGAGCTGTTTGGCGAAGTCATGGTGCCGACCGAAGAAGTGGTCGAGATCCGTGGCGGCCAGCGTCGCAAAAGCGAGCGCAAGTTCTTCCCGGGTTACGTTCTGGTCCAGATGGTCATGAACGACGCCAGCTGGCACTTGGTTCGCAGCGTGCCGCGCGTGATGGGCTTTATCGGCGGTACCTCTGACCGTCCGGCGCCGATCAGCGATAAAGAAGTTGACGCTATCATGAACCGCCTGCAGCAGGTTGGCGATAAGCCGCGTCCGAAAACCCTGTTTGAGCCGGGTGAAATGGTCCGCGTTAACGACGGTCCGTTTGCTGACTTTAACGGCGTGGTGGAAGAGGTGGACTACGAGAAGTCCCGCCTGAAGGTTTCCGTCTCTATCTTCGGTCGTGCGACCCCGGTGGAGCTGGACTTCGGCCAGGTCGAAAAAGCCTAATAACCCAGGCGATCAAAAAAGCGACGATTTATCCGTTGCACAAGGCGCGAGATTGGACTACAATTTCGCGCCTTTTGTTTTTATGGGTCATGTACCCGTAAAACACTATTTATCACGGGGAGCTTCGTTGAAGCGCTATTACCCAAACTGAGGATTTAAACATGGCTAAGAAAGTCCAGGCCTACGTCAAGCTGCAGGTTGCAGCTGGCATGGCAAACCCGAGCCCACCGGTTGGTCCGGCTCTGGGTCAGCAGGGTGTTAACATCATGGAATTCTGTAAAGCGTTTAACGCCAAAACGGATTCCATCGAGAAAGGTCTGCCGATTCCGGTTGTTATTACCGTTTACGCTGACCGTTCCTTCACTTTCGTTACCAAAACGCCTCCGGCAGCCGTTCTGCTGAAGAAAGCGGCGGGTATCAAGTCTGGTTCCGGCAAGCCGAACAAAGACAAAGTGGGTACTATTACTCGCGCTCAGCTGCAAGAAATTGCACAGACTAAAGCTGCGGACATGACTGGTGCTGACGTTGAAGCGATGACTCGCTCCATCGAAGGTACTGCACGTTCCATGGGCCTGGTAGTGGAGGGTTAAGAAATGGCTAAACTGACCAAGCGCATGCGTGTGATCCGTGAGAAAGTTGATGCGACCAAACAGTACGACATCAACGAAGCCATTGCTCTGCTGAAAGAGCTGGCCACCGCTAAATTCAACGAAAGCGTTGACGTTGCTGTTAACCTCGGCATCGACGCTCGTAAATCTGACCAGAACGTTCGTGGTGCAACCGTACTGCCTAACGGTACCGGTCGTTCCGTACGCGTAGCCGTATTTACCCAGGGCCCGAACGCTGAAGCAGCTAAAGCTGCTGGCGCAGAGCTGGTAGGTATGGAAGATCTGGCTGACCAGATCAAAAAAGGCGAAATGAACTTTGACGTTGTTATTGCTTCCCCGGATGCAATGCGCGTTGTTGGCCAGCTGGGCCAGGTTCTGGGCCCGCGCGGCCTGATGCCGAACCCGAAAGTCGGTACTGTAACCCCTAACGTTGCTGAAGCGGTTAAAAACGCTAAAGCAGGTCAGGTTCGTTACCGTAACGACAAAAACGGCATCATCCACACCACCATCGGTAAAGTGGACTTTGACGCTGACAAACTGAAAGAAAACCTGGAAGCCCTGCTGGTTGCGCTGAAAAAAGCTAAACCGACTCAGGCGAAAGGCGTGTACATCAAGAAAGTTAGCATCTCCACCACTATGGGTGCAGGTGTTGCGGTTGACCAGGCTGGTCTGAGCGCAGCGGCGAACTAATATTCGCCTTTACGTGGGCGGTGGATTTGTCTACAATCTTCGCCCACGAAAGATTTTCGGTTGGAGCCTGGCCTAATCCAGGCCTCCGTCCAAGACCGCAGGTGTCTCGTAAGAGACTTAATTCCCTGCGTAGACGGTGACAGAACCTGAAGACATTTTTTAAGTATCTTTGGCTTGTTTCTGCTCACCGTATTTAGACGCTCCCCTCTTTGAGGGGAGTGAAGTGAGTTCCAGAGCATGAGCTCTGGCAAACATCCAGGAGCAAAGCTAATGGCTTTAAATCTTCAAGACAAACAAGCGATTGTTGCTGAAGTCAGCGAAGTAGCCAAAGGCGCGCTGTCTGCGGTTGTTGCGGATTCCCGTGGCGTTACCGTAGATAAAATGACCGAACTGCGTAAAGCAGGTCGCGAAGCCGGCGTATACATGCGTGTTGTTCGTAACACCCTGCTGCGCCGTGTTGTTGAAGGTACTCAGTTCGAGTGCCTGAAAGACGCGTTCGTTGGTCCGACCCTGATTGCATACTCTATGGAACACCCGGGCGCTGCTGCTCGTCTGTTCAAAGAGTTCGCGAAAGCGAATGCAAAATTTGAGGTCAAAGCCGCAGCCTTTGAAGGTGAGTTGATCCCGGCATCGCAGATCGATCGCCTGGCAACCCTGCCGACCTACGAAGAAGCAATTGCACGCCTGATGGCAACCATGAAAGAAGCCTCTGCAGGCAAACTGGTTCGCACTCTGGCTGCTGTACGCGATGCGAAAGAAGCTGCTTAATCGCAGTTATCTTTATCAAGCATTCGCTTACGTATAAACTTATTCTGATATTCAGGAACAATTTAAATGTCTATCACTAAAGATCAAATCATTGAAGCAGTATCCGCTATGTCCGTAATGGACGTTGTAGAGCTGATCTCTGCAATGGAAGAAAAATTCGGTGTTTCCGCTGCTGCTGCTGTAGCTGTTGCTGCAGGCCCGGCTGAAGCTGCTGAAGAGAAAACTGAATTCGACGTAATTCTGAAAGCCGCTGGCGCTAACAAAGTTGCTGTTATCAAAGCAGTACGTGGCGCAACTGGCCTGGGTCTGAAAGAAGCTAAAGACCTGGTAGAATCTGCTCCTGCCGCTCTGAAAGAAGGCATCAGCAAAGATGACGCCGAAGCTCTGAAAAAATCTCTGGAAGAAGCTGGCGCTGAAGTTGAAGTTAAATAAGCCAACCCTTCCGGTTGCAGCCTGAGAAATTAGGCTGATGGCTGGTGACTTTTTAGTCACCAGCCTTTTTGCGCTGTAGGGTGTTAGTAGCGTTTCACACTGTTTGGCTACTGATTTCCTTCACAATGCTTGTTTCTATCGACGACTTAATATATTGCGACAGCGCGCCCGCGCTGTGTAAATCGCGATGAAATGGTTTAAGCGTGATAGCAACAGGCATTGCGGGAAGTGCTCCACTTTCCGGTCAACAAAATAGTGTTGCACAAACTGCCCCCGTCGTCGGGCAGATGGGTCGACTTGTCAGCGAGCTGAGGAACCCTAATGGTTTACTCCTATACCGAGAAAAAACGTATTCGTAAGGATTTTGGAAAACGTCCGCAAGTGCTGGACATTCCTTATCTCCTTTCTATCCAGCTTGACTCGTTCCAGAAGTTTATCGAGCAAGATCCTGAAGGACAGTATGGTCTGGAAGCGGCGTTTCGTTCCGTATTCCCGATCACAAGCTACAGCGGTAACTCCGAGCTGCAGTACGTCAGCTACCGTCTGGGCGAGCCTGTCTTTGATGTGAAAGAGTGCCAGATCCGCGGCGTGACCTACTCGGCACCGCTGCGTGTAAAACTGCGCCTGGTGATCTACGAGCGCGAAGCGCCGGAAGGCACCGTTAAAGACATCAAAGAGCAAGAAGTTTACATGGGCGAAATTCCGCTCATGACCGATAACGGTACCTTTGTTATTAACGGTACTGAGCGCGTCATCGTGTCTCAGCTTCACCGTAGTCCTGGTGTCTTCTTTGACAGCGACAAAGGTAAAACGCACTCTTCAGGTAAAGTGCTGTATAACGCGCGCATCATTCCTTACCGCGGCTCCTGGCTGGACTTCGAGTTTGACCCGAAAGACAACCTGTTCGTGCGTATCGACCGTCGCCGTAAACTGCCTGCGACCATCATTCTGCGCGCGCTGAACTACACCACTGAACAGATCCTTGACCTGTTCTTTGAAAAAGTTACTTTCGAAATCCGTGATAACAAGCTGCAGATGGAGCTGGTCCCGGAGCGTCTGCGTGGCGAAACCGCCTCGTTTGATATCGAAGCCGACGGCAAAGTGTATGTCGAAAAAGGCCGCCGCATTACCGCGCGCCACATTCGCCAGCTGGAAAAAGATGAGATCAAACACATCGAAGTTCCGGTTGAGTACATTGCGGGCAAAGTGGCTGCAAAAGATTACGTTGATACCTCCACCGGCGAGCTGATCTGCCCGGCGAACATGGAGCTGTCTCTGGACCTGCTGGCTAAACTGAGCCAGTCCGGCCACAAACGTATCGAAACGCTGTTCACCAACGATCTGGACCACGGTCCGTACATGTCCGAAACCGTACGTGTCGACCCGACCACCGATCGCCTGAGCGCGCTGGTAGAGATCTACCGCATGATGCGCCCTGGTGAACCGCCGACCCGTGAAGCAGCGGAAAGCCTGTTTGAGAACCTGTTCTTCTCCGAAGACCGCTACGATCTCTCTGCGGTTGGCCGTATGAAGTTCAACCGTTCTCTGCTGCGTGACGAGATCGAAGGTTCCGGTATCCTGAGCAAAGACGACATCATTGAAGTGATGAAGAAGCTCATCGATATCCGTAACGGTAAAGGCGAAGTGGATGATATCGACCACCTCGGCAACCGTCGTATCCGTTCCGTAGGCGAAATGGCGGAAAACCAGTTCCGCGTTGGCCTGGTACGCGTTGAGCGTGCGGTGAAAGAGCGTCTCTCTCTGGGCGATCTCGACACCCTGATGCCTCAGGATATGATCAACGCTAAGCCGATCTCTGCGGCAGTGAAAGAGTTCTTTGGCTCCAGCCAGCTGTCTCAGTTTATGGACCAGAACAACCCGCTGTCTGAGATCACGCACAAGCGTCGTATCTCTGCACTTGGCCCGGGCGGTCTGACCCGTGAGCGCGCAGGCTTTGAAGTTCGAGACGTACACCCGACCCACTACGGTCGCGTATGTCCTATCGAAACGCCTGAAGGTCCGAACATCGGTCTGATCAACTCCCTGTCCGTGTACGCACAGACTAACGAATATGGCTTCCTTGAGACGCCGTACCGTAAAGTTACCGACGGCGTTGTGACCGACGAGATTCACTACCTCTCTGCTATCGAAGAGGGTAACTACGTTATCGCCCAGGCGAACACCAACCTGGACGACGATGGTCGCTTTGTTGATGACCTCGTTACCTGCCGTAGCAAAGGCGAATCCAGCTTGTTCAGCAACGACCAGGTTGACTACATGGACGTTTCCACCCAGCAGGTGGTTTCCGTCGGTGCGTCCCTGATCCCGTTCCTGGAACACGATGACGCCAACCGTGCATTGATGGGTGCGAACATGCAACGTCAGGCGGTTCCGACCCTGCGCGCTGATAAGCCGCTGGTAGGTACCGGTATGGAACGTGCTGTTGCCGTTGACTCCGGTGTAACTGCGGTGGCTAAACGTGGCGGTACCGTTCAGTACGTGGATGCCTCCCGTATCGTTATCAAAGTTAACGAAGACGAGATGTACCCGGGCGAAGCGGGTATCGACATCTATAACCTGACCAAGTACACCCGTTCTAACCAGAACACCTGTATCAACCAGATGCCGTGTGTCTCTCTGGGTGAGCCGATCGAACGTGGCGACGTGCTGGCAGACGGCCCGTCCACCGACCTCGGTGAGCTGGCGCTGGGTCAGAACATGCGCGTCGCGTTCATGCCGTGGAACGGTTACAACTTCGAAGACTCCATCCTCGTTTCCGAGCGTGTGGTTCAGGAAGATCGTTTCACCACGATCCACATTCAGGAACTGGCGTGTGTGTCCCGTGACACCAAGCTGGGGCCGGAAGAGATCACCGCTGATATCCCGAACGTGGGTGAAGCTGCGCTCTCTAAACTGGATGAATCCGGTATCGTTTACATCGGTGCGGAAGTGACCGGTGGTGACATTCTGGTTGGTAAGGTAACGCCGAAAGGTGAAACCCAGCTGACGCCAGAAGAGAAGCTGCTGCGTGCGATCTTCGGTGAGAAAGCGTCTGACGTTAAGGACTCTTCTCTGCGCGTACCAAACGGTGTTTCCGGTACGGTTATCGACGTTCAGGTCTTTACTCGCGATGGCGTAGAGAAAGACAAACGTGCGCTGGAAATCGAAGAGATGCAGCTGAAGCAGGCGAAGAAAGACCTGTCTGAAGAACTGCAGATCCTCGAAGCTGGCCTGTTCAGCCGTATCCATGCCGTGCTGGTGTCCGGTGGCGTTGAAGCTGAGAAGCTCGACAAACTGCCGCGCGACCGCTGGTTGGAGCTGGGCCTGACCGACGAAGAGAAACAGAATCAGCTGGAACAGCTGGCTGAGCAGTATGACGAACTGAAACACGAGTTCGAGAAGAAACTCGAAGCGAAACGCCGCAAAATCACTCAGGGCGACGATCTGGCACCGGGCGTGCTGAAGATTGTTAAGGTGTATCTGGCCGTTAAACGTCAGATCCAGCCGGGTGATAAAATGGCGGGTCGTCACGGTAACAAGGGTGTTATCTCCAAGATCAACCCGATCGAAGATATGCCTTACGATGAGAACGGCACGCCGGTCGACATCGTACTGAACCCGCTGGGCGTACCGTCTCGTATGAACATTGGTCAGATCCTTGAAACCCACCTGGGTATGGCTGCAAAAGGCATCGGCGAGAAGATCAACGCCATGCTGAAGCAGCAGGAAGAGGTCGCGAAACTGCGCGAGTTCATCCAGCGTGCGTACGATCTGGGCACTGACGTTCGCCAGAAAGTTGACCTGAATACCTTCAGCGATGAAGAGGTTCTGCGTCTGGCTGAAAACCTGCGCAAAGGTATGCCAATCGCCACGCCGGTCTTCGACGGTGCGAAAGAGTCTGAAATCAAGGAGCTGTTACAGCTGGGTGGCCTGCCGACGTCCGGTCAGATCACGCTGTTCGACGGTCGTACCGGCGAGCAGTTCGAGCGCCAGGTTACCGTTGGCTATATGTACATGCTGAAACTGAACCACCTGGTTGATGACAAGATGCATGCGCGTTCTACCGGTTCTTACAGCCTGGTTACTCAGCAGCCGCTGGGTGGTAAGGCGCAGTTCGGTGGTCAGCGCTTCGGGGAGATGGAAGTGTGGGCGCTGGAAGCATACGGCGCGGCATACACCCTGCAGGAGATGCTCACCGTTAAGTCTGATGACGTGAACGGTCGTACCAAGATGTATAAAAACATCGTGGACGGCAACCATCAGATGGAACCGGGCATGCCTGAGTCCTTCAACGTACTGTTGAAAGAGATTCGTTCGCTGGGTATCAACATCGAACTGGAAGACGAGTAACTCTCGCTCAAACAGGTCACTGGTGCTGGGGTAATACCCGGCACCAGATTGTGCTAACTCCGACGGGAGCAAATCCGTGAAAGATTTATTAAAGTTTCTGAAAGCGCAGACTAAAACCGAAGAGTTTGATGCGATCAAAATTGCTCTGGCTTCGCCAGACATGATCCGTTCATGGTCTTTCGGTGAAGTTAAAAAGCCGGAAACCATCAACTACCGTACGTTCAAACCTGAGCGTGACGGCCTTTTCTGTGCGCGTATTTTCGGGCCAGTAAAAGATTACGAGTGCCTGTGCGGTAAGTACAAGCGCCTGAAACACCGTGGTGTGATCTGTGAGAAGTGCGGCGTTGAAGTGACCCAGACTAAAGTGCGTCGTGAGCGCATGGGCCACATCGAGCTGGCGTCTCCGACTGCCCACATTTGGTTCCTGAAATCGCTGCCGTCCCGTATCGGTCTGCTGCTGGATATGCCCCTGCGTGATATCGAGCGCGTGCTGTACTTCGAATCCTACGTGGTTATCGAAGGCGGCATGACCAACCTGGAACGTCATCAGATCCTGACTGAAGAGCAGTATCTGGACGCGCTGGAAGAGTTCGGTGACGAGTTCGACGCGAAGATGGGTGCGGAAGCTATCCAGGCCCTGCTGAAGAGCATGGATCTGGAGCAAGAGTGCGAGCAGCTGCGTGAAGAGCTGAACGAAACTAACTCCGAAACCAAACGTAAAAAGCTGACCAAGCGTATCAAGCTGCTGGAAGCGTTCGTCCAGTCTGGCAACAAGCCGGAGTGGATGATCCTGACCGTTCTGCCGGTTCTGCCGCCAGATCTGCGTCCGCTGGTACCGCTGGACGGCGGTCGTTTCGCAACGTCGGATCTGAACGATCTGTATCGTCGCGTGATCAACCGTAACAACCGTCTGAAACGTCTGCTGGACCTGGCTGCGCCTGACATCATCGTACGTAACGAAAAACGTATGCTGCAGGAAGCGGTAGATGCCCTGCTGGATAACGGCCGTCGTGGTCGTGCCATCACCGGCTCTAACAAGCGTCCGCTGAAATCTTTGGCCGATATGATCAAAGGTAAGCAGGGTCGTTTCCGTCAGAACCTGCTCGGTAAGCGCGTTGACTACTCCGGTCGTTCTGTAATCACCGTAGGTCCATACCTGCGTCTGCATCAGTGCGGCCTGCCGAAGAAAATGGCGCTGGAGCTGTTCAAACCGTTCATCTACGGCAAGCTGGAGCTGCGTGGCCTGGCCACCACCATCAAAGCCGCTAAGAAGATGGTTGAGCGTGAAGAAGCTGTCGTTTGGGATATCCTGGACGAAGTGATCCGCGAACACCCGGTACTGCTGAACCGTGCACCAACCCTGCACCGTTTGGGTATCCAGGCATTTGAACCGGTTCTGATCGAAGGTAAAGCGATCCAGCTGCACCCGCTGGTTTGTGCGGCATACAACGCCGACTTCGATGGTGACCAGATGGCAGTTCACGTACCGCTGACGCTGGAAGCCCAGCTGGAAGCGCGTGCGCTGATGATGTCTACCAACAACATTCTGTCTCCGGCGAACGGTGAACCTATCATCGTTCCGTCTCAGGACGTTGTACTGGGTCTGTACTACATGACCCGTGACTGTGTTAACGCCAAAGGCGAAGGCATGGTGCTGACTGGCCCGAAAGAAGCCGAGCGTATCTATCGCGCTGGCCTGGCCTCTCTGCATGCGCGCGTTAAAGTGCGTATCACCGAATACGAAAAAGATGAAAACGGCGAGTTCGTTGCGAAAACCAGCCTGAAAGACACGACCGTTGGCCGTGCCATTCTGTGGATGATCGTACCGAAAGGTCTGCCTTTCTCCATCGTCAACCAGGCGCTGGGTAAGAAAGCGATCTCCAAAATGCTGAACACCTGTTACCGCATTCTGGGCCTGAAACCGACCGTTATCTTCGCGGACCAGACGATGTACACCGGCTTTGCTTATGCAGCGCGTTCAGGTGCATCCGTTGGTATCGATGACATGGTCATCCCGGAGAAGAAATACGAGATCATCAGCGAAGCGGAAGCTGAAGTTGCTGAGATCCAGGAGCAGTTCCAGTCTGGTCTGGTAACCGCTGGCGAACGCTACAACAAAGTTATCGATATCTGGGCTGCGGCGAACGATCGTGTATCCAAAGCGATGATGGATAACCTGCAAACCGAAACCGTGATTAACCGTGACGGTCAGGAAGAGCAACAGGTCTCCTTCAACAGCATCTACATGATGGCCGACTCCGGTGCGCGTGGTTCTGCGGCACAGATTCGTCAGCTGGCGGGTATGCGTGGTCTGATGGCGAAGCCGGATGGCTCCATCATCGAAACGCCGATCACCGCGAACTTCCGTGAAGGTCTGAACGTACTCCAGTACTTCATCTCCACGCACGGTGCGCGTAAAGGTCTGGCGGATACCGCACTGAAAACGGCAAACTCCGGTTATCTGACCCGTCGTCTGGTTGACGTCGCGCAGGATCTGGTTGTTACCGAAGATGACTGTGGCACGCTGGAAGGCATCACCATGACCCCGGTTATCGAGGGTGGTGACGTTAAAGAGCCGCTGCGCGATCGCGTTCTGGGTCGTGTGACTGCGGAAGATATCCTGAAGCCGGGTACGGCGGACATTCTGGTTCCACGCAACACGCTGCTGCATGAGCAGATGTGTGACCTGCTGGAAGAGAACTCCGTTGACTCTGTGAAAGTGCGTTCCGTTGTATCCTGTGACACCGACTTTGGTGTGTGTGCCCACTGCTACGGTCGTGACCTGGCGCGTGGCCACATCATCAACAAAGGTGAGGCTATCGGCGTTATCGCAGCACAGTCCATCGGTGAGCCGGGTACACAGCTGACCATGCGTACGTTCCACATCGGTGGTGCGGCATCGCGTGCGGCTGCTGAATCCAGCATCCAGGTGAAAAACAAAGGTAGCATCAAGCTCAGCAACGCGAAGTCGGTTGTGAACTCTGCCGGTAAACTGGTAGTGACCTCCCGTAACACCGAGCTGAAGCTGATCGACGAATTCGGTCGTACCAAAGAGAGCTATAAAGTGCCTTACGGTGCTGTTATGGCCAAGGGTGATGGCGAGCAGGTTGCCGGCGGTGAAACCGTAGCAAACTGGGATCCGCACACCATGCCGGTAATCACCGAAGTGGCTGGTTTCATCCGCTTCACCGATATGATCGACGGCCAGACGATTACTCGTCAGACCGACGAGCTGACCGGTCTCTCCTCGCTGGTGGTTCTGGACTCTGCAGAACGTACCGCGGGTGGTAAAGATCTGCGTCCGGCCCTGAAAATCGTTGATGCCAACGGTAACGACGTTCTGATCCCGGGCACCGACATGCCGGCTCAGTACTTCCTGCCGGGTAAAGCGATTGTTCAGCTGGAAGATGGCATTCAGATCGGTGCGGGTGATGCCCTGGCGCGTATTCCTCAGGAATCCAGCGGTACCAAGGATATCACCGGTGGTCTGCCGCGCGTTGCGGACCTGTTCGAAGCACGTCGTCCGAAAGAGCCGGCAATCCTGGCTGAGATCAGCGGTATTATCTCCTTCGGTAAAGAGACCAAAGGTAAACGCCGTCTGGTGATCACCCCGGTTGATGGTAGCGATCCGTACGAAGAGATGATCCCGAAATGGCGTCAGCTCAACGTGTTTGAAGGCGAGCGTGTAGAGCGTGGTGACGTGGTTTCCGACGGTCCGGAAGCACCGCACGACATCCTGCGTCTGCGTGGCGTTCATGCGGTAACCCGTTACATCGTGAACGAAGTGCAGGACGTTTACCGTCTGCAGGGCGTTAAGATCAACGATAAGCACATCGAAGTTATCGTGCGTCAGATGCTGCGTAAAGCAACCATCGCTAACGCGGGAAGCTCCGACTTCCTGGAAGGCGAGCAGGTTGAATACTCTCGCGTTAAGATCGCCAACCGCGATCTGGAAGCGAACGGCAAAATCGCGGCAAGCTATGCTCGCGACCTGCTGGGTATTACCAAAGCGTCTCTGGCAACCGAGTCCTTCATCTCCGCGGCATCGTTCCAGGAGACCACGCGTGTGCTTACCGAAGCAGCCGTTGCGGGCAAACGCGACGAACTGCGCGGTCTGAAAGAGAACGTTATCGTGGGTCGTCTGATCCCGGCTGGTACCGGTTATGCGTACCACCAGGATCGTATGCGCCGTCGCGCCGCTGGCGAACTGCCGGCAGCACCGCAGGTTACTGCTGAAGACGCTTCTGCCAGCCTGGCAGAGCTGCTGAACGCAGGCCTGGGCGGTTCCGACAACGACTAACGCTGCTTTCCGCTAATAAAAAACCCGCTTCGGCGGGTTTTTTTATGTCTATTTACTGGGTCAACGGCAGCCGTCGGTATAGCTCGATCATATCCCCGGCCAGATCCTGGATCACCATCGCATTCATCAGATGATCCTGGGAGTGAACGGTGATCAGATTCACCGGCAGCTTGCCGACGCCTTCGTCGAGACCTATCAGCTCGGTCTGGATTTTATGCGCGTGCTTCACGAACTCGCGCGACTCGTCCATTGCCTGCTCTGCGCCCGCAAAGTCGCCTTTGCGCGCCAGCTGCAATGCGGTAAGCGCCTGGCTGCGTGCCGCCCCGGCGTTAACCAGCAGCTCCATAATGGTGGTTTCGAGATCCTCCATACGATTCACTCCAGCAGCTTCAGGGCTTTATCGAGCACGACATCACCCTTCATCATGCCGTAGTCCATCATATCGATCACCGCGACCTTCTTGCCTAGCGGCTCCGCCTGCGCCTGCAGTTTCGCCTGCTCATACTTCACCTGCGGACCAAGCAGGATGATATCCGCCTCGGTGAGGTTCTCCTTAAACTCGGAAACCGGAACCGCCTTAATAGAGACCTCGACACCTTTTTTCTGCGCCGCATCTTTCATGCGTTGAACCAACATGCTGGTGGACATACCCGCTGCACAGCATAAGACGATGTTTTTCATAGCCAGCCTCGACAACGATGGGATAAATAAACATTAATCCCACCGTCTGGTTCAACAACCGCCTTACCCTGATTGTGTGTGGAGTATCACAAACAATTCTTACGAACGAAATCCGCTCACCTTAAATCCGTTCGTCCCAGGTAGCTGTCCCAGTCTTTCCACACCGGTTGCAGGCCGTTGCGCAGCAGGGCGCTGGCAACCTCCTCCGGGCGGCGGCCATCGTGCGGTGCAAACTGCTCCAGCTCAGGGTGATTGTCGGCGTAGCCGCCGGGCTGGGTTTTCGAGAAGGCGCTGACGCTGGTGATGCCCAGCGGAACAACGCGATCGCGGAACCACGGCGACTCCCGCGTAGAGAGGGAAAGTTCCACGTCGGGTGCCAGCAGGCGGAAGGCGCAGATGGTCTGCACCAGCTGACGCTCATCCATTAGCGAGGCGGGTTCAATTCCCCCAGCGCACGGACGCAGGCGCGGAAAGGAGATAGAGTAGCGGCTCTGCCAGTAGTGCTGCTGGAGCCAGAGCAGATGCTCCGCCACCATGTAGCAATCCACCCGCCAGCTGTCGGAGAGGCCCACCAGCGCGCCAAGGCCAATCCTGTCGATACCCGCCCGGCCAAGCCGGTCCGGCGTCTCCAGCCGCCAGAAGAAATCCTGCTTATTGCCCTTCAGGTGATGACGGGCGTAGGTCGCCTCATGATAGGTCTCCTGGTAGACCATCACTCCGTCCAGCCCCAGCGTTTTAAGCTCGGCATACTCCGCCTGCGACAGCGGCTGCACCTCCATCTGCAGCGAGGCGAACTGGCGGCGAATGGTCGGGAAGTGGCGGCGAAAGTAGTCCATTCCCACCTTCGTCTGATGCTCGCCGGTCACCAGCAGCAGATGCTCAAAACCCATCTCGCGGATCGCCGCGCACTCGCGCAGGATCTCCGCTTCGTCCAGCGTCTTGCGTTTGATGCGGTTGCTCATGGAGAAGCCGCAGTAGGTGCAGTCGTTGGCGCACAGGTTAGAGAGATAGAGCGGGACGTAGAGGCCGACGGCGTTGCCAAAGCGCTGACGGGTGAGACGCTGTGAGCGCTGGGCCAGCGGCTCCAGATAGTCGCTGGCGGCAGGGGAGAGCAGGGCCATCATGTCATTACGAGTCAGGTGGGTGGCCGCCAGCGCCCGTTCAACATCGGCGCGAGTCTTGCTGTGGATGCGCAGCCGGATATCCTCCCAGTCCAGCTGTCGCCAGTAGTCACTAAAGGTCTTCATAGGCTGGCCTCCAGAAAGCCAGTCAGCGGGCTGGTGGCGCTGGCAAGGCTGTTCACCGCGCCCGGCCCCGCCTGACGTGCCAGCATTCCGGCTTCAACGGCCAGCTTAAACGCGCGGGCCATCGCCACCGGATCCCTGGCAACGGCAATCGCGGTATTCACCAGCACCGCGCTGGCCCCCATCTCCAGCGCCTCAGCCGCATGGCTGGGAGTGCCGATCCCGGCGTCGACTACCACCGGCACGCTCGCCTGGGCGATGATAATCTCCAGCATGGCACGGGTGGCCAGGCCCTGGTTGGAGCCAATCGGTGAGCCGAGCGGCATCACGGCGGCGCAGCCTGCCTCCTCCAGCCGTCGGCACAGCACCGGATCGGCACTGCAGTAGGGCAGCACCACGAAGCCCTCTTTGACCAGCATCTCTGCTGCTTTCAGGGTCTCAACCGGATCGGGCAGCAGCCAGCGTGCATCGGGGTGGATCTCCAGCTTCAGCCAGTGGGTGCCCAGCGCCTCGCGCGCTAGCCGGGCGGCAAATACCGCCTCTTCGGCTGTTTTCGCGCCGGAGGTGTTCGGCAGCAGCGTAACGCCTGCCTCCAGCAGCGGGGCGAGGATCGCATCGTTACGCTGGCGCAGGTCGACGCGCTTCATCGCCAGGGTGACCAGCTGGCTACCCGAGGCGCGGATCGCATCGGTCATCAGCTGCGATGAGGCAAACTTGCCCGTTCCGGTAAACAGGTGTGATTCAAACGTTTTATCTGCAATACGTAACATGTCAGCCTCCGGCGATAACCTGAAAGAGCAGGATCCGATCGCCATCCCGCAGTTGATGATGATCCCAGCGATCGCGGGGTATAACCTGCTGGTTGAGCGCCAGCGCCGTTCCCGGCTTGAGCTGGTTAAGCTGCTCCAGCAGTCCGTGCAGGGTTAGCGACTCTGCACACTGCATGGGCTCGTCATTGAAGAGGATGCGCATCTCGCCCTCCACAAACCGGGCAGCCTGCCGCCCGCTGGAGCCCAAGCGTGCGCCAGTGGTGCTTGCGCCCGTCGAACAGCCGCAGCTCGCCTTCCGCCACCTGCATGCCGCTGAGCAGCTTTAACGCCTCCAGCGCCTGCAGCGTGCCCATCATCCCCACCACCGGTCCAATAACGCCCGCCGTGCGGCAGTTGCGCTGCGGCTCTTCGTCGTCGGACCATAGACAGCGATAGCAGCCGTGCGCCCACGGGGGAGTGAGCACCATCAGCTGGCCACCGAACCCTACGGCGCTGGCGGTGATCAGCGGCGTATTCAGCGCCACGCAGGCGGCGTTAATCGCCTGGCGCGTCGCCATGTTATCGGTGCAGTCGAGCACCGCGTCGGCCTGGGCCACCTGCTGGCGGAGCGCCTCGCCCTCCAGACGCGTCTTCAGGGTAATCAGCTCAACGTGTGGATTGAGCTGCTGTAAACGCTGGCGGGCCGCGTCGGTTTTGGGCTGATTGATATCGTTGCTGGTAAACATAATCTGCCGCTGCAGGTTGCTCAGATGCACCGCGTCATCGTCGGCAAGCACCAGCGTCCCGACGCCAGCCGCCGCCAGATAGAGCGCGGCGGGGGAGCCTAAGCCGCCAAGGCCGATAATCAGCACCCGGCTGGCGAGCAGCCTTCGCTGACCGTCGATGGCGATATCCTCCAGCAGGATCTGCCGGCTGTAGCGCATAAAGTCGCTGTCATTCATCGCCCACCCCCGCCAGATCGATAAGCTGCCGGGTGGCGCTGCGCCAGTCCGCTGCCTGGGTGATGGCGCTTACCACGGCAATGCTGCCAACGCCGGTTGCCAGCACCTGCGGCGCCCGCGCGAGGCTGATGCCGCCGATGGCGACCGTTGGGTAATTCTGCAGCCGGGCAACGTGGCGGGCCAGCTGCGCCAGGCCCTGCGGCGCGGAGGGCATCTGCTTGGTCTGGGTCGGGAAGACATGCCCGAGGGCGATGTAGGAGGGGCGGGCGGCCAGCGCAACGTCAATTTCCATATCATCATGGGTGGAGACACCCAGGCGCAGACCCGCAGTGCGGATCGCGCTAAGGTCCGTTGTCTCCAGATCCTCCTGCCCCAGATGCACGCCGTAAGCGTCATGTTTAATGGCTAGCCGCCAGTAGTCGTTAATAAACAGCCGGGCAGCGTAGCGCTTGCCCAGCGCAATGGCCGCCGCGACGTCGGCTTCAACTTCATGGTCCTGCTTATCTTTGATCCGCAGCTGGAGGGTACGCACGCCCGCCTCCAGCAGGCGCTCAATCCACATCACGCTGTCGACAACCGGATAGAGGCCCAGGCGGAAGGGCACCGGTGGGAAGTCGGGCTGATACATCAGGCCTCCTCCTTCTTGAGATAGATTTCGCCGCCGCGGGCGCGGAAGTCGTTCGACATATCGTTCATGCCGACCTCAATCGCCTGGGCTGCGGCATAGTCACGCACCTCCTGGCTGATCTTCATTGAGCAGAACTTAGGTCCGCACATAGAGCAGAAGTGGGCCACCTTGCCCGACTCCTGGGGCAGGGTCTCATCGTGGTAGGCGCGGGCGGTGAAGGGGTCGAGGGCGAGGTTAAACTGATCCTCCCAGCGGAACTCAAAACGCGCTTTTGACATGGCGTTATCGCGGATCTGCGCCCCAGGGTGGCCTTTAGCAAGGTCGGCGGCGTGGGCGGCAATCTTGTAGGTAATCAGTCCCTGCTTCACATCTTCCTTGTTCGGCAGGCCAAGATGTTCTTTAGGCGTCACATAGCAGAGCATGGCGCAGCCAAACCAACCGATCATCGCCGCGCCAATGCCGGAGGTGAAGTGGTCATAGCCCGGCGCGATGTCGGTGGTCAACGGCCCGAGGGTATAGAATGGCGCTTCATGGCAGTGCTCCAGCTCTTCGGTCATGTTGCGACGGATCATCTGCATCGGCACGTGGCCCGGACCTTCAATCATCACCTGCACATCGTACTCCCAGGCGATTTTGGTCAGCTCGCCCAGGGTATGCAGCTCGGCAAACTGCGCCTCATCGTTGGCATCCTGAATCGAGCCGGGGCGCAGGCCGTCACCCAGCGACAGGGAGACGTCGTAGGCGGCGCAGATTTCGCAAATCTCGCGGAAGTGCTGATAGAGGAAGTTCTCCTGATGGTGAGAGAGGCACCACTTGGCCATGATCGAGCCGCCGCGGGATACGATGCCGGTGAGGCGGTTCGCGGTCATCGGCACGTAGCGCAGCAGCACCCCAGCGTGGATGGTGAAGTAGTCCACCCCCTGTTCGGCCTGCTCCAGCAGGGTCTCGCGGAAGGTTTCCCAGGAGAGATTCTCGGCGATGCCGTTGACCTTCTCCAGCGCCTGGTAGATAGGGACGGTGCCAATCGGGACCGGGCTGTTGCGCAGGATCCACTCCCGCGTCTCATGGATATTGCGGCCGGTGGAGAGGTCCATCACCGTGTCTGCACCCCAGCGGGTGGCCCACACCAGCTTCTCTACCTCCTCTTCAATGGAAGAGGTCACCGCCGAGTTGCCGATGTTAGCGTTGACCTTCACCAGGAAGTTGCGACCGATAATCATCGGCTCAGATTCGGGGTGGTTGATGTTGGCAGGAATAATGGCGCGCCCGGCGGCGATCTCATCACGAACAAATTCCGGCGTGATATTCTCCGGCAGGCGTGCACCAAAGCCTTCCCCCGGATGCTGACGACGCAGCACCTCGCCACGAATGCGCTCCCGGCCCATGTTTTCACGCAGGGCGATAAACTCCATCTCCGGCGTCACGATCCCCTGTCGGGCGTAGTGCAGCTGGGTGACCCACTTCCCGGTACGGCCAGCGATCCACGCGGATCGGATCTTCGCGATCCCTTTCTCTACGTCGATCGCAACCTCTGGATCGCCGTAGGGGCCAGAGGTGTCGTACACCGGGATCGCCTCGTTCTCTTCAAACTGGGGCTCTGCTTTGCTGCCGCCGATAAGCGTCGGGCTAAGCTGGATCTCACGCATCGGCACGCGGATGTCGTCCCGGGAGCCCTGAATATAGATACGCGTTGAGTTAGGGAAGGTGGTGCCCTCCAGCGTGTTGATAAAGCGCTGGGCGGCGGCGCGCTGTTCGCGGCGGGTAGGTTTGGTTGTAGACTCAGACATAGCTCATTCCATAAAAAGTTAAGGACGTGGCTTGTCAGAACGACGGATGAAGCAAGAGATGCGTGCAGCCCGGAGAGGCACACGCCAGCAGATTGACTCTTGTTCCCTTCGCAGGTTCTAACCTGATCAGGTTCCGCGGATCCCGAATTAACGGTCTCAGCCGGTGCTTGCGCACTCGGCACTCCGACAAGAAAAACCCCCGTGTTGCAGGGGGCAGGTAAATTAAACTACGCGTTAATGCTTAAGAACTCAAGCAGGGCGAGCGATGTTGCTGTCGTCGTTAGCGCTCTCTGCCAGGTTGAAATCGAACGCCAGTACGATCAGCTGATCCTCCAGCGTAAAGCGTGCGGCCAGCGCTTCGCCAATGCCGGAAAGCGCTTCCTGGAACTCCAGGCAGTTATCGTCGTCGATGGCGTTCTCAAGATTTGAGTCGTAGTAGCTCATGATCTGCTGAGTATTGGCTTCCAGCTGCGGATAAATTTGCGTGGCGGCTAAAAGTGGGCTGGTCCCTTCCATTTCGCTGATAATTTGTTCATAAATACTGAAGTGTCCAGCGGAAAGGTAATCGACCAGATTGTGGCAAAAGTCGTCCAGGGCCTTCTCATCCAGCTCTGTAAAGGACTCCTTGCCCGGCTTAATGCCCACCAGGTTGTAATACGATACCAGCAAATGCTTGCGCACCTGTAGCCAGTGATCGACTAGTTTATTACTTCCGCCTACGCGCGCCGTCAGGCTTTCCAGGTGGTTTAGCATGATTAACTCCGTGGTTTAAGATAAAAAAAGTGTTCACCCAAAATATGTAAAAATGATGTAACCAACATGCCAGTGTCGCTAAGGTAGTGCAACAGATTATGGAACGTGTCATCGAATTAACCGATCAGGGCTGGTGGATCGTCAGCCATGAACAAAAATTATGGTTGCCCGCTGGAGAATTACCACACGGCGAGGCAGTAAATTTTGATCTTGTGGGCCAGCGCGGGTTAATTATCGGCGAGTGGCAAGGGGAATCGGTGTGGCTGGTTCGTCAGCCCCGGCGCCAGGATATGGGCTCGGTACGTCAGCTGATGGACCAGGACGTCGGTCTATTCCAGCTTGCCGGACGCGGCGTACAGCTGGCGGAGTTCTATCGTTCGCATAAGTTCTGCGGCTATTGCGGCCACACCATGCATCCGAGCAAAACCGAATGGGCGATGCTCTGCGGCGGCTGTCGCGAGCGCTACTACCCGCAGATTGCCCCCTGCATCATCGTCGCGATCCGCCGTGACGACCACATTTTATTGGCCCAGCACACCCGCCATCGCAACGGCATCTATACCGTGCTTGCGGGTTTTGTCGAGGTAGGTGAGACTCTTGAGCAGACCGTTGCCCGCGAGGTGATGGAGGAGAGCGCCATCCGAGTGAAAAACCTGCGCTACGTTACCTCCCAACCGTGGCCGTTCCCGCAATCCCTGATGACCGCTTTTATGGCCGAGTATGACAGCGGCGATATCACCATCGACCCTAACGAACTGCTGGACGCGGGCTGGTATCGCTATGACCAGCTGCCACTGCTGCCACCGCCGGGCACGGTAGCGCGTCGGCTCATTGAGGATACGGTAGCACTATGCCGTGCAGAGTATGAGGGGCGGGCAGAGTATGAGTGAAGCAGAGGGCGGCGTGTTACAATAACGGTCTGACGCATTGAGGAACTGCAAAATGACCGAACTGAAAAACGATCGTTACCTGCGCGCGCTGCTGCGCCAGCCCGTAGATATCACGCCGGTATGGATGATGAGACAGGCCGGGCGCTATCTGCCGGAGTACAAAGCCACGCGCGCCCAGGCGGGCGATTTTATGTCGCTGTGCAAAAACGCCGAGCTGGCCTGCGAGGTCACCCTGCAGCCGCTGCGTCGCTATCCCCTTGATGCCGCCATTCTGTTCTCAGATATCCTGACTATCCCTGATGCGATGGGGCTGGGACTCTACTTTGAAGCCGGGGAGGGCCCGCGCTTTAGCCTGCCGATTACCGGTAAAGCCGACGTTGAGCGGCTGCCGATCCCCGATCCAGAGCAGGAGCTGGGCTACGTGATGAATGCCGTGCGCACCATCCGCCGTGAGCTGAAGGGTGACGTGCCGCTGATTGGCTTCTCCGGTAGCCCGTGGACGCTGGCGACCTACATGGTCGAGGGCGGCAGCAGCAAGGCCTTCACCGTGATCAAGAAGATGATGTATGCCGAGCCGCAAACCCTGCACATGCTGCTGGAGAAGCTGGCGAAAAGCGTCACGCTCTATCTCAACGCGCAGATTAAAGCCGGTGCGCAGTCGGTGATGATTTTCGACACCTGGGGCGGGGTGCTGACCGGGCGCGACTACCAGCAGTTCTCGCTCTACTACATGCATAAGATTGTTGACGGCCTGCTGCGGGAGAATGAGGGCCGCCGCGTGCCGGTCACCCTGTTTACCAAAGGTGGTGGACAGTGGCTGGAAGCAATGGCGGAGACCGGCTGTGACGCGCTGGGCCTCGACTGGACCATCGATATTGCCGATGCGCGTCGTCGCGTAGGGCATAAGGTCGCCCTGCAAGGCAATATGGACCCATCGATGCTCTATGCACCCCCGGCCCGCATCGAAGAGGAAGTCGCGACTATACTTTCTGGTTTCGGCCAGGGCGAAGGCCACGTCTTTAACCTCGGCCACGGTATTCATCAGGATGTGCCGCCTGAACATGCGGGCGCATTTGTAGACGCGGTGCATCGTCTTTCGGAGCAATATCACCGCTAAGGAGCATATATGGATCTCGCGTCGCTACGCGCTCAGCAAATCGAACTTGCCTCATCGGTGATCCGCGAGGATCGCTTTATCAACGATCCCCCGGCATTTATCGGCGGCGCGGACGTCGGCTTTGAGCAGGGTGGCGAAGTGACCCGAGCGGCGATGGTACTGCTGAAGTACCCGTCGCTGGAGCTGGTGGAGTACCAGGTGGCGCGGATTGCCACCACCATGCCCTATATCCCCGGCTTTCTCTCCTTCCGTGAATATCCCGCGCTGATGGCGGCGTGGGATATGCTGTCGCAAAAACCCGATCTGCTGTTCGTTGACGGACACGGTATCTCGCATCCGCGCCGTCTCGGCGTCGCCAGCCACTTTGGCCTGCTGGTGGACGTGCCGACTATCGGCGTGGCGAAGAAACGCCTGTGCGGCAAGTTTGAGCCGCTCTCGCCTGAGCCAGGCGCGCTCGCGCCGCTGATGGACAAAGGCGAGCAGCTTGCCTGGGTGTGGCGCAGCAAGGCGCGCTGCAATCCGCTGTTTGTCGCCACCGGCCATCGGGTAAGCGTGGACAGCGCACTGGCGTGGGTTCAGCGTTGTACACAAGGCTACCGTCTGCCGGAGCCGACCCGCTGGGCCGATGCCGTGGCGTCGCGGCGTCCGGCATTTGTGCGATGGCAGGAAATTCAGCCCTGATTCAGGTACACTGCGGCTAATTTCCGATAGCGAGAGTTCACCATGTTACAAAACCCTATTCACCTGCGCCTGGAGAGGCTGGAGAGCTGGCAGCACGTCACCTTTATGGCCTGCCTGTGCGAGCGCATGTATCCGAACTACGCCATGTTCTGCCAGCAGACCGGCTTCGGTGACGCGCAGCTTTATCGCCGCATTGTTGACCTGATTTGGGAGACGCTGACGGTGAAAGACGCGAAGGTGAATTTCGACAGCCAGCTGGAGAAGCTGGAAGAGGCGATCCCGGCGGCAGAGGATTACGATCTCTACGGCGTCTATCCGGCCATCGACGCCTGCGTTGCTTTAAGCGAGCTGCTGCACTCGCGCCTGAGCGGTGAGACCCTTGAGCACACCATTGAGGTGAGCAAGACCTCGATCACCACGGTCGCGATGCTGGAGATGACCCATGCAGGCCGCGAAATGACCGATGAGGAGCTGAAAGCGAACCCGGCCGTAGAGCAGGAGTGGGATATTCAGTGGGAAATATTCCGACTTTTGGCTGACTGCGAAGAACGCGATATTGAGCTGATTAAAGGGCTACGCGCGGACTTACGCGAGGCGGGTGAGAGCAATATCGGTATACTTTTGCAGCAATGAGACAACAAAACGTGATTTAACGCCTGTTTTGTCTCTCTGGAAGGCTTCCCATTGGCCCCCCGTCTGGTCTACATTTGGAGGGCGAAAAAAAGTGGCTATCGGTGCGTGTATGCAGGAGAGTGCTTTTCTGGCATTTTCGTCGCACTCGATGCTTAGCAAGCGATAAACACATTGTAAGGATAACTTATGAACAAGACTCAACTGATTGATGTAATTGCAGACAAAGCTGACCTGTCTAAAGTACAGGCGAAAGCTGCCCTGGAATCCACCCTGGCTGCTATTACTGAGTCTCTGAAAGAAGGCGATGCTGTACAACTGGTTGGTTTCGGAACCTTCAAAGTGAACCACCGCGCTGAGCGTACTGGCCGCAACCCGCAGACCGGTAACGAAATCAAAATCGCCGCAGCTAACGTGCCGGCATTTGTTTCTGGCAAAGCTCTGAAAGACGCAGTTAAATAAGACCGCGTGACAGCGAAAAGTTTTGATGAGGGGGCGTTTACGCCCCTTTTGTCTGTCTGGCGTCGCACGCTGACGCTGGCTGGCCTGCTGTTGCTGACCGCCTGCAGCCACAATGATTCGCTGCCGCCTTTTACCGCCAGCGGCTACGCGGGCGACCACGGCGCGGTGCGCATATGGCGTAAGGACGACGGCGACGCCGTTCATCTCCTTACAGCGTTTAGTCCGTGGCGCAGCGGAGATACCTCTATCAGCGAATACCGCTGGCAAGGCGATCGGTTGGCGCTGATCGAACTCAATGTCTACGGCACGCCGCCGGAACATATTCGTGCCCGCTTTGACGAGCGCGGCGAACTCAGCTTTATGCAGCGAGAGGTCAACGGTCAGAAGCAGCAGCTCTCCAGTGACCAGATCGCTCTCTACCGCTATCGTGCCAACCAGATCCGCCAGACCAGCGATGCCCTACGCCAGGGCCACGTCATGCTGCGTCAGGGACGCTGGCACCGCGATGGCTCAGTAACCACCTGTGAAGGCCAAACCATTAAGCCCGATTTCGAACCGCAGGCGCTGAGCCATATTCAGCGTCGTCAGCAGCACTCCTCAGCGGACGTCAGCCTTGCGTGGCTGGAGGCGCCGGAAGGGACGCAGCTACTGCTGGTGGCAAACGAAGATTTTTGTACCTGGCAACCGCAGGCGAAGAGTTTCTGAAGGGGCTGAGACAGGGCGGATAAGCGCAAGCGCCTGGCCGCCCTTTAGAGTTTACTGCTGCTCTTCCCGCGCAATAGCGCGATAGCCAATATCCTGGCGGCTGAAGCTGCCATCCCAGTGAATATCTGCCATTAACGTATAGGCGTTCTTCTGCGCTTCGGCAACGGTGTTACCCAGGGCGGTGGCACAGAGCACCCGTCCGCCACTGGTAAGCACCTGGTCATCGTCAGCGAGCGTGGTACCGGCATGGAATACCTTACCGCCAACGCTCTCCAGCGGCAGGCCGTGGATCACATCGCCGGTGCGGTAGTTGCCCGGGTAGCCACCTGCGGCGATCACCACGCCGAGAGAGGCGCGATCGTCCCACTCTGAGGTTTTCTCATCGAGCTTGCCTTCGCAGGCGGCCAGACACAGCTCCACCAGGTCAGACTTCATGCGCAGCATAATCGGTTGCGTTTCCGGATCGCCAAAGCGGCAGTTGAACTCGATAACCTTCGGATTACCCTGCTTATCGATCATCAGCCCGGCATAGAGGAAACCAACGTAGGTATTGCCTTCCGCCGCCATGCCTTTCACGGTTGGCCAGATCACGCGTTCCATAGTGCGCTGGTGCACCTCACTGGTCACCACCGGCGCAGGAGAGTAAGCCCCCATGCCGCCGGTGTTCGGCCCGGTATCACCGTTGCCGACGCGCTTATGATCCTGACTGGTGGCCATCGGCAGAACGTGCTCGCCGTCGACCATCACAATAAAGCTCGCCTCTTCACCGTCGAGGAACTCTTCGATAACGATACGGTGCCCGGCGTTGCCAAAGGCGTTGCCTGCCAGCATATCGTGTACCGCAGCTTCTGCCTCTTCCAGCGTCATCGCCACAATAACGCCTTTACCGGCGGCCAGACCGTCGGCTTTAATGACGATCGGCGCGCCTTTCTTACGCAGGTAAGCCAGCGCGGGCTCAACCTCGGTAAAGTTCTCATACTCCGCGGTGGGAATGTTGTGGCGAGCCAGGAAATCTTTGGTGAAGGCTTTAGAGCCTTCAAGCTGGGCGGCACCCTGCGTTGGGCCAAAGATTTTCAGCCCTGCCGCCTGGAATGCATCCACCACGCCAATCACCAGCGGCGCTTCCGGACCAACGATAGTCAGATCGATCTTCTCGTTCTCGGCGAAGCTCACCAGGGCAGGGATATCCGTCGCGCTAATGGCGACGTTCTGCAGAGTGGGTTCCAGCGCTGTACCAGCGTTGCCGGGCGCAACAAAAACGGTGCTTACCAGCGGGGACTGGGCTGCTTTCCACGCCAGAGCATGTTCGCGTCCGCCGTTACCAATAACTAATACTTTCATTCTCTGCTCCGTGAATTAATGGCGGAAGTGACGCATGTCGGTGAAGATCATCGCAATGCCGTGCTCGTCGGCGGCGGCAACGACTTCATCATCGCGGATAGAGCCGCCCGGCTGGATCACGCAGGTCACGCCCACGGCTGCTGCGGCATCAATACCGTCCCGGAACGGGAAGAAGGCGTCGGAGGCCATCGCGGAACCTTTCACCTCCAGTCCTTCATCACCGGCTTTGATACCGGCAATTTTCGCGGAGTAGACGCGGCTCATCTGGCCTGCGCCGATGCCGATAGTCATCTTATCTTTGGCATAAACAATGGCGTTAGATTTAACAAACTTGGCCACTTTCCAACAGAAGAGGGCATCGCGCATCTCCTCTTCGGTCGGCAGGCGCTTGCTCACCACGCGCAGCTCTTTGTTGGTAACCATGCCGAGATCGCGATCCTGAACCAGCAGGCCGCCGTTAACGCGTTTGAAATCGAGGCCCGCTACACGCTCGGCCCACTTACCGCAGGTCAGGACGCGGACGTTCTGTTTGGCAGCGGTAATCTTTAATGCCTCTTCCGTCGCGGAGGGGGCAATGATCACCTCAACAAACTGGCGGGAGATGATCGCCTGAGCGGTATCGGCATCCAGCTCGCGGTTAAAGGCAATAATGCCGCCGAAAGCCGAGGTCGGATCGGTTTTATAGGCGCGATCGTACGCGCTGAGAATGGAGTCGCCTACCGCCACGCCGCACGGGTTCGCATGCTTGACGATCACACAGGCCGGCTCGTTAAACTCTTTCACACACTCCAGCGCCGCGTCGGTGTCGGCGATATTGTTATAGGAGAGCGCTTTGCCCTGCACCTGGGTAGCCGTTGCTACGGAGGCCTCTTTAACGCCTTCTTCTATATAGAAGGCAGCCTGCTGGTGGCTGTTTTCGCCGTAGCGCATATCCTGCTTCTTAATAAAGTTCAGATTCAGGGTGCGCGGGAAGCGGCCTGCGGGCTCTTTAGTTTCACCGTGGTACGCCGGAACCAGGCTACCGAAGTAGTTAGCAATCATGCTGTCATAAGCGGCGGTGTGCTCGAAGGCTTTAATTGCGAGGTCAAAACGGGTCTCAAGGGTGAGAGAACCTTCATGAGCATCCATCTCTTTAATAATGGCATCGTAGTCACTGCTCTTTACCACAATCGCGACGTCTTTATGGTTCTTAGCAGCGGAGCGCACCATAGTAGGGCCGCCGATATCGATATTCTCTACGGCGTCTTCCAGCGAGCAGCCTTCGCGAGCTACGGTCGCGGCAAAGGGATAGAGGTTTACCACCACCATATCGATAGGGTCGATGCCATGCTGGGCCATAATCCCATCATCCTGGCCGCGACGGCCAAGGATACCGCCGTGCACTTTCGGGTGCAGGGTCTTTACTCGTCCATCCATCATTTCCGGGAAGCCCGTGTAATCGGAGACTTCGGTGACCGGCAGGCCTTTATCTGCCAGCAGACGGGCAGTACCGCCGGTGGAGAGCAGCTCCACGCCGCGCTGGGAGAGAGCCTGAGCGAATTCGACGATACCGGCCTTATCAGAAACACTGAGCAGAGCGCGGCGGACTGGACGTTGTTGCATGGTATAAATCCCCGGGATTTGAACATTACAGAGAGCGTTAGCTGAATTTTTCTCTAAAAACTCAGCTAACGCCCCACAAGGGGCCGCCTTTAATAAGCAAGGGCATTTTAACGAAAACGTTTGCGCATCGCTCGTAAATTTTCATTTTTTCGTGGCTGTGTGGATAACTCTGTGTGTAAAAAGGTATAAGGCCGCGTTTTGCTGTGGAATGCAGCAGTCAGTCATTTTTCTGCAATTTAACTATTGCGGGCGCTCGAGAACTCCCTATAATGCGCCTCCATCGACACGGCGGATGTGAATCACTTCACACGGT
>NZ_DAMBWA010000024.1:0-25349 GCF_032052675.1 Pseudescherichia sp.
TCGCAATCCGTGAAGGCGGCCGTACCGTTGGCGCGGGCGTTGTTGCTAAAGTTCTGGGCTAATAATTAATTATCCCTGAATAAAAAAGGACGCTTCGGCGTCCTTTTTTGCGTTCTGCTTTCCGCTTTCTGCTATTGTAATCATAACTATTCTCATTTACACTCTGCGCATAAATTGAACGGGAGCGATTATGTACGTCTGTTTGTGTAATGGGGTAAGTGATAAAACAATTCGTCAGGCCGTGCGCCAGTTCCGCCCCCAATCCTTCCAGCAGCTGCGTAAGTTTATCCCGGTCGGGAACCAGTGCGGCAAGTGCGTCCGTGCGGCCCGCGAGATCATGCAGAACGAGCTGATGCAAATTCCTGAATACCAGGAGATCGCATAAGCGAAAATCTTTTTTTGACATCCCGGTAGCGCCATCTACGCTTCACTTAGTGGAAGCGGAGGGACTAATAATGAAAGGTGATGTCAGAATCATAAGTTATCTCAATAAATTATTGGGAAATGAGCTTGTCGCAATCAATCAGTATTTTCTTCATGCCCGTATGTTCAAAAACTGGGGCCTTACCCGCCTCAACGATGTCGAATATCACGAATCCATAGATGAGATGAAGCACGCCGATAAGTACATCGAGCGTATTCTGTTTCTTGAAGGCATTCCAAACCTGCAGGACCTCGGCAAGCTGGGGATCGGTGAAGACGTAGAGGAGATGCTGCGCTCTGACCTGAACCTTGAACTTGAGGGCGCTAAAGATCTGCGTGAAGCCATCGCCTATGCCGATAGCGTTCATGACTACGTCAGCCGCGATATGATGATAGAGATCCTCGCGGATGAAGAGGGGCATATCGACTGGCTGGAGACCGAGCTGGATCTGATTACAAAAATTGGTCTACAGAACTACCTGCAGTCGCAGCTCAGAGAGCAGGCGAAGTAGCCGCACCGTACAACGCGTACTACCCTATTATCGAACCCGCAGCTGGCTAACGGCGGCGGGTTTTTTCTATCTGGTGCTTATTTTCTACACGACCCTTGCGTTAATGCCAGTTTTACGTATAATGCGCGGGCTTGTCTAATATAGACAGCGGTTCGATATGAACCACCGGTACTGCGTAAGCGATACCAGACAATGTTCCCAATTGGGGAACTCTGTAAGAACGGTTACACTCTCCCATCAATCGTAATGGGTTTGAGGAGTAACTATTTCGTCTATAAATAATTGGAGCTCTGGTCTCATGCAGAACCAAAGAATCCGTATCCGTCTTAAAGCGTTTGATCATCGTCTGATCGATCAATCAACCGCGGAAATCGTCGAGACTGCCAAGCGCACTGGTGCGCAGGTTCGTGGTCCGATCCCGCTGCCGACCCGCAAAGAGCGCTTTACCGTTCTGATCTCTCCGCACGTTAACAAAGACGCGCGCGATCAGTACGAAATTCGCACTCACAAGCGTCTGGTTGACATCGTTGAGCCAACCGAGAAAACCGTTGATGCTCTGATGCGTCTGGACCTGGCTGCCGGTGTAGACGTGCAGATCAGCCTGGGTTAATCAGGTCATCGAGCGATTGAGAGGTTGATACAATGATTGGTTTAGTCGGTAAAAAAGTGGGTATGACCCGCATCTTCACTGAAGATGGCGTCTCTATCCCAGTAACCGTAATCGAAGTTGAAGCAAACCGCGTTACTCAGATCAAAGATCTGGCTAACGATGGCTACCGTGCCGTTCAGGTCACTACCGGTGCTAAAAAAGCTAACCGTGTAACCAAGCCTGAAGCTGGTCACTTTGCTAAAGCTGGCGTTGAAGCTGGCCGTGGTCTGTGGGAATTCCGTCTTGCTGAAGGCGAAGAGTACACCGTAGGTCAGGACATCAGCGTTGAGCTGTTTGCTGAAGTTAAAAAAGTTGACGTAACCGGTACCTCTAAGGGTAAAGGTTTCGCCGGTACCGTTAAGCGCTGGAACTTCCGTACCCAGGACGCGACTCACGGTAACTCCTTGTCCCACCGCGTTCCGGGTTCTATCGGTCAGAACCAGACTCCGGGCAAAGTGTTCAAAGGCAAGAAGATGGCAGGTCAGCTGGGCAACGAACGTGTAACCGTTCAGAGCCTAGACGTAGTACGTGTTGACGCTGAGCGCAACCTGCTGCTGGTTAAGGGTGCTGTTCCGGGTGCTACCGGTAGCGACCTGATCGTTAAACCAGCTGTGAAGGCGTAAGGGGATAGCAATGGAATTAGTATTGAAAGACGCGCAAAGCGCGCTGACTGTTTCCGAAACTACCTTCGGTCGTGATTTCAACGAAGCGCTGGTTCACCAGGTTGTTGTTGCTTATGCAGCTGGTGCTCGTCAGGGTACTCGTGCTCAGAAGACTCGTGCTGAAGTAACTGGTTCCGGTAAAAAACCGTGGCGTCAGAAAGGCACCGGCCGTGCGCGTTCAGGTTCTGTTAAGAGCCCGATCTGGCGTTCAGGTGGCGTGACCTTCGCTGCGCGTCCGCAGGACCACAGTCAAAAAGTTAACAAAAAGATGTACCGCGGCGCGCTGAAAAGCATCCTGTCCGAGCTGGTACGTCAGGATCGTCTGATCGTTGTCGAGCAGTTCTCTCTGGAAGCGCCGAAAACCAAGCTTCTGGCTCAGAAACTGAAAGACATGGCTCTGGAAGATGTGCTGATCATCACCGGTGAGCTGGACGAGAACCTGTTCCTGGCCGCACGTAACCTGCACAAGGTTGACGTACGTGACGCAGCAGGTATCGACCCGGTTAGCCTGATCGCCTTCGACAAAGTCGTAATGACTGCTGAGGCTGTTAAGCAAGTTGAGGAGATGCTGGCATGATTCGTGAAGAACGTCTGCTGAAGGTGCTTCGTGCGCCGCACGTTTCTGAAAAAGCGTCTACTGCGATGGAAAAAACTAACACCATCGTGCTCAAAGTTGCTAAAGACGCGACTAAAGCAGAGATCAAAGCTGCTGTGCAGAAACTGTTTGAAGTCGAAGTCGAAGTCGTTAACACCCTGGTTGTTAAAGGGAAAGTTAAACGTCACGGACAGCGTATCGGTCGTCGTAGCGACTGGAAAAAAGCTTACGTCACCCTGAAAGAAGGCCAGAACCTGGACTTCGTTGGCGGCGCTGAGTAAGTCGGAGGAGTAATACAATGGCAGTTGTTAAGTGTAAACCGACATCTCCGGGTCGTCGCCACGTTGTTAAAGTGGTTAACCCTGAGCTGCATAAGGGCAAACCTTTTGCTCCGCTGGTTGAAAAAAACAGCAAATCCGGTGGTCGTAACAACAATGGTCGTATCACCACTCGTCACATCGGTGGCGGCCATAAGCAGGCTTATCGTATTGTTGACTTCAAACGCAACAAAGATGGTATCCCGGCGACTGTTGAACGTCTTGAGTACGATCCGAACCGCTCCGCGAACATCGCGCTGGTTCTGTACAAAGATGGCGAACGTCGTTACATCCTGGCCCCTAAAGGCCTGAAAGCGGGCGACCAGATTCAGTCTGGCGTTGATGCTGCAATCAAAGCGGGTAACACCCTGCCGATGCGCAACATCCCGGTTGGTTCTACCGTTCATAACGTAGAAATGAAACCAGGTAAAGGCGGTCAGCTGGCGCGTTCTGCTGGTACTTACGTTCAGATCGTTGCGCGCGACGGTGCTTATGTCACCCTGCGTCTGCGTTCTGGTGAAATGCGTAAAGTCGAAGCAGACTGCCGCGCTACCCTGGGCGAAGTTGGCAATGCTGAGCATATGCTGCGCGTTCTGGGTAAAGCAGGTGCTGCACGCTGGCGTGGTGTTCGTCCTACCGTTCGCGGTACTGCGATGAACCCAGTCGACCACCCACATGGTGGTGGTGAAGGTCGTAACTTTGGTAAGCACCCGGTAACTCCGTGGGGCGTTCAGACCAAAGGTAAGAAGACCCGCAGCAACAAGCGTACTGATAAATTTATCGTACGTCGCCGTAGCAAATAATTTTAGAGGATAAGCCATGCCACGTTCTCTCAAGAAAGGTCCTTTTATTGACCTGCACTTGCTGAAGAAGGTAGAGAAAGCGGTGGAAAGCGGAGACAAGAAGCCCCTGCGCACTTGGTCCCGTCGTTCAACGATCTTTCCTAACATGATCGGTTTGACCATCGCTGTCCATAATGGTCGTCAGCACGTTCCAGTCTTTGTTTCCGACGAAATGGTTGGTCACAAACTGGGTGAATTCGCACCGACTCGTACTTATCGCGGCCACGCTGCTGATAAAAAAGCGAAGAAGAAATAAGGTAGGAGGAAGAGATGGAAACTTTAGCTCAACATCGCCATGCTCGTTCTTCTGCTCAGAAGGTTCGCCTTGTTGCTGACCTGATTCGCGGTAAGAAAGTGTCGCAGGCCCTGGACATCCTGACCTATACCAACAAGAAAGCTGCGGTATTGGTTAAGAAGGTACTGGAATCTGCCATTGCTAACGCTGAACACAACGATGGCGCTGACATTGACGATCTGAAAGTTGCGAAAATTTTCGTAGACGAAGGCCCGAGCATGAAGCGCATTATGCCGCGTGCGAAAGGTCGTGCAGATCGCATCCTGAAGCGCACCAGCCACATCACTGTGGTTGTGTCCGATCGCTGAGACTCTGGAGACTAGCAATGGGTCAGAAAGTACATCCTAATGGTATTCGCCTGGGTATTGTAAAACCATGGAACTCAACCTGGTTTGCGAACACCAAAGAATTCGCTGACAACCTGGACAGCGATTTTAAAGTACGTCAGTACCTGACTAAGGAACTGGCTAAAGCGTCTGTATCTCGTATCGTTATCGAGCGTCCGGCTAAGAGCATCCGTGTGACCATTCACACCGCTCGCCCGGGTATCGTTATCGGTAAGAAAGGCGAAGACGTAGAAAAACTGCGCAAGGTCGTAGCGGATATCGCTGGCGTTCCTGCACAGATCAACATCGCCGAAGTGCGTAAGCCTGAACTGGACGCAAAACTGGTTGCTGACAGCATCACTTCACAGCTGGAGCGTCGTGTGATGTTCCGCCGTGCAATGAAGCGTGCTGTACAGAACGCAATGCGTCTGGGCGCTAAAGGTATCAAAGTTGAAGTTAGCGGCCGTCTGGGCGGCGCGGAAATCGCACGTACCGAATGGTACCGCGAAGGTCGCGTTCCGCTGCACACGCTGCGTGCGGACATCGACTACAACACCTCTGAAGCGCACACCACTTATGGTGTAATCGGCGTTAAGGTATGGATCTTCAAAGGTGAGATCCTGGGTGGTATGGCTGCTGTTGAACAACCGGAACCGGCTGCTCAACCTAAAAAGCAGCAGCGTAAAGGCCGTAAATAAGGAGCGTCGCTGATGTTACAACCAAAGCGTACAAAATTCCGTAAAGTGCACAAAGGCCGCAACCGTGGTCTGGCGCAGGGTACGGATGTTAGCTTCGGCACTTTCGGTCTGAAAGCTGTTGGCCGTGGTCGTCTGACTGCCCGTCAGATCGAAGCAGCACGTCGTGCTATGACCCGTGCAGTTAAGCGTCAAGGTAAGATCTGGATCCGTGTATTCCCGGACAAACCGATCACTGAGAAGCCGCTGGAAGTTCGTATGGGTAAAGGTAAAGGTAACGTGGAGTATTGGGTTGCCTTGATTCAGCCAGGTAAAGTCCTGTATGAAATGGACGGTGTTCCTGAAGAGCTGGCCCGTGAAGCATTCAGCCTGGCAGCAGCGAAACTGCCGATTAAAACCACCTTTGTAACTAAGACGGTGATGTAATGAAAGCAAAAGAGCTGCGTGAGAAGAGTGTTGAAGAGCTGAACACCGAGCTGCTGAACCTGCTGCGTGAGCAGTTCAACCTGCGTATGCAGGCAGCAAGTGGCCAGCTGCAACAGTCTCACCTGTTGAAGCAAGTGCGTCGTGATGTCGCACGCGTTAAGACTTTACTGACTGAGAAGGCGGGTGCGTAATGACCGATAAAATCCGTACTCTGCAAGGTCGCGTTGTTAGCGATAAAATGGAGAAATCCATCGTTGTTGCTATCGAACGTTTTGTGAAACACCCGATCTACGGTAAATTCATCAAGCGTACGACCAAACTGCACGTACATGACGAGAACAACGAATGTGGTATCGGCGACAAGGTTGAAATCCGTGAATGCCGTCCGCTGTCCAAGACTAAGTCCTGGACTCTGGTTCGCGTTGTAGAGAAAGCGGTTCTGTAATACAGTACGCTCTCTCAAGATAGACGGTCCAGCAATGGGCCGTTTATTTTTTCTACCCATACGCAGAAAGCGGTGTTATAATGCCGCGCCCTCGATATGGGGCTTTTTAATGACCCGAGATTTTGGGTCCCAAAGTAGTAGTTGACATTAGCGGAGCACTGAAATGATCCAAGAACAGACTATGCTGAACGTCGCCGACAACTCCGGTGCACGTCGCGTAATGTGTATCAAGGTTCTGGGTGGCTCGCACCGTCGCTACGCAGGCGTAGGCGACATCATCAAGATCACCATCAAGGAAGCAATTCCGCGTGGTAAGGTCAAAAAAGGTGATGTGCTGAAGGCGGTAGTGGTGCGCACCAAGAAGGGTGTTCGTCGCCCGGACGGTTCTGTCATTCGCTTCGATGGTAATGCATGCGTTATTCTGAACAATAACAGCGAGCAGCCTATCGGTACGCGTATTTTTGGGCCGGTAACTCGTGAACTTCGTACTGAAAAGTTCATGAAAATTATCTCTCTGGCACCAGAAGTACTCTAAGGAGCGAATCATGGCAGCTAAAATCCGTCGTGATGACGAAGTTATCGTGTTAACCGGTAAAGATAAAGGTAAGCGCGGTAAAGTAAAAAATGTTCTGTCTTCCGGCAAAATCGTCGTTGAAGGTATCAACCTGGTTAAGAAACATCAGAAGCCGGTTCCGGCCCTGAACCAGCCAGGCGGCATCGTAGAGAAAGAAGCAGCTATTCAGATCTCTAACGTTGCAATCTTCAATGCGGCAACCGGCAAGGCTGACCGTGTAGGCTTTAGATTCGAAGACGGCAAAAAAGTCCGTTTCTTCAAGTCTAACAGCGAAACTATCAAGTAATTTGGAGTAGTACGATGGCGAAACTGCATGATTACTACAAAGACGAAGTAGTTAACAAACTCATGACTGAGTTTAGCTACAATTCTGTCATGCAAGTCCCTCGGGTCGAGAAGATCACCCTGAACATGGGTGTTGGTGAAGCGATCGCTGACAAGAAGCTGCTGGATAACGCAGTAGCTGACCTGGCAGCAATCTCCGGTCAAAAGCCGTTTGTCACCAAAGCACGCAAATCTGTTGCAGGCTTCAAAATCCGTCAGGGCTATCCGATCGGCTGTAAAGTAACTCTGCGTGGCGAACGCATGTGGGAGTTCTTTGAGCGCCTGATCACTATTGCTGTACCGCGTATTCGTGACTTCCGTGGCCTGTCCGCTAAGTCATTCGATGGTCGTGGTAACTACAGCATGGGTGTCCGTGAGCAGATCATCTTCCCAGAAATCGATTACGACAAAGTCGATCGCGTGCGTGGTTTGGATATTACCATCACCACTACTGCGAAATCTGATGAAGAAGGCCGTGCTCTGCTGGCTGCCTTTGACTTCCCGTTCCGCAAGTAAGGTAGGGTTACTGAATGGCTAAGCAATCAATGAAAGCACGCGAAGTAAAACGCGTAGCTTTAGCTGATAAATTCTTCGCTAAACGCGCTGAACTGAAAGCTATCATCTCTGATGTGAACGCTTCCGACGAAGATCGTTGGAACGCAGTTCTGAAGCTGCAGACTCTGCCGCGTGATTCCAGCCCGTCTCGTCAGCGTAACCGCTGCCGTCAAACTGGTCGTCCGCACGCTTTCCTGCGGAAGTTCGGGTTGAGCCGTATTAAGGTCCGTGAAGCCGCTATGCGCGGTGAAATCCCGGGTCTTAAAAAGGCTAGCTGGTAATTGTCACCAATTGAATCACGGGAGTAAAGACAGATGAGCATGCAAGATCCGATCGCGGATATGCTGACCCGTATCCGTAACGGTCAGGCCGCGAACAAAGCTGCGGTCACCATGCCTTCCTCCAAGCTGAAAGTGGCAATTGCCAACGTGCTGAAGGAAGAAGGTTTTATTGAAGAATTTAAAGTTGAAGGCGACACCAAGCCTGAACTGGAAGTGACTCTGAAGTACTTCCAGGGCAAAGCTGTTGTAGAAAGCATTCAGCGTGTCAGCCGCCCAGGTCTGCGCATCTATAAGAAAAAAGATGAGCTGCCGAAAGTTATGGCGGGTCTGGGTATCGCAGTTGTTTCTACCTCTAAAGGTGTTATGACTGATCGTGCAGCGCGCCAAGCTGGTCTTGGTGGCGAAATTATCTGCTACGTAGCCTAATCGGAGGAAAAAATGTCTCGTGTTGCTAAAGCACCGGTCGTTGTTCCTGCCGGCGTTGATGTAAAAATCAACGGTCAGGTTATTACGATCAAAGGTAAAAACGGCGAGCTGACTCGTACTCTCAACGATGCTGTTGAAGTGAATCATGCAGATAACGCACTGACCTTCGGTCCGCGTGATGGTTACGTGGATGGTTGGGCTCAGGCTGGTACCGCGCGTGCCCTGCTGAATTCAATGGTTATCGGTGTTACCGAAGGCTTCACTAAGAAGCTGCAGCTGGTTGGTGTAGGTTATCGTGCAGCAGTCAAAGGGAATGCAGTAAACCTGTCTCTGGGTTTCTCGCATCCTGTTGAGCATCAGCTGCCAGCGGGGATCACCGCAGAATGTCCGACTCAGACTGAAATCGTGCTGAAAGGCGCTGATAAGCAGGTGATCGGCCAGGTTGCAGCAGATCTGCGCGCCTACCGTCGTCCTGAGCCTTACAAAGGCAAGGGTGTTCGTTACGCCGACGAAGTCGTGCGTACCAAAGAGGCTAAGAAGAAGTAAGGTAACACTATGGATAAGAAATCTGCTCGTATCCGTCGTGCGACCCGCGCACGCCGCAAGCTCCAGGAGCTGGGTGCAACTCGCCTGGTGGTACATCGTACCCCGCGTCACATTTACGCACAGGTAATTGCTCCGAATGGTTCTGAAGTTCTGGTAGCTGCTTCTACTGTAGAAAAAGCTATCGCTGAACAACTGAAGTTCACCGGAAACAAAGACGCCGCCGCAGCTGTAGGTAAAGCTGTTGCAGAACGCGCTCTGGAAAAAGGCATCAAAGATGTTTCTTTTGACCGTTCCGGGTTCCAATATCATGGTCGTGTCCAGGCACTGGCAGATGCTGCCCGTGAAGCTGGCCTTCAGTTCTAAGGTAGAGGTGTAAGATGTCACACATCGAAAAACAAGCTGGCGAACTGCAGGAAAAGCTGATCGCGGTTAACCGCGTATCTAAAACCGTAAAAGGTGGTCGTATTTTCTCCTTCACAGCTCTGACTGTAGTAGGCGATGGTAACGGTCGCGTTGGTTTTGGTTACGGTAAAGCGCGTGAAGTTCCAGCAGCGATCCAGAAAGCGATGGAAAAAGCCCGTCGCAACATGATTAACGTCGCGCTGAACCACGGCACCCTGCAGCACCCGGTTAAAGGTGTGCACACGGGTTCTCGTGTATTCATGCAGCCGGCTTCAGAAGGTACCGGTATCATCGCCGGTGGTGCAATGCGCGCCGTTCTGGAAGTCGCTGGGGTTCATAACGTTCTGGCTAAAGCCTATGGTTCCACCAACCCGATCAACGTGGTTCGTGCAACTATCGACGGCCTGGAAAATATGAATTCTCCAGAAATGGTCGCTGCCAAGCGTGGTAAATCCGTTGAAGAAATTCTGGGGAAATAAGCCATGGCAAAGACTATTAAAATTACTCAAACCCGCAGTGCAATCGGTCGTCTGCCGAAACACAAGGCAACGCTGCTTGGCCTGGGTCTGCGTCGTATTGGTCACACCGTAGAGCGCGAGGATACTCCTGCTGTTCGTGGTATGGTCAACGCGATTTCCTTCATGGTTAAAGTTGAGGAGTAAGAGATGCGTTTAAATACTCTGTCTCCGGCCGAAGGCTCTAAAAAGGCGGGTAAACGCCTGGGTCGTGGTATCGGTTCTGGCCTCGGTAAAACCGGTGGTCGTGGTCACAAAGGTCAGAACTCTCGTTCTGGCGGTGGCGTACGTCGCGGTTTCGAGGGTGGTCAGATGCCTCTGTACCGTCGTCTGCCGAAATTCGGTTTCACTTCGCGTAAAGCAATGATCACGGCAGAAGTTCGTCTGTCCGATCTGGCTAAAGTAGAAGGCGACGTAGTTGACCTGAACACGCTGAAAGCGGCAAACATTATCGGTATCCAGATCGAGTTCGCGAAAGTGATCCTGTCTGGTGAAGTTTCTACTCCGGTAACTGTTCGTGGCCTGCGTGTTACTAAAGGCGCTCGTGCTGCTATCGAAGCTGCTGGTGGTAAAATCGAGGAATAAGTAGCAGATGGCTAAACAACCGGGATTAGATTTTCAAAGTGCCAAAGGTGGCTTAGGCGAGCTGAAACGCAGACTGCTGTTTGTAATCGGTGCGCTGATTGTGTTCCGTATTGGCTCTTTTATTCCGATCCCTGGTATTGATGCCGCTGTACTTGCCAAACTGCTTGAGCAACAGCGAGGCACCATCATTGAGATGTTCAACATGTTCTCTGGTGGTGCTCTCAGCCGAGCTTCAATCTTTGCGCTGGGCATTATGCCGTATATTTCGGCCTCTATTATTGTCCAGCTGTTAACGGTGGTTTACCCACCGCTGGCAGAGCTGAAGAAAGAAGGGGAGTCTGGTCGTCGTAAGATCAGCCAGTACACCCGTTACGGCACTCTGGTGCTGGCAATATTCCAGTCGATCGGTATTGCTACCGGTCTTCCGAATATGCCTGGTATGCAGGGCCTGGTAATGAATCCAGGCTTTGCATTCTATTTCACCGCTGTTGTAAGTCTGGTCACAGGAACAATGTTCCTGATGTGGCTCGGCGAACAGATTACTGAACGTGGTATCGGCAACGGTATCTCGATCATTATCTTCGCTGGTATCGTTGCGGGACTCCCGCCAGCCATTGCCCATACGATCGAGCAAGCGCGTCAAGGCGACCTGCACTTCCTCCTGTTGCTGTTGGTTGCAGTATTAGTATTTGCAGTGACGTTCTTTGTTGTGTTTGTTGAACGTGGTCAACGCCGCATTGTGGTAAACTACGCGAAACGCCAACAGGGCCGTCGTGTCTATGCTGCACAGAGCACACATTTACCGCTGAAAGTGAATATGGCGGGGGTAATCCCGGCAATCTTCGCTTCCAGTATTATCCTGTTCCCAGCGACCATCGCGTCATGGTTCGGGAACGGTACTGGTTGGAACTGGCTGACAACAATTTCGCTGTATTTGCAGCCTGGGCAACCGCTTTATGTGTTACTCTATGCGACTGCAATCATCTTCTTCTGTTTCTTCTACACGGCGTTGGTTTTCAACCCGCGTGAAACAGCAGATAACCTGAAGAAGTCCGGTGCATTTGTACCAGGAATTCGTCCGGGAGAACAAACGGCGAAGTACATCGATAAAGTAATGACCCGCCTGACTCTGGTCGGTGCGCTCTACATTACCTTTATCTGCCTGATCCCGGAGTTCATGCGTGATGCAATGAAAGTACCGTTCTACTTCGGTGGAACCTCACTGCTCATCGTTGTTGTCGTGATTATGGACTTTATGGCTCAAGTGCAAACTCTGATGATGTCGAGTCAGTATGAGTCTGCATTGAAGAAGGCGAACCTGAAAGGCTATAGCCGCTAAAGGTCGCTCGAGAAGTTACGGAGAGTAAAAATGAAAGTTCGTGCTTCCGTCAAGAAATTATGCCGTAACTGCAAAATCGTTAAGCGTGATGGCGTCATCCGCGTGATTTGCAGTGCCGAGCCGAAGCATAAACAGCGCCAAGGCTGATTATTTCGCATATTTTTCTTGCAAAGTTGGGTTGAGCTGGCTAGATTAGCCAGCCAATCTTTTGTATGTCTGTACGTTTCCATTTGAGTATCCTGAAAACGGGCTTTTCAGCATGGTGCGTACATATTAAATAGTAGGAGTGCATAGTGGCCCGTATAGCAGGCATTAACATTCCTGATCAGAAACACGCCGTGATCGCATTAACTTCGATCTACGGTGTCGGCAAGACCCGTTCTAAAGCCATTCTGGCTTCTGCGGGTATCGCTGAAGATGTTAAGATCAGTGAGCTGTCTGAAGAACAAATCGACACGCTGCGTGACGAAGTTGCCAAATTTGTCGTTGAAGGTGATCTGCGCCGTGAAGTTAGCATGAGCATCAAGCGCCTTATGGACCTTGGTTGCTATCGCGGTTTGCGTCATCGTCGTGGTCTGCCAGTGCGCGGTCAGCGTACTAAGACCAACGCACGTACCCGTAAGGGTCCGCGCAAACCGATCAAGAAATAATCGGGGTGATTGAATAATGGCAAAGGCACCAGTTCGTGCACGTAAGCGTGTAAGAAAACAAGTCTCTGACGGCGTGGCTCATGTCCATGCTTCTTTTAACAACACCATCGTAACTATTACCGATCGTCAGGGTAATGCGCTGGGTTGGGCAACAGCCGGTGGTTCCGGTTTCCGTGGTTCTCGCAAATCCACTCCGTTCGCAGCTCAGGTTGCAGCAGAGCGTTGCGCTGACGCCGTAAAAGAATACGGTATCAAGAATCTGGAAGTTATGGTTAAAGGTCCGGGTCCAGGCCGCGAATCTACTATTCGTGCTCTGAACGCCGCTGGTTTCCGCATCACTAACATTACTGATGTGACTCCGATCCCTCATAACGGTTGTCGTCCGCCGAAAAAACGCCGCGTATAACGCTGTCGTTTCCAGGTTTGTTGGAGAAAGAAAATGGCAAGATATTTGGGTCCTAAGCTCAAGCTGAGCCGTCGTGAGGGCACCGACTTATTCCTTAAGTCTGGCGTTCGCGCGATCGATACCAAGTGTAAAATTGAACAAGCTCCTGGCCAGCACGGTGCGCGTAAACCGCGTCTGTCTGACTATGGTGTACAGTTGCGTGAAAAGCAGAAAGTTCGCCGTATGTACGGTGTTCTGGAGCGTCAGTTCCGTAACTACTATAAAGAAGCAGCTCGTCTGAAAGGCAACACGGGTGAAAACCTGCTGGCTCTGCTCGAAGGTCGTCTGGACAACGTAGTATACCGTATGGGCTTTGGCGCAACTCGCGCGGAAGCACGTCAGCTCGTTAGCCATAAAGCAATCATGGTAAACGGCCGCGTTGTTAACATCGCTTCTTATCAGGTAACTCCGAATGACGTAGTTAGCATCCGTGAGAAAGCCAAAAAGCAATCTCGCGTGAAGGCCGCTCTGGAGTTGGCTGAGCAGCGTGAAAAGCCAACCTGGCTGGAAGTTGATGCTGGCAAGATGGAAGGTACGTACAAGCGCAAGCCTGAGCGTTCTGATCTGTCTGCGGACATTAACGAACACCTGATCGTCGAGCTTTACTCCAAGTAAAGCTTAGTACCAAAGAGAGGACACAATGCAGGGTTCTGTGACAGAGTTTCTAAAACCGCGCCTGGTAGATATCGAGCAAGTGAGTTCGACGCACGCCAAGGTGACCCTTGAGCCTTTAGAGCGTGGCTTTGGCCATACTCTGGGTAACGCACTGCGCCGTATTCTGCTCTCATCGATGCCGGGTTGTGCGGTGACCGAGGTTGAGATTGATGGTGTACTGCATGAGTACAGCACCAAAGAAGGCGTTCAGGAAGATATCCTGGAGATCCTGCTCAACCTGAAAGGGCTGGCGGTGAGAGTTCAAGGTAAAGATGATGTTATTCTTACCCTGAATAAATCTGGCATTGGCCCTGTGACTGCAGCCGACATCACCCACGACGGTGATGTCGAAATCGTCAAGCCGCAGCACGTGATCTGCCACCTGACCGATGAGAACGCATCTATTAGCATGCGTATCAAAGTTCAGCGCGGTCGTGGTTATGTGCCGGCTTCTGCCCGAATTCATTCGGAAGAAGATGAGCGCCCGATTGGCCGTCTGCTGGTCGACGCATGCTATAGCCCTGTAGAGCGTATTGCCTACAATGTTGAAGCAGCGCGTGTAGAGCAGCGTACCGACCTGGACAAGCTGGTCATCGAAATGGAAACCAACGGCACAATCGATCCTGAAGAGGCGATTCGTCGTGCGGCAACCATCCTGGCAGAACAACTGGAAGCTTTCGTTGACTTACGTGATGTACGTCAGCCGGAAGTGAAAGAAGAGAAACCAGAATTCGATCCGATCCTGCTGCGCCCTGTTGACGATCTGGAATTGACTGTCCGCTCTGCTAACTGCCTTAAAGCAGAAGCTATCCACTATATCGGTGATCTGGTACAGCGTACCGAGGTTGAGCTACTTAAAACGCCTAACCTGGGTAAAAAATCTCTTACCGAGATTAAAGACGTGCTGGCCTCCCGTGGTCTGTCTCTGGGCATGCGCCTGGAAAACTGGCCGCCGGCAAGCATTGCTGACGAGTAACCGGATCACAGGTTAAGGTTTTACTGAGAAGGATAAGGTCATGCGCCATCGTAAGAGTGGTCGTCAACTGAACCGCAACAGCAGCCATCGCCAGGCTATGTTCCGCAATATGGCAGGTTCACTGGTTCGTCATGAGATCATCAAGACGACCCTGCCTAAAGCGAAAGAGCTGCGCCGCGTAGTTGAGCCGCTGATTACTCTTGCCAAGACTGATAGCGTAGCTAATCGTCGTCTGGCATTCGCCCGTACTCGTGATAACGAGATCGTGGCAAAACTGTTTAACGAGCTGGGCCCGCGTTTCGCGAGCCGTGCCGGTGGTTACACTCGTATTCTGAAGTGTGGCTTCCGTGCAGGCGACAACGCGCCGATGGCATACATCGAGCTGGTTGATCGTTCAGAATCGCAAGCAGAAGCTGCTGCAGAGTAATCTGTAGCAACATAAAAAGACCCGCTTCGGCGGGTTTTTTTATTTCTCTCTTCCTCCACCTCTCCCCTGCTAAAATAGCACTGTGCCTGAGTTCATCCCCTGGAGTCGACTATGTGGTTACTCGATCAGTGGGCAGAACGCCATATTCGCGATGCCCAGCAACAAGGTGAGTTTGATAATCTACCCGGTAGCGGTGAGCCGCTGCGTCTCGACGATGACGCGCATGTTCCCCCCGAGCTACGGGCAGGTTACCGATTGCTGAAAAACGCCGGCTGTTTACCTCCGGAACTGGCCCAGCGTAAAGAGGCTCTGGCGTTGGCCGATCTGCTAAAGACGGTACAGCAAGATCATCCTGACTATCAGGAACTCAGCCGCAGGTTAAGCCTGCTTGAGCTCCAGCTGCGCCAGGCAGGTTTAAGCACCGATTTTCTGCGCGGCGAGTACGCCGATAAGCTAATGAAAAAAATGGGCGAGGAGTAACTATGTACCGAATTGGAGAGCTGGCGAAGCTCGCAGAGGTGACGCCCGATACCGTTCGCTATTATGAAAAGCAGCAGATGATGGATCACGAGGTGCGAACCCAGGGCGGTTTCCGTCTCTATACCGATGGCGATCTGCAGCGGCTGAAGTTTATTCGTCATGCGCGTCAGCTTGGTTTTACCCTCGAGTCGATCCGCGAGCTGCTGTCGATCCGTATCGATCCCGAGCACCACACCTGTCAGGAGTCAAAAAGCATTGTCCAGTCCCGCCTGAGTGAGGTCGAAGCCCGTATTGACGAGTTGCAGGTAATGCGCCGTTCACTACAACGGCTAAACGATGCCTGCTGCGGCACAGCCCATAGCAGCGTTTACTGTTCGATTCTGGAGGCGCTGGAGCAGGGTGGGATAAAGGGTGAGACAGGGAAGGGTTGCTAACAAGGTCAAAGGCCAGCGGCAAAAGCGTATCTTACCTTTGCCGCTGGCTTTCCATTAAGGACGGCCGTTCTGCTCTTTAAGCAGATCGCGGATCTCGGTCAGCAGTAGCTCCTCTTTAGAGGGTGCCGGTGGCGCTTTAGGTTCTTCTTTCTTCTTCTGATGAAGCCGGTTAATCAGCTTGATCGCCATAAAGATCGCAAATGCCACGATCAGAAAATCGAAAATGTTCTGAATGAAGACACCGTAGTGCATGACAACGGCCGGAAGGTCACCCTGCGCCGGACGCAGCGTCCACGCGAACTGTTTGAAATCGACGCCGCCGATCAGCAGGCCAAGGGGAGGCATAATGATATCGGCAACCAGCGACGAGACAATTTTACCGAACGCCGCACCAATAATGACCCCGACAGCCAGATCGATAACGTTGCCGCGCATGGCGAAAGCGCGAAACTCTTTTAACAAACTCATTTTATTCTCCTTATGCCAAAGACCCACTAAGTCTAACAAAGGTCTCTTTAATTTCCATTGCTGGGGTTATTACAGGAAGAAAGGGCTAGGCTGGAATAGCCGTTCAACATCAGTAATAAACTTTTTATCCGTCAGGAACATGATGACGTGATCGCCCTGCTCAATACGTAAATTATCGTTAGCAATCATGACGTCATTGCCGCGCACAACCGCTCCGATAATCGTTCCCGGCGGCAGCTTGATCTCATCTATTACCCGACCCACGACGCGGGAAGTGCTCTCGTCACCGTGGGCAACGGCCTCGATCGCCTCGGCAACGCCCCGGCGCAGAGAGGAGACGCCCACGATATCTGCTTTACGCACGTGGCTTAGCAGAGCTGAGATCGTTGCTTCCTGCGGTGAGATAGCGATATCAATGACGCTACCCTGCACAAGATCAACGTAGGCACGGCGCTGGATCAGCACCATCACTTTTTTCGCACCCATGCGCTTGGCCAGCATGGCAGACATAATGTTGGCTTCATCGTCGTTGGTAACGGCAATGAAAAGATCCACCTGATCGATATGCTCTTCCGCCAGCAGCTCTTGATCCGATGCATCACCATAGAAGACGATCGTATTTTGCAGCTTCTCGGCCAATTCCGCCGCCCGGCGTTGATCGCGCTCGATCAGCTTAACGCTGTAGTCCTTCTCCAGCTGGCTCGCCAACCCTGCGCCAATATTACCGCCACCCACCAGCATGATGCGCTTATAGGGTTTTTCGAGACGCTGTAGCTCACTCATTACCGCGCGAATATGCTGCGATGCGGCGATAAAAAATACCTCATCGCCTGCTTCAACGATGGTCGATCCTTGCGGGCGGATCGGCCTGTCGTGACGAAAGATGGCCGCAACCCGGGTGTCGATATGCGGCATATGCTCGCGCATAATCGAAAGGGCGTTACCCACCAGCGGACCGCCGTAGTAAGCTTTCACTACCGCAAGGCTGACTTTACCCTCGGCAAAGTTAACGACCTGCAATGCGCCAGGATACTCAATCAAGCGATAGATGCTGTCGATGACCAGCTGCTCTGGCGCAATGAGATGATCGATAGGCACGGCGTCGGTATTAAACAGTTTGTCTGCATCGCGCACGTAGTCAGGGGCGCGAATACGGGCGATGCGGTTCGGCGTGTTGAACAGCGAGTAGGCGACCTGACAGGCAACCATATTGGTCTCATCAGAGCTGGTTACGGCAACCAGCATATCCGCATCGTCCGCGCCTGCTTCACGTAAAACACGGGGATGGGAGCCATGCCCCTGAACAACGCGCAGGTCAAATTTATCCTGCAACATGTGCAGGCGATCGCCATTGATATCAACAACGGTAATGTCATTGTTTTCACCGACCAGGTTTTCGGCCAACGTGCCGCCAACCTGTCCTGCACCCAGAATGATTATCTTCATCAGCTGCGACCCGTCATCTCAATCACCGTTTGATTAGCTTAGCGTAATAGAAGCCGTCACCCTCTTCCGCGCCCGGAAGATTTTGCTGTCCAGGCTGCGCTGGCGTACCTGTACCGCTCAGCTGTGCATCCGGCGTACGCGTGAGGAACGCGGCAATTTGCAGACTGTTCTCCTCCGGCAGGACGGAACAGGTCGCATACACCAGCGTACCGCCCGGTTTCAGGTGCGGCCAGATGGCGTCGAGAATAGCGGACTGCAGCTGGACCAATTCCGGAATATCGCGATCGCGGCGCAGCCATTTGATATCCGGATGACGGCGGATCACGCCGGTAGCTGAGCAGGGGGCATCGAGCAGAATACGATCGAACTGCTGATCACCGCACCACTGGGAAGGGAAGCGGCCATCGCCCTGCTTAACCTGCGCCTTCATCCCCAGACGCTTCAGGTTATCGTAGACGCGGGAGAGGCGCTGCTCGTCGACGTCAACCGCCAGCACGCGGGCTTCAGGGGCGACTTCGAGAATATGCGTGGTTTTACCGCCGGGAGCCGCACAGAGATCGAGGATCTGTTCGCCGTTCTGCGGCTCGAGAAAGTTCATGCAGCCCTGGGCAGAGGCATCCTGCACGGTCACCCAGCCCTGGTCGAAGCCGGGCAGGGCCTGTACCGGGGCCGGCGAGGCCAGGCGCACGGCATCAGGATAGTCGCTATGAGGGAAACCCTCCTGGCCGGAAGCCTGCAGCAACGCCAGCCAGGCATCGCGGGAGTGGTGGTTACGGTTTACCCGCAGCCACATCGGCGGACGTAGGTTATTCGCCTCTACGATGCTCTCCCACTGCTGCGGATAGGCTTTTTGCAGCCGCTTAAGCAGCCAGTCAGGGTGTAAAAAACGGCTTTCGCTGGTGGCAAACTCCGCCAGCAGCGGCTCCTGCTGACGCTGGAACTGACGCAGCACGCCGTTGATCAGGCCTTTGAGCTGCGGGCGTTTAATCGCTACCGCCCCCTCTACCGTCTCGGCTAATGCAGCGTGCGGCGGAACGCGGGTATAGAGCAGCTGATAAAACCCAACCATGATTAAATAGTGAAGGGTGCGCTGCTTGCCCGTCATTGGCCGGGACATCAGCTTATTGATGAGCCACTCCATCTGGGAGAGCGTGCGCAGCACGCCGAAGCAGAGCTCCTGGAGCAGGGCTTTATCTTTATCTGAGACTTTCTGTTGCAGGGCAGGGAGGACGTTACTCAGCGACTGCCCCTGCTCAACAACCTGTTCGATGGCCTGCGCTGCCATGCTGCGTAAATTGATCGTTTTTTTCATAACCGCAAAAATAAAAATGCCCGGCAACACCGGGCGTTAAAGGTAGGGGCCGTCAGGCCAGACGGTGACCGGGAATAAACCAGTCGCGACGGGAGTTCAGTAAGTCCTGAGCGCCCATCGCCTTTTTACCCGCCGGCTGCAGCGACTCGAGATTCAGAATGCCGTCGGCGGTCGCAACCTGAATGCCCTGCTTATTGGCCTCAACAATGGTGCCAGGCTCGGCGCTGGTCTGCTGGTTAATCACCGATGCCTTCCAGACTTTGACCGGCTGCTCGTCGATCTCCAGCCAGCTCATCGGCCACGGGTTAAATGCCCGGATGCAGCGCTCAAGCTGGGCCGCAGAGAGTGACCAGTCAATACGCGCTTCCTCTTTGCTGAGCTTTTCAGCATAGGTCACGAGCGCCTCATCCTGGACCTGCGGCTGGGCTGTACCCTCTGCCAGCTGGGCCAGGGTTTCAATCAACCCCTGCGGGCCAAGTTCGGCAAGCTTGTCATAGAGCGAAGCGCTGGTGTCGTCGGCGGTAATCGGGCAGGAGAGCGTGTAGAGCATATCGCCGGTGTCCAACCCCACGTCCATCTGCATAATGGTGACGCCCGTTTCGGCATCTCCCGCCCACAGCGAACGCTGAATGGGCGCCGCGCCGCGCCAGCGTGGCAGCAGCGATCCATGAACGTTAATGCAGCCAAGGCGCGGCATATCAAGTACCGCCTTCGGCAGGATTAAGCCATAGGCAACGACAACCATGACGTCAGCGTTGAGATCGGCAACCCGCTGCTGGTTCTCCTGCGGGCGCAAAGAGACGGGCTGATAGACAGGTAAACCTTTCGCTTCAGCCAGCACCTTTACCGGACTCGGCATCAGTTTTTTACCGCGCCCGGCGGGCCTGTCTGGTTGAGTGAAGACGCCAACCACCTGGTGCCCGGATGACAGCAGCGCATCAAGATGACGCGCTGCAAAGTCAGGCGTACCGGCGAAGATAATACGTAGTGAATCCGACACGTTGATCCTTTTGGCTTCGGTTATGCGCGACCGTTCAGGCGGTCCAGTTTTTCCACTTTCTGGCGAATGCGCTGACGCTTCATCGGCGACAGGTAGTCGATAAACAGTTTGCCGACCAGGTGATCCATTTCGTGCTGAATGCAGATGGCCAGCAGGCCGTCGGCTTCCAGCTCAAAGGATTTGCCTTCGCGATCGAGCGCGCGGATTTTTACTTTTTCGGCCCGTGGGATCAGCGCACGCTGTTCAGGGATCGACAGGCAACCCTCTTCGATACCGGTTTCGCCGCTCTTTTCCAGCAGCTCCGGGTTAATAAGCACCAGCTGCTCGTCGCGGTTCTCAGAAACATCGATGACAATAATACGCTGGTGGATATCCACCTGCGTGGCGGCAAGGCCAATACCCTCTTCGGCGTACATCGTTTCAAACATATCATCTACGATGCGCTGAATGTCTGCATTCACTTCTTTTACCGGCGCAGCGACTTTGCGAAGGCGCTCGTCCGGAATATGTAACACGTGCAAAACTGACATAAATACCCAGGAGTTGTGTTCAGGAGTTGAAAAGATCGTTACCACTATTCTAGACAAATCCCCCTCCGATTGACAGCATCTGTGACCAATCGTAAAGATTGCAACCACCCCGTGTGGCAAGGGACAAGGATGACTTTGACAGAGATTTGGCTGCGCCTGATCCATCTCGGCGAGCTCTACGGCGAACGGATGCTGGAGGCCGCGCAATATTTAGCAGCTTATCCCCATCTCGACGCAAAAACGCTCTCGCTCGCCGGGCTGACGGCCAAACAGAGCGCACGCTTTTATGCTCTCTCTCCCCGCGATATCGACAGCGCGCTTGCGTGGCTGGCTCTGCCTGGGCATCGCCTGCTGTTGGCGAGCGATGCGGATTACCCCCCAGCGCTGCGTGCCATTGCCGATTTTCCCGGGGCGCTGTTTGTGAAGGGGGATGTCAACCTGCTCACCACCCCGCAGCTGGCCGTAGTGGGTAGTCGAGCAAACTCATGGTATGGCGAACGGTGGGGGCGCTATTTCTGCGAACGGATCGCGGCTTACGGCATAACAATCACCAGCGGGCTAGCGTTAGGGATTGACGGCATTGCCCATCGCGGCGCCCTGCGCGGCAACGGCAAGAGTCTGGCGGTACTGGGTAACGGCCTGCAACAGATCTACCCCCGCCGTCATGCCGCACTGGCGGCACAGCTTATTGAGTCAGGCGGCGCGCTGGTGTCAGAGTTTCCACTGGCCGCACCGCCCTGGCCGGGTAACTTTCCCCGGCGTAACCGGATTATCAGCGGCCTTAGCCAGGGCGTGCTGGTGGTAGAAGCTGCCCTGCGCAGCGGTTCTCTGGTGACCGCAAGATGTGCGATGGATCAGGGGCGTGAGGTCTTCACGCTGCCCGGCGCGTTAGGCAGCCCGGGTAGCGAAGGTCCTCACTGGCTGATCCAGCAGGGCGCAACGCTGGTTACTACCCCGGAGGAGATCCTCGAAAATCTACAACAGGGTTTACGCTGGCTACAAAATGCACACGAAAAACCAATTTATTCGTCAGAACACCAAGCGGCGGCATTGCCATTTCCTGAGCTCCTGGCTAACGTAGGAGATGAGGTAACACCTGTTGACGTCGTCGCTGAACGTGCCGGCCAACCTGTGCCAGTGATTGTGGCCCAGCTACTCGAACTGGAGTTAGCAGGATGGATCGCAGCTGTACCCGGCGGCTATGTCCGATTAAGGAGGGCAAGCCATGTTCGACGTACTAATGTATTTGTTTGAGACTTATATCCACAATGAAGCAGAACTGCGTGTGGATCAGGACAAACTGGAACGGGACCTCACTGACGCTGGTTTTGACCGTGAGGATATCTACAACGCGTTACTGTGGCTGGAGAAGCTTGCTGACTATCAGGAAGGCCTTGCCGAACCGATGCAGCTTGCCTCAGACCCTCTCTCTCTGCGTATCTACACCGCAGAAGAGTGTGAACGGCTGGATGCCAGCTGCCGGGGTTTCCTGTTATTCCTCGAGCAGATTCAGGTGCTAAACCTCGAAACCCGAGAAATGGTGATTGAGCGCGTGCTGGCGCTGGATACGGCAGAGTTCGAGCTGGAGGATCTTAAATGGGTCATCCTGATGGTGCTCTTTAATATCCCGGGGTGTGAGAACGCCTATCAGCAGATGGAAGAATTACTCTTTGAAGTGAATGAAGGTATGCTGCACTAACTATCGTCGCAGCATCAAGAGTTGTTATGGCCAAATCAGCACTGTTTTCGGTGTCTAATCAAGAGCCCTGCCCGCAGTGCGGGGCTCCGCTTGTTATTCGGACCGGGAAACGCGGGCCGTTTCTCGGTTGTTCCCACTATCCTGAATGTGACTATGTCCGCTCCCTGAAAAGCCAGGCCGACGGGCATATCGTCAAGGTTCTGGAGGGCCAGCTGTGCCCGCTTTGCCAGTCGGTTCTAGTGCTTCGCCAGGGGCGCTTCGGCATGTTTATTGGCTGTAGCCACTATCCCGAATGCGGACATACCGAGACAATCGATAAACCTGACGATACCGCTATTACCTGCCCGCAGTGTAAGCAGGGCACTTTGGTTCAGCGGCGTTCACGCTATGGCAAAACCTTTCACTCCTGCGATCGCTATCCGGATTGCCAGTTTGTAATCAATTTTAAACCGGTAGCGGGAGAGTGTCCGGCGTGTCACTACCCGTTGCTAATAGAGAAGAAAACCGCACAGGGCATTAAATGTTTCTGCGCCAGTAAACAATGTGGAAAGCCGGTCACGGCGGAAAAGAACAGTGAATAATAACCTGCCTTCAGGCTCCATCGTAAATGCGGTGGCGGTACTGAATAGAGAAGAAGTCATCGCCTATCCCACCGAAGCCGTTTTTGGCGTCGGCTGCGATCCCGACAGCGAAACGGCGGTTAACCGCCTGCTGGCGTTAAAACAACGTCCGGTAGAGAAGGGGTTGATCCTTATCGCCGCCAGCTTTGAGCAGCTGAAACCGTATATAGATGAGCAGGCATTAAATGATGCCCAGCGAGAGGCGGTATTTGCCTGCTGGCCTGGACCGGTAACCTTTGTGTTCCCGGCAAAGCCGACTACGCCGCGCTGGCTAACCGGGCGTTTTGACTCCCTGGCCGTACGGGTTACCGATCATCCACTGGTGGTGGAGCTATGTAAGGCATACGGCAAACCGCTGGTTTCTACCAGTGCAAATCTCACCGGGCTGCCGCCGTGCCGGACAACCGAAGAGGTGCGCGCGCAGTTTGGCGAGGCGTTTCCGGTTGTAGAAGGGAAAACCGGCGGGCGTGAAAACCCGTCTGAGATCCGTGACGCATTGACCGGCGAACGTTTTCGCCAGGGGTGATCTATGGAAACCTACGCCGTTTTTGGTAATCCCATTGCGCACAGCAAATCGCCGTTTATTCATCAGCAGTTTGCCCAGCAGTTGCGGATTGCTCACCCTTACGGGCGCGTTCTGGCTCCCGTTGGGGATTTTATTGCGACGCTAAACGCTTTTTTCGCTGAGGGTGGAAAGGGGGCTAACGTCACCGTTCCCTTTAAAGAAGAAGCCTTTGCCCGGGCGGATGAGCTGACCGAGCGCGCGGCGCTTGCCGGGGCGGTTAACACCCTTAAGCGTCTTGAGGATGGCCGCCTGCTGGGGGATAACACCGACGGTATCGGCCTGCTTAGCGATCTGCAGCGGCTGGGGTTTATTAAACCGGGCTTTCGCATTCTGCTGATTGGCGCAGGTGGCGCGTCACGCGGCGTGCTGCTGCCGCTGCTCTCTCTCGACTGTGCGGTGACGATAACCAACCGGACATTCTCACGCGCCGAAGCGCTGGCGACGCTATTCGCCCATACCGGCAGCGTCAGCGCCGTCGCGATGACGGATCTTACCGGACACGAATTCGATCTTATTATTAATGCGACTTCCAGCGGTATCAGCGGGGAAACGCCGCCGATCCCTGACTCACTGATCGATAGCCATAGTCACTGCTATGACATGTTCTATCAAAAAGGAGAGACGCCGTTCCTGCGCTGGTGTGAACAGCAGGGTGCAAAACAGCGGGCGGACGGGTTAGGTATGCTGGTGGCACAGGCCGCTCATGCGGTGCTGCTCTGGCACGGCGTGCTGCCGGAAACTGCGCCGGTGATTGAACGGCTCAAACAGGAGCTGGCGGGGTGAACCAGGCGATTCAATTTCCCGATCGGGAAGCGTGGCGTGACGAACTGCAGGCCGTCTGCTTCCCAGCGCTGGTTAACGGCATGCAGCTAAGCTGCGCGATCCAAGCCGAAACGTTAGTAAAGCGGTTCGGCGGCGACACGCCAGCCCAGTGGCTGGCGCTTTTTCAGGAACATCGCTGGGATCTGGAAGAGGAAGCTGAACAGCTGATCCGGGATCAGCAAGAGGACGATCAGGGCTGGGTGTGGCTCTCCTGAGCCTGTTCCAGATAGTCGTCTTTCCATTTCACATAGTTATTGGCTGAGTACTTCAGTCCCTCGATCTCCGCCTCCGTCAGGGGGCGGATCTGTTTAACCGGGCTGCCTAAATAGAGAAAGCCGCTCGCCAGGCGCTTATTCTGTGGTACCAGGCTACCCGCGCCAATCATGACGTCATCCTCTACAACGACCCCATCAAGCAAAATGGACCCCATTCCGACCAGCACTCTATTACCCACGGTGCAGCCGTGCAGCATCACTTTATGCCCTACCGTCACATCTTCACCAATAATGAGCGGATTACCTTCCGGGTTATAGGAAGATTTATGGGTAACGTGCAGCACGCTACCATCCTGAATATTGCTGCGGGCACCAATCTGCACGTAATTCACATCGCCACGGATCGCAACCAGCGGCCAGATGCCGACATCATCGGCCACTCTGACATCGCCGATCACCACGCTGGTGGCATCAACCATCACGCGTTGGCCAATTTTAGGATAGAGATCTTTATAAGAACGTAGAACAGCGGACATGGTTACCTCGTCAAAACAGAAGTGATATGGATGACTTTGGTAGCTTTAGCGGCCCGGCGCAAGCCCTTTACGCGTCAAAATTTAAGCAGATCGCACAGGATCCCAGCAGAAAGAGTGAAAAACCGACGGTCGGTAAAAAAGATCTAAAAAAGGCTTGTGCAAAAAAATGGGATCCCTATAATGCGCCTCCATCGAAACGGCAAACGTGAATCACTTCACGGAAACAGCCGGTTCGGTTGAAGAGAAAAAATCCTGAAATTCGGGGTTGACTCTGAGAGAGAAAAGCGTAATATACGCCACCTCGCGACAGAGCGCTGAAGCGCGTCGCAACTGCTC
>NZ_DAMBWA010000025.1:0-22339 GCF_032052675.1 Pseudescherichia sp.
TGGAGCACCTCAAAAACACCATCATACACTAAATCAGTAAGTTGGCAGCATCACCCGTTGGTCAGATGAATGCCATTCCCTTGACAGTTGAAAATTTATGAGAGAGTTAAAAAAACGCTCCCGGACGGGAGCGTAAGCCAGTGACTTCGGCGTCAAATGAGGGTCTAACAAGTGGAGCTGCGGGTTAATTCTGGGTGATCTGGCTGCGATGCTTTTCAGCCTGCTGCTGATGAATAACGGAAGATTGACCATTATTCGCCTTCTCATGCACAACAGCGGCTTTCTCATGCTCGTTCATTTCGGAAAATGATTTTGCTGTTTCGTTAGAAGCTGCTGGCTTGGATTTCATCATTTTTTTATGCATTTCAGCCATGTCCTGATGGGCAGCAGAATTGCCGTTTTGCATCATTTCATGGGACATTGCGGCCTGATCGTGACCGCTCATATCCATCATTTTCATGCTCTCCCCCTGAACTGCACTTTTTTCAGCGGATGATTGCATCTGATGGGCAGGCGCCTGGGCATTATTTACCTGGTCATGCATGTTCATTGTCTCTGCAGCCCAGGCAGATGAAGCGACAGCCATCATGGCAATAAAGGATACAAGGATCTTTTTCATGGTTGGGTCTCCGGTGTTTTCATACCCGAACAATCAATGCTTATAACAGAGAAAGCATTTGATCTCAGGGCTGGTTGATCATCATGCTAGGAACCGGGCGATTGAATTATCACGCTGTCCTGATTTATGGCTGATTATAAAAAACCGCCTCTGTTTATCGCGTGACTGAACGATGACATTTTTGTCACCTTCCGGGTTTCTCCTGAATAACGGTATTAATCCATTAACAGACGCACACTGAACACAATTTCCCGCCCCTGCTGTTCTGCTGACAGCTCGCCGCCGTGAGCATGAATGATCGACCTTGTAATTGATAATCCCAGCCCCGCGCCTTCCGTGTTGTAGAACCTTGATGAGTCTGCGCGATAGAACCGGTCAAACAAACGTTCCAGATTAGCGGGAACCTGGCCGGATATCGTATTCGTAATCATCACGTTCACACAGTCACTGTCACGCTCAAGGTGTATCGCTGTACAGGTGTTATCGGGAGAATACTTGATTGCATTGGAAAGCAGGTTACTGAAAGCACGTCGGAGCATATCGCTGTCTCCGGCAACAACGCCCTCTCCTTCAACCGTGATTGTCTTTCCTGTTTCGTCTGCCAGGGGCTCGAACAACTCACGTAATTCATTCAGTTCGGCTGCCAGATCCACATCATGTTTATCCAGCCGCAGCAGACCATGCTCTGAACGTGCCAGAAAAAGCATGTCACTGGTCATTCGTGACAACCTTTTCAGTTCTTCCAGGTTAGCGAATAAAATTTCGCGGTAATGCGAAACATCCCTTTCCTTAGCCAGTGCAAACTGCGTCTGCATCATCAGATTACTGACTGGTGTGCGCAGCTCATGCGCGATGTCAGACGAGAAATCTGACAGTTTCCGGAATGCCCCCTCCAGGCGATCAAACATATTATTGAACTCCTGCATGGTCTCAGAGATTTCCGGCGGAGCCAGATCGGGATTTAGACGCTGATCCAGGCTGTGTACGGTCATGGAGGAAGCCAGACTGGTCATTTCCCGTAGCGGTTTCAGACCAATACGTGTGGTCAGCCAGCCCAGAAAAACAGAAATAAAGACCAGACCGATATTGAACCAGAACAGCCAGGTACTGAGTTTGTCCATAAACAGGGTGTGATACCCAGTATCCGTGGCAACCGTAATGATGACATGTTTGCTTTTACCCTGTTCCGGCGTCACGGCAACCCGCCGCGAGATACTGCGGTACACGGTGTTATTTTCTTCCGTCTGGATCATATAGTCGAGAATATCACCCGACTTATTAAGCAGGACCGCTGGAACAACAGAATTTTTGGCATAGAGTTCAACAATTTTTTCATTTTCCATGTTTTTTATAGAAATGAATAAGCCATTGTGCCCCACCATCGCATCGTTTATTTTTTCTGATAATGACTTAATATCCGTTTTGTTCCTGAACGTCTCTGTTTTAAGAAACTCTTCGGTGAGCTGAAGTTTACCTGTCAGAAAATCGCGGTCCTGATTATCGAAATAGCCATTAAGGGTGCTAATCAGGATAAAACTTGATAACCACCATACCGTAAGCATCACCGCAGAAAAAATCAGGCTCAGGCGTGTGGTCAGGGAAATTTTGAACCTCACTCTTCTCTGATCTCCAGGACATATCCGGCACCGCGAACGGTATGGATCAGTTTTGGCTCAAAGTCATCATCAATTTTACTTCTCAGACGTCTCACGGCGACATCAATCACATTCGTATCACTGTCAAAATTCATGTTCCAGACCAGGGACGAGATAAGACTCCTGGGTAACACTTCTCCGGTGCGTTGCAGCAGCAACTCAAGCAGAACGTATTCTTTACCGGTGAGATGGATCTTCTTCCCCGAACGGATCACGGTCCGGCGCACCATATCAACGGTCATATCGGCGATGGTGCAGACTGTTGCGGCCTGCGAGCGTGCCCGGCGCAGTAGGGTTCTTACACGTGCAACCAGCTCCGTAAAATCAAAGGGCTTAATCAGGTAGTCATCTGCGCCAAGCTCCAGTCCTTTCACTTTGTCCCGCACGTTGTCCTTTGCGGTTAAAAACAGGACCGGTTCTTCGTGCCCGGACTCCCTCAGTGCGCTGATGATTTGCCACCCGTCGAGGAAAGGCAGCATCACGTCCAGTATTATCAAATCATACTGTCCCTTCGACGCGGCCCCGAGACCATCGCGGCCATTATTAAAGAGATCGGCCTGATAGCCTTCCTCAACCAGTCCCTGCTGCAGGTAACGACCTGTTTTTTGTTCGTCTTCAACGATTAAAATACGCTGCATGGTCAACTCGCTGATATGAAAGTAAAAATCTCACGCATGAGCTTTGGCTGTCCCCTAGCTGACCTGAGACGGAGCAAGCATTCCGAGCCACGCTACGGCGCCCAGAATGATAATCGCAACAACGAATTCTGTCAGGATGCTGTTTCGCATCAGGGCAACGCTGCGATCATAATTCCCTTCCCTGACCATAACTTCAAGCCGGGGACCCAGGTGAAACCGGTTTGCTGCAGCCAGAAGAAGCATCAGAACAAACAGAGCCGTCTTGGCAAGCAATATCCTCCCCCAGGAACTGTTGAATAAGGGAGTTAAGTTACCCTCAGCAATATACAGATAGTTGACCAGCGCACTCAGGATCAGGGCTACAACAATCACCGTTCCTGCCGTGGCAAATTTTGCCAGGGAGTCAGATATCACAATGACGCTCTGTGCATTATGCTCGTTTCTGCGCATCAGCAGGATAGCAAATGCAACCAGAGCACCTGTCCAGGCACCTGCAGCGCCGAGATGGGTCAGATCGCTCAGTAAATGGAGATAGTAATGCAGACCGTCATGCATAACGGCGTGTCCTCCCCAGGCAAGTGTAGCCAGCGCCACGCCCCCACTCATCGTCATCAGCAGGCAGGACAATACTCTCTTATTAGTGTAAAGGAACAAAGCACCGAGTGTGGTAAACAGGGCACAGAGCCTGACAATCCAGCTAATACCCACATCAGTTTCTTCTATCACCATCTCGATAACATGGATGGATAATTCTCTGAGGTCAGTTACTCCACTCATGGCATTAGATACCAGGAGCATATTAATGCCAGTAAGAATGATGCCTGTAACAACAGCAAAGGTTATAAACGACCTGAAATTAGTCAGGTTATAGGTTTCATGTCTGACACCGCTTATTCCATATATCTGAAAAAATGGCAATCCAAATATTACCATCAAATCCAGATAAAGAAGAAAACGAATAACAATCATAATCAGGTCGTTCATAATATTACTTCACTGTAAAGGTGTAATTACCGGTAATAGGGTGCGTATCTGAAGAAACCGCGCGCCAGTCAACACGATAAGTGCCAGCGGGTAAAGGCTCTCGCGGAATAATGACCATCGATTTAGGGTCAGCGCCTGGCGCCACTTTTGCCGCGACCGGCATCGGAGAATGTGATGACATGCCTTTCATACCCGTCATCGTTAATTTTGCACCTGAGAATTTCACGGTCAGATTTTCCGAGAAATTAAGCTGAATCTTTTCCGGGGCCGCTACGGCTGAATCAGCCTGTGGCACAGAGCTTTTTAATTCCGGATGGGCCATAGCAGAGAAAGCAACGCCCATAACGAGGCCACCTGTAAGAATGGCTTTATTTAAAATCGACATTTTATTTACCTGTTTAGTTGAGTGTTTTATATCAGTGCGTTAAAACCAGATTCTGGCTCCCGCCAGGAATACTACCTGATGGTCTTTCTCACCTTCTCTTTTCGCCATATCGGATGTTTTCCCGTAAAGTTGATTCCAGGAAACGCCTATATAGGGTGCAAACTCACGGCGTATTTCATAGCGCAGCCGGAGCCCCAGCTCTGTGTCAGTCAGTCCCCTGCCGCGACCCCGCGATTCATCATCCTGACTGTAGAAATTCACCTCATAGGATGGCTGGAGTATGAGCCGGTTAGTCAGTAAAACGTCGTATTCTCCTCCCAGACGAAGGGCTGCTTTTCCGCCATTACTGACAAAACCCGAAATTTCAGACTCAAAATTATAGAGTGCCAGCCCCTGAAAACCGACAGCAGCCCAGGTCCGGGCAGAAGCAGGTCTGAAATCCTGCCTGACACCCGCAACCAAATCCCACCATGGGCCAACCGCATGTCCCCAGAGTAACTGCGCTTCAGCCGCCTCCGTTTCCCCATTGCTTCGTTCACCTTCACTCTTTAGCCAAATCCGATCTGTGTCGCCTCCAATCCAGCTGTTAACACTCCAGCTGAAATTGTTGGTGTTATCCGACCGTTGCCATTCCAGTTGATCCAGCAGAACCAGATAATTAATCGCACTGTCGTGAATCGCATGCCCCTGTAAATTGCCGAATGCAGCCTTCCGGTCGGCATCGGTAACAGGCGGAATTGGCGTTCTGCTCTCAGTTACAATGGGCTCCATTGACGTCATCTCAGTGAAATTCTCATCTGCTGGCATCTGCATGGCAGACATGTCGTGCCCGGCGTGGGGATCTGCAGAGACGGAGCCCGCCGCAATAGAAAGCTGTGAGGTAAACAAACCGGCGACCAGAACAGGTATGGCCTTCAAATTTCTCTTCATTCGCATCATTCCTCCACCCGGACTTCACGAAACATTCCCATTTCCATGTGATAGAGCAAATGGCAGTGATACGCCCAGCGGCCAAGCGCATCTGCTGTCACTCTGTAACTGCGTTTTGTACCAGGGGGAACATCTATTGTGTGTTTACGAACCATGAAATTACCGTTTTCATCTTCCAGATCGCTCCACATACCATGCAGGTGAATGGGGTGAGTCATCATGGTATCGTTGATCAGCGTGATCCTGAGCCGCTCACCGTATTTCAGCAGCACCGGTGCGGCATCTGAAAACTTGATTCCGTTAAATGACCAGGCAAACTTTTCCATGTGGCCGGTTAAATGCAGTTCTATGGTACGGCCAGGTTCACGTCCGTCAGGATCCTCAAAGCGGCTTTTCAAATCCGCGTACGTGAGAACCTTTCTTCCGTTATTTCGAAGACCAATACCCGGATCATTTAATTTCGGAGAGACGCTCATCGCCTGCATATCAACCAGTGGGTTATCCGTTTCTGACGCAGGATGACTTTGCATACCCGGCATTCCGGCCATCCGGGAATGATCCATACCGGCCATGCTGCTGTGATCCATGGGCGCGGAGGATGTCCCGCTATCCGGAAGGTCAGCACCGTCCATAGACATCATCTCTCCGCTGTTATCCATGCCTCCCATCTGGCTGTGGTCCATTCCTGCCATATCATGTCCCATTCCCCCCATACCCATGTCTTCCATGGTCAACAGAGGACGGGGATCGAGGGGGGGAACGGCAGCACTTAACCCCTCTCTCGTGGCCAGTGTCCCTCGAGCGTAACCGGTCCTGTCCATGGATTGTGCGAAGATGGTATAGGCCTCACCCTGAGGCTCCACAATGACATCATAGGTTTCGGCAACGGCAATCCTGAATTCGTCAACGGTAACCGGGTTTACATACTGGCCATCTGCAGCCACGACCGTCATTTTCAGCCCGGGGATACGGATATCGAAATAGGTCATTGCCGAGCCGTTGATAAACCGTAAGCGTATCTTTTCACCGGGACGGAACAGTCCGGTCCAGTTTTTCAGCGGGGCCTGCCCGTTCATGAGATAGGTGTAGGTGTAGCCACTGACATCCGCGAGGTCAGTCGGATTCATTTTCATTTCAGCCCACATTTTCCGATCGGCAATGGTGGCTGACAGCCCCCTGGTATTCACGTCGCGGAAAAAAGAGCCAACGGTTGGTTTATTGAAATTGTAGTAATCCGACTGTTTTTTTAATTTTTTCAGCAGGCTGTGAGGATTTTCATCGGTCCAGTCAGACAACATGACCACATGCTCACGATCGTAAGCAAACGGTTCTGGCTCCCTGGCATCGATGATAATGGCACCGTATACCCCCTCCTGTTCCTGCAGACCGGAATGGCTGTGGTACCAGTAAGTCCCGTTCTGCTTAACCTTAAAGGTGTAAACGTAGGTATCATCAGGCTCTATGCCCATAAAACTCAGCCCCGGAACACCATCCATATTGGCCGGAAGAATAATGCCGTGCCAGTGAATGGACGTCTGTTCATTAAGACGGTTTTTGACCTTCAGGGTAATGGTGTCACCTTCTTTCCAGCGAAGAACGGGCCCCGGCAGGCCTCCATTGATTGTTTTGGCCTGACGCTCACTGCCCGTGATATTGACGGCCGTTTCACCAATGGTCAGGTCAAACTGAGTACCCTGCAGGGATGCGGCAACTGGCAGGCTCAGACTGGAACGCGCATTGAAACTCCATACGCCAAGACTTCCGGCTACGCCAGAGAGGGTTAACCCCTTCAGGAAAGTTCGTCGAGACGTTTTCAACAGCATGCGCATTCCCTTATTTAAAGTATGGTTACTGACAGAATTCGAGAACCGATTTAAATTAAATTACTGGTTCATCCACTACAATGAAATGAATCTAGCACACCTTAAGAAACAAATTCATTACAATCGTGTAATGTACATAGCTGTATTACATTTACGTCATCTTCCCCACAGGTTGATTATTTTTATATATGATCATAAGGACATCTTTTATGTACCTCAGAAGGTAATTACACATGAATATATTAATCACGACCACTGCGTTTACAGCTTTATTTTGTGGGGCAGCTTTTGCTCAGTCCAGTGATATTGCCCATGAAGCACATCGATTTGTTAATAATGCCTCAGCCGTCAGTCATGTGAATTCCTCGACGCATGAAAACTTACCGGACAGGGTTAATAAAAACAACACGCCCTCATTCTCTGAAATGAATGAACATGAAAGGGCCATTGTTGCTCATTCATTTATGAACAACAGCGCGTCCTATGCGCATCAGAAAATGATTGAGGAACATAAAAAAATGCTGTCCGGCAGTGATGCAAATTCAAAGACCTCGTCTTCTTCTTTTAACGAACTGAATGCCGGAGAAAAAGCCGCTCTCGTGCATGAGCAGGTCAATAATGCCGGTGCGGAAGCACATCAGACGCAGGCAAGAAAGCTTCGCGGGCTGTATTCGACCAGGTAACTGCAGGCGGGTTAGTGCTTAGCGTCAGGTGCGCAGCAGGGCTTTACTGACGGGTTACGTAGCAGGACATGAGCCCCATATTGCTCTGCCGTAACCTGTTTCAGTCCCGTTAATCATCACCGTCGGGCTGGTCATACAGTTCCCAGAGCTTCAGGAGCAAACGGGAAACAAGATATGTTACAAAAATGACGACCATCAACGGTGCTCCCGATTAACTGACAGATGACACGCCTCCTGAAAACCCCTAGCATACGCCGCAGTGTTCATGCTAACGGCGAATTCCAGTAAATGTATTCTACCGATGTCGTAAAAGAAAATGCCTACCTTTCAGCCACCCGCTCGGGGCTGGAATCGAACGAGATCGCTACTCTTCAGCGCTCCTTGCCTTCCCGGTTTAATCTGCGGCATTTGAAAAAAAATGAATCATTAAAACTCGTACTGCAAAAGAAAGCGGGAAAATCACGTGTCGTGGCCTATAAATTTACGTCCGGTTCATTTAATTACACGGCGTATCGTATATCAGATAAAAAGTTCTATAACCTTTCCGATACTTCCGGGAAAGGCAGTCTCGATTATCCGTTACCGGCCACAGCAAGACTCAGTTCGCCTTTCAATCCTGCAAGACTTAACCCGGTATCGGGAAAAGTGAGTCCCCATAATGGCATTGATTATTCCATGCCCATGAACACGAAAATAGTCAGCGTCATCGACGGAAAAATCACCCGGGCCGAATACAACAGTACCATGGGATATTTTGTTGAAGTAACGGGAAAAGCCGGTGTTAAAACTCGCTATCTCCACCTCAATAAAATACTCGTTACTAAAGGGGCCAGGGTTACCCGGGGAGACGCTATTGCGTTATCCGGTAACAGCGGACGTTCATCCGGTCCTCATCTGCATTACGAGCTGGTCATCAATAACAATCCTGTTAACTCACTGGCGTTCCGGGCAGCGGCACCCGCTGATAACAAACTTGAACAGCATGCCTTTGCGCATGCCAGAGACTACGAACGATACCTGGACTGATAACGGGGCCGCGACGCGGCCCCGTCTGCCGGATTAATTTTTTTTATCGTTTTCACTTCCTTGATGTTGATGATCTCCATGCCCTCCGTGGCCGTGGAAAAGATGCATTAGCGGGCAGACCAGCAATAACAGATATGGCCAGTAACCTGCCACATGTGACCAGTGTTCGCGCAGGAGGGCAAATGCCGCGATCGCGGCGACAGCAATAAGCGCATAGGTGGTACTTTTCATACTGGACTCCTTCTGTTCGTAACAGCCCCTTCACTCAGTGTTATTTCCCGAGCCTGACACTTTTCAGACGCAACGCATTCACAATGACGCTGACGGAGGAAAGAGCCATGGCCGCCGCCGCAATAACTGGCGACAGCAGTATTCCATACACAGGATAAAGCAGACCTGCAGCCACAGGCACGCCAAGTGCGTTGTAGATAAATGCAAAAAACAGATTCTGTCGGATATTTTTCATGGTGATTTCTGACAGATGACGGGCCCTGTTCAGTATCATCAAGTCGCCTTTGAGAAGGGTGACTCCGGCACTTTCAATTGCCACATCTGTACCCGTTCCCATGGCTATACCCACGTCAGCCGCTGCCAGCGCCGGGGCATCATTCACACCGTCTCCGGCCATCGCAACCACATGGCCAGACGCTTTCAGTCGGGTTATCACTGCTTTTTTGCCATCCGGCAGAATCCCGGCTTCAACCTCATCTATTCCCAGTTTCCGTGCGACTGCTTCAGCGGTAAGCTGGTTATCCCCGGTGAGCATAACGATGCGGATCCCCGCCTGACGCAAAGCTTTAAGCGCATCCGGCGTGGTTGCTTTCACGGGATCCGAGATAGCTATCAGGCCTGCAAGGTGCCCGTCTGTGGCCACATAGATAACGGTAGCGCCTTCCATCCGCAACGTATCCGCAACGGCCTTTTGATTATCAATAACGATACTGTTTTCCTGCATAGCCAGTTCATTACCAATAACAACCCGTTGACCTTCGACATCGCCTGAGACACCTTTACCCGACGGCGCATTGAAATGAGTGACTGCGGGTATTGCGATCCCCTTTTCCTGTGCTGCTTTAACTACTGCCATACCCAGCGGATGCTGCGAGCCTTTTTCCACTGCGGCCGTTACACGCAAAAGAGATGTTTCCCCACCCGGATTGAGACTGATAATCCCTGTCACCGTCGGCGAACCTTCCGTGAGCGTGCCTGTTTTGTCGACAACCAGCGTGTCCACTTTTTCAAGACGCTCAAGGGCTTCGGCATTCTTGATTAACACCCCGGCCTGGGCTCCTTTGCCCACCCCCACCATTATCGACATCGGCGTGGCCAGCCCCAGCGCGCAGGGACAGGCAATAATCAGGACCGACACAGCCGCAATGAGACCGTGCGCCATCCTGGGCTCGGGCCCCCAGACAGACCAGATCATGAAAGCAACAACCGCGATAAGTATCACCAGAGGAACAAACCAGCCTGAAACGCTGTCAGCCATTCTCTGGATGGGGGCCCGCGAACGCTGTGCATCAGCGACCATCTGAACAATTCGTGAGAGCATCGTTTCATCACCGACTTTCTCTGCACGGATGATAAGACTACCTGTCTGATTAATGGTCCCCCCGATGACAGGGTCACCCTCCGTTTTGGTAACAGGCATAGATTCCCCGGTCACCATCGATTCATCAACGGTTGTTTTGCCTTCGACCACGATACCGTCGACCGGAATACTCTCTCCAGGTCTGATGCGGAGCTTATCGCCAGGCAGGACATCTTCCGCATTAATATCCGTTTCATGACCGTCTTGATCCAGCCGCCTGGCGGTTTTGGGGGCAAGGTTAAGAAGCGCAGTAATGGCACCTGAGGTTTGTTCCCTTGCCCGCAATTCAAGGACCTGTCCCAGCAGAACAAGCACCGTAATAACAGCTGCGGCTTCAAAATAAATGGCCACCAGGCCATCCATGTTTCTGAACGATGCAGGAAACCAGGAGGGGAAGACGGTTGCAATGACGCTGTAAACCCAGGCTACGCCGGTCCCCATTGCAACAAGGGTAAACATATTCAGGGAGCGGTTACGTAACGACATTCCGGCCCGGGCGAAGAATGGCCAGCCACACCACAAAACGACAGGAGAGGCCAGAAGTAACTGCAGCCATGTGTTGTACTGTGGCGGTACTGTATTCCTCAAAGCGGGAAACAGATGAGAACCCATTTCGAGTATCAGAACCGGAAACGCCAGCAACAACCCCAGCCAGAAGCGTCTTGTCATGTCGCGAAGTTCATCACTCGTCCCCGTGGATGCCGTAGCTACGAGCGGCTCCAGTGCCATTCCACAGACAGGACAGCTTCCGGGACCACTACGGCGTATCTCCGGATGCATCGGACATGTCCACACACCTTCAGAAATCTCTTTCTCCGCCTGGCGGTGAGACTGTTTTATCTTATCAGGGCTGACTTCATGGTGGTCGTGGTGATGGTGATGTTCACTGGCATCTTCGGTAAAATAATGATCGGGATGGGCTTTAAATTTGCTCTCACAGCTGGCGGAGCAGAAATAAAGCTGATGGTCCTGGTATCGAATGCTGCTGTGCGCCTTGTCAGGCAGGATGACCATCCCGCACACGGGATCTCTCACCTTATGCAATGCGTGACTCTCGTCCGGGGATGATGTCTGCTCAGAAGCAGTCTGGTTGTTATGTTCCACTGCATTGTCATTTTTCACAGTAACTCTCCTTATGCATATCTGAAGCATTTTCTGTCTTCAGGATATGTCATGGATGCGATTACCACGAATGCCGCCGGCATAAGAGTGCCTGCTGCCGGCGTCCCGTTATCAGCCGTTCCGCTGACTATTCGATTCGCTGGAAGACTTTTTTACTGCCCTCCGGTGAGAATGCGATAACATCGTAAGCCTCTTTTCGGGCCCCCATCTCCATTCCCGGACTTCCTGCTGGCATACCGGGGGTGGCGAGACCGTATATACCCGAACCAGACTGCATGGCCTTATGTATCGTTGCCGCAGGCACATGGCCTTCAATGATCAAATTACCTACAACCGCGGTATGACAACTTCGTAGTCCAGCAGGAACAGCATGCTTTTCTTTCAGGGCTGACAGCGCCTGATCATTCATGACGTGAGTTCGCACTTCGAACCCGTCTTTTTCCATCGCTTTGCCCCACAGGGAACAACAGCCACAGTTTTCAGATTTGTACATATCAATGACTTTTTCACTCGCCATTGCAGGCAGTGACAGGCCGAGAGCCAGGGCCATTAGAACCACTTTTTTCATACTCACCTCTGTATATTATCGATATAAACCCTGACGTCAGGGTGAATCAGTGCAGAAGGACGCCCACTGGGGGCGCCCTTTCAGGGTTATGACACGCTTTTTTTATGTCTGCGCAGCCAGATTAATTTGTAGGCGGCAGGAATAATGAACAGGGACAGCAGCGGAGCCGTGATCATCCCACCAATCATTGGCGCAGCAATACGGCTCATGACTTCTGAACCTGCGCCGGTTCCCCAGAGTATTGGCAGCAGACCCGCAATGATCACCGCCACGGTCATGGCTTTCGGCCGGACACGCAGTACGGCACCATGATAGAGGGCTTCATCAAGACCTTCCGGTGTGAACGTCTCTTTACGGGACAATTCCGGGTGCGCTTCAATGGCATGACGCAGATACATCAGCATGACCACGCCAAACTCTGCTGCCACCCCGGCCAGGGCGATAAACCCGGTTCCGGTCGCCACTGACATATGGAAGCCCTGCCAGTACAGGAACCATATTCCGCCAACCAGGGCGAACGGCAGGCTCATCAGGATCAGCAGGGCTTCGTCAACCCGGCGGAATGCCAGATACAACAGGATGAAAATGATCATCACCGTCATCGGCACCATCAGCTTCAGTTTCTTGTTGGCATGCTCAAGCAGTTCAAACTGTCCGGAGAATGCCACACTGGTTCCCGGTCTCAGTTTCACTTTCTCGCTGATGGCCGTCTTAATGTCGTTAACCACCGACACCATGTCCCTGCCGCGGGCATCAACATAAATCCAGCTGGCTGGCCGGGCATTTTCGGTTTTCAGCATGGTTGGTCCAGAAACGACGTTAATATCCGCGACATCGCCCAGCGTGATCTGCTGCTTCATCGGGGTCAGGATCGGCATCTGTTTCAGCGCCTGCGGACTGTTCCGGTAATCCTGCGGGTAGCGAATGTTAATAGGGTACCGGGCCACCCCTTCAACCGTCTCACCCACCATAGCACCTCCGATTGCTGAAGAGACGAACAGCTGGACATCACCTACCGTCATCCCGTAGCGGGAGGCTTTCTCCCGGTTGATATCGATATCGATGTAGCGCCCGCCCTCAAGTCGCTCAGCCAGGACAGACACCACGCCAGGCACGGTTTTGGCTACCGCCTCGATACTCTGCGCCGTCGCGTCGATATCGGACAGAACAGTCCCGGACACTTTGATACCTATCGGGCTTTTGATCCCGGTTGAGAGCATATCAATACGGTTACGGATAGGCGGCACCCAGAGGTTTGCCAGACCCGGTAAACGGACTGTCCTGTCGAGTTCATCAATAATCTTGTCAATTGTCATGCCGGGACGCCACTGATCCTCAGGTTTGAGCTGGATCGTGGTTTCCACCATTTCGAGCGGCGCGGAATCCGTTGCGGTCTCTGCTTTACCGGTCTTGCCAAATACAGAAGCCACTTCAGGAACGCTTTTGATTAACTTGTCTGTTGTCTGCAGGAGCGCTGCAGCTTCTGCCGGAGAGACGCCAGGCAAGGTCGACGGCATATACAGCAGATCGCCCTCGTTAATCTTCGGCAGAAATTCACCGCCCACCTGACTCAGTGGCCAGATAACCGTGAAAATGGACAAGGCCGCAACCAGCAGGGTTGTTTTTGGCCAGTGGAGGACCCGCAGCAGCAAAGGATGATACGCTTTGATCAGCACCCGGTTCAGGGGGTTACTTGTCTCGGCAGGAATTTTCCCCCGGATCCAGAATCCCATCAGAATAGGAATGACGATGATGGCCAGTGCGGCCGCTCCCGCCATGGAGTACGTTTTCGTGAATGCCAGCGGGCCAAACAGACGACCTTCCTGCCCTTCCAGGGTAAAGATAGGAATAAAGGACAGGGTGATGATCAGCAGGCTAATGAACAACGCGGGTCCCACTTCCACGGAGGCGTCGGTAATCACCTTCCAGCGGGTGGCGTTGTCAATCTGCTCACCCGGATGCTGATGATCCCACTCCTCAAGCCGTTTGTGCGCATTTTCAATCATCACAATGGCGGCATCCACCATCGCACCGACGGCAATCGCTATCCCTCCCAGCGACATGATATTGGCGTTCAGTCCCTGGAAGTGCATGACGATAAAGGCGATACACAGGCCAAGCGGCAGAGAGATAATCGCCACCAGGGCAGAACGTACGTGCCACAGGAACAGAGCACAGACGATGGCCACCACGATAAACTCTTCCAGAAGTTTGGAACTGAGGTTATCAATCGCCCGGTCGATTAACTGGCTGCGATCGTAGGTGGTCACGATTTCAACGCCTTCCGGCAGGCTGGCCTTCAGCGTCTCCAGTTTATCCCTCACTGCCGTGATAACGTCGCGCGCATTTTTACCCGACCGCAGGATCACCACGCCGCCAGCGACTTCTCCCTGGCCGTTCAGCTCGGCAATACCACGCCTCATTTCGGGCCCGGTCTGCACGCGGGCAACATCCCGCAGATAAACCGGCACGCCGTTCTCACCTGTTTTCAGGACGATGTTATTAAAATCATCAATGCTCTGAAGATAACCGCTGGCACGGACCATATACTCCGCTTCGGCCATTTCAACGGATGAGCCACCGGCCTCCTGGTTAGACGATTCAAGTGCCTGTTTCACTTCGGGCAGGCTGATACCGTACTGGGACAGTTTTACCGGATTGACCTGAATCTGGTACTGTTTCACCACGCCGCCAACCGAAGCGACCTCAGCCACGTTCGGGATGGTTTTCAGCTCAAATTTCAGGAACCAGTCCTGCAGAGAGCGCAGTTCTGAAAGGTCGTGTTTTCCGTTGCGATCGACAAGGGCATATTCAAATATCCAGCCCACTCCCGTGGCGTCCGGGCCGATTTCAGAGCTCACACCCGCAGGCAGTTTGCCCTGAACCTGATTCAGGTATTCCAGCACGCGCGAACGGGCCCAGTACAGATCGGTGCCGTCTTCAAAAATGACATACACATACGAATCACCGAACTGTGAAAAGCCACGCACGGTTTTTGCGCCAGGTACGGACAGCATGGTGGTGGTAAGCGGATAGGTGACCTGGTTTTCTACAATCTGCGGGGCCTGTCCGGGATAGCTGGTTTTAATAATGACCTGCACATCTGACAGGTCAGGCAGCGCATCGACCGGCGTGTTAATTATCGTCCATGTGCCCCAGATGCTGAGAAACAGTGCGCCCATCATGACCAGGAAACGGTTGGCGACAGAGCGCCGGATAATCCATTCAATCATCGTCGTCTCCTCAGTGCCCTGAATGCATATTTACAGGCTGCTCAGACATTGCTGGCATACTGTTTTCTGTTTTTTCAGGGTGGCGCATACGTTCCAGCGCGCCCGTAATATTGGCTTCGGAGTCAATGAGGAACAGGCCACTGACCACCACGGTATCGCCTTCATTCAGGCCGGAGCCAATGCCGGACTGTTGCTGTGATTCATGCAGAACGTGGATCTGTTTCGGCACAAACTTGCCTTCATCATCAACAGTAATCACGCGCTGTTCTTTGCCGGTATCGATAACGGCCTGGCTTGGTATCAGCAGCATCTCCTGGCTCTTGGTATTCAGTTTCAGATAGGCATTCATGCCCGGCTTGAGAAACTCATCCTTATTAGAAACCTGGAGACGGACCTGAAGCGTACGGGTTGTCTGATCCACGCTGGGAAGAATGTTCCATTTTTCGACATGGAATGTTTTATCCGGATAAGCCGGTACCGAAATTTCAAACTGCGACGTATCTTTCAGCAGATATGCGATAGATTCTGGCACTGCAGCGCTGATCCAGACCGGGTCCATCCCCTGAATCTGAGCCACTACTTTATCTTTCGAAATATTCATTCCGGTGCGCAGGTCAAACGCAGTAATGACACCATCAATAGGTGCTTTAATGGTAAAACGGGTCTGGATTGTGCGGGTTGAACGCAGCCTTTGAATATCCTCTTCCGGCATACCAGCTAGACGAAGTCGCTCCAGAACCCCTTTTATCTGGGTTGACGTACCGCCTGTACCGGATAACAGCAGGAACTCACTTTGTGCCTCAACCCATTCAGGAATGGTGATATCGATAAGCGGAGTGCCTTTCTTCACATGATCGCCAATCGTCAGGGGATACACTTTTTCGACGAAACCGTCAGAGCGCGCCTGCACAATGACAAACTGATACTCGTTGTAACTGACATTAGCCGGGATTGTCTGAGAATAATTCAGCATTCCTCGCGTGACTTTTTGCGTTTTTAATCCCAGATTCTGAACCTGCGTTGGATCGATACGGATCCCGCCACTGCTTTTATCGCCGCTTTCATCAGCATATTTTGGCACCAGGTCCATATCCATAAAGGGAGATTTTCCGGGTTTATCAAATTTGGTATCCGGTTTCATCGGGTCATACCAGAAAAGTACCTTTCGCTCCGGTGCCTTTTGTTCGGTTTGTACTGTTTTTTGTGATGAGTTTACATACTGCCAGGCAGTAACCGATATCAGCCCTCCTGCTATGAGGCTGCTGATAATTATTGCAGCATATTTTATCTTTAAAGAAGCCATACAATTTCTCGCTGAAAAATCAAAACACCTGGCATATGCGCCCGATCATTCATTCACAGTAATCCCTTAATGAATGTTCAGGCGCACTGGATGTATTCGCTCCGGACTGATAATCAGGATTGCGTAACGTTAATGCTTTTGAGTAAGGAGATATTGCCCTGCTGAATAAACGAGAAATCGACATGGTTGCCGGTTTTCAGGGCATTGATAGCGTCGTCTGCATTAACAAAAGTGAAGCGCATGGTCATTGCAGGCCAGCCCACAGCAGGGATTGCTTCGTGCGAAATGGTAATCTTTTTACTATTCATATCAATGTCTTTAACGACACCGGTGCCCTTGATAACCTGCTGTACCGAAGCATCACTGGCAGCATTCATATCGCCATGCTGATGTGTTTCAGCATGAAGACCGGCAGAAAACATGACAGAGAAGGCACCAAATAAAACGGCTTTAAGTGAATTACGCATTTTTAATTTCCTGATTAATTAAATAAATTTACTCTACCCAACCGCCACCCAGCGCGGTAAACAGATTAATTTCGTTAACCTGTCGGGAATAGGTAAGATCGAGAATGGTTTGCTGCGTAGCGAAGAGGGAACGTTCTGCATCCAGCACTTCGATGTAACTGACAGCACCACTTGCATATAATCCTCTGGCACGCTGGAGAGTTATCTGAAGTGAATCAAGATAACGCTGCTGTGACTCAAGTTGCTGGCTAAGGCTGTCGCGCAGCGCAAGCGTGTCGGAAACATCCTTAAAGGCTGACTGAATTTTTTGTTCGTAATTAACCACCGATTGTTGCTGGCGAATTTCAGCCAGCTTCAGATTGGCTTTATTCCTGCCAGCATTAAAAATAGGAATTTCAATTTTAGGGATAAAATTCCACATTCCACTTCCTGACGTAAACAGGCTTGACAGCTCCGTACTGCTTGCGGAAAGACCACTGGTCAGGGTAATGGAGGGGAAAAAGGCCGCTCGCGCTGCGCCAATATTGGCATCAGCCGCTTTCAGCTGATATTCCGCTTCCATAATATCCGGTCGCTGCAGCAAAATTTGTGAAGATAGATTTGGTGGCAATTTTACTGGTGCGATCTCCCCGCCTTTCATCCCTTTTTCTGACGGAAGTGCGCGGTACGTTCCCAGCACCAGTTGCAGGGCATTGTTTGCCTGAGCCAGATCGCCTTCTCGTTTGGCTATTTCGGCGCGGGTACTTTCGATTTGTCCTCTCGCCTGTTCAAGTGCCAGAACGTTCGTACTCCCGGTCACGAGCTGTTGCTCAACGAAAGCATAGGACTGTTCATAATTTTTCAGCGTTTCCCGCGCAATACGGAGTTGTTCGTACGCCAGTTGCTGGCTGAAATAGCTCTGTGAAACGTTGGAGACCAGCAGGATGTGTACGGCCCGACGGGCTTCTTCGCTGGCAAAGTAGTTCTGGCGGTCAGCATCACTCATGTTCTTAAGTTTGCCGAAAAAATCGAGCTCATAGCTGAGCTCCAGTCTCGCGTCGTACTCCTGTGTGGTCGGCTTGTCACCTTTCAGACCACCGCTGTATGTTATCCCGGATGAGGCATTCAGCTGGGGGTAACGATCTGCATCCGTGACGTTGAACTGGGCTCGGGCCTCTTCAACCTTCAGGGCAGCCATTCTCAAATCACGGTTATTAGTCAGAGCTTCACCGATCAACCGGGTAACCTGGGGATCGACAAAAAAGTTACGCCAGCCCGTATCCTGATAGCCATTTACCGCTGGCGTCAGGCTGTTATGGGACAGTGAAAACTGCTGGGGTACCGGTGCTGCGGGCCGCTGATATTCAGGCGCAAGCGACACGCAGCCTGCCAGGATGAATATCGTGCTAATGCTGAGTAATTTTAATTTGAACATAACGCTTCTCGTCCAGGCAGACCTGGTAAATGGTTCAAATGAAGTCCAGAGTATTGATAGGGGTACTTTACCTAACGCTCTCTGTTTGCCGAGTGACAGGATAATGACAATGTTGTCATTTTTGCTGTAATCCGTTGATAACGATCGTGGGCGCAATAGAATGACATTAGCAGCCAGCCGGGGAGCAAGATGAAAATATTGATCGTCGAAGACGAAATTAAAACAGGTGAATATCTCAGCAAAGGGCTTACAGAGGCAGGGTTCGTAGTGGATCACGCTGATAATGGTCTTACCGGATATCATCTCGCCATGACAGCCGAGTATGATTTAGTCATTCTGGATATCATGCTACCTGATGTGAACGGCTGGGATATCATCCGCATGCTGCGCACTGCCGGAAAGGGTATGCCGGTCTTACTGCTGACAGCCCTCGGCACGATCGAACATAGGGTCAAAGGACTGGAACTGGGTGCGGACGATTATCTGGTTAAACCCTTTGCGTTTGCCGAACTGCTCGCCCGGGTGAGAACCCTTCTGAGGCGGGGAAACACGATGATCACGGAAAGCCAGTTTAAGGTGGCTGACCTCTCGATTGATCTCGTATCCAGAAAAGTCAGTCGCGCCGGAAACCGCATTGTGCTCACCAGTAAAGAGTTCAGCCTGCTGGAATTCTTCATTCGCCATCAGGGAGAGGTTCTTCCCCGCTCCCTGATTGCCTCTCAGGTCTGGGACATGAATTTTGACAGCGACACTAATGCGATCGATGTCGCAGTAAAGCGACTCCGCGCTAAAATAGACAACGATTACGAGACAAAGCTGATCCAGACAGTCCGGGGCGTGGGCTACATGCTGGAGGTCCCGGATGCATAGCAAACCTTCCAGACGCCCTTTCTCACTCGCTCTGCGGCTGACCTTTTTTATCAGCCTGTCCACGATACTGGCTTTTATCGCCTTCACCTGGTTTATGCTGCATTCTGTTGAAAATCATTTTGCCGAGCAGGATGTCAGCGATCTTCAACAAATCAGCACCACACTGAACCGTATACTGCAGTCCCCGGTGGATCCGGATGATAAAAAAATAAGCAAAATAAAGGAATCAATTGCCAGCTACCGCAACGTTGCCCTTTTGCTCCTCAATCCCAGGGGTGAAGTGCTCTTTAGCTCAGCTCAGGGGGCGGCACTACGCCCGGCAGTGAATTCAGCAGATTTTAGCGAGCACAGCCGCGCACGGGATGTCTTTCTCTGGACGGTGGAGGATCCTGCGGGACCGATGGATACCGGGTCCGAAATGAAGATGGAAACATACAGGATTATCGCCTCCTCTGGTCAGGCGATATTTCAGGGCAAACAGCAGAACTATGTCATGCTGACTGGCCTATCCATTAATTTCCATCTCCATTACCTCGATGCGCTGAAAAAGAACCTGATTGCGATTGCCGTCGTGATAAGCCTGTTGATTGTTCTGATCATTCGAATCGCTGTCCGTCAGGGGCACCTGCCCCTTCGTAATGTCAGCAATGCCATTAAAAACATCACCTCCGAGAATCTTGATGCGCGACTGGAACCGACACGCGTTCCCATTGAGCTGGAGCAACTGGTTATCTCGTTCAATCATATGATTGGAAAGATTGAGGATGTCTTTACCCGCCAGGCCAATTTCTCTGCCGATATCGCGCATGAGATCAGAACGCCAATCACCAATCTGGTGACGCAGACTGAAATCGCACTGAGTCAGGATCGAACACAGAGGGAACTTGAGGATGTCCTCTATTCCAGTCTTGAAGAGTATAACCGGATGACCAAAATGGTCAGCGATATGCTGTTCCTGGCACAGGCAGATAATAATCAGCTGATACCTGACAGGGTCATGTTTGACCTCAGAGCGGAAGTCATGAAAGTCTTCGAGTTTTTCGAAGCCTGGGCCGAAGAACGCAATATCACGCTCAAATTTAACGGGATGCCCTGTCTGGTCGAGGGAGATCCACAAATGTTTAGAAGAGCGATCAATAATCTGTTATCCAATGCCCTGCGTTATACCCCTGAGGGACAGGCAATCACCGTCTCAATAAGAAAACAGGGGAGCTTTTTTGACCTTGTGATTGAAAATCCGGGGAAACCAATCCCTGAAGAGCATTTATCAAGGCTGTTTGACCGTTTTTATCGGGTGGATCCGTCCAGACAACGAAAAGGAGAAGGCAGCGGCATCGGTCTTGCGATTGTGAAGTCAATCGTGGAAGCACATCACGGAAGAGTGCATGTGGAATCGGATATACGCTCGACACGTTTTATTTTATCCGTACCCAGACTGGAGAAAATGATTCCGGATCCCCAACACTGAGAATAAAGATTTAAATGACAAAGATGTCATTAGCCTGTCATGCAGCAAACAGAAGCCATTCGATATAATTAGTGCAACTTATCAGGAAGGCTGGATTGCTTCATCAATACCCGGCGTCAGAGTACGCCAGGAATGAATATCCAGCCATCTCCCGGAGAAATAAGAACTGCCGAACCTGTTTAAGTTATGAAACTGAAAACACCGGTTGTACTTCCCCGGACATCATTAATTGAGAAATGGAGAGTTATCATGAAAAATATCGTATTAGCATCTTTGCTGGGCTTTGGTTTAATTTCTTCGGCCTGGGCCACTGAAACCGTGAATATCCATGAGCGCGTCAACAATGCACAGGCCCCTGCTCACCAGATGCAGTCTGCTGCGGCTCCTGTCGGGATCCAGGGGACTGCTCCCCGTATGACCGGTATGGACCAGCATGAACAGGCCATTATTGCTCATGAAACCATGACGAACGGATCGGCAGATGCGCACCAGAAAATGGTGGAAAGTCATCAGAAGATGATGGGAAATAACACAGTATCCACGACCGTCCCTTCAACGTCTTACGCGGCGATGGATGAGCATGAAAGAGCAGCGGTTGCCCATGAATTCATGAATAACGGTCAGTCCGGCCCACATCAGGCCATGGCCGAAGCGCACCGCCGCATGATCAATGTAGGCTGAATGCGACTGTAGTATCCGTGCTTTTTACCCTTTCCTTGATAGATTATTCCTTAACCGGATATGTTGTGACATTTTTGCCCCCATCAGGGGGCTTTTTTATATGACTCAGCTACAATTAACCGGTACCTACCTGAAAAGGATTTATTAAATGAAAATCAAAAACACCCTTTTTGTTATATTAATGTTATCCCTGCCAGCAATTTCTGCCGAACATTCGGAAATGAAAATGTCAGATATGCACTCATCGGCATCGTCACAGGAATATATGGCTGGCATGAAAGACATGCATGAAAAAATGATGGCCGCCGTTAATGAGCCCGATCCCGATAAGGCCTTTGCAAAAGGTATGATCGCACACCATGAAGGAGCAATAGCAATGGCTGAGACCGAGCTTAAATACGGAAAAGATCCCGAAATGAGAAAGCTTGCGCAGGACATCATTAAAGCTCAGAAAGGTGAAATCGAGCAGATGAATAAATGGCTTGGCAGTCAAAAATAAAGATTGCAAAAACGCCATGATAAGCGTAATTTTAAATCACTCCCGGGCACGGGATCCTGTTAAACGTTAAATAATTAAAACCCGATTAATTTCGGGTTTTTTATATTCTATACTCCGGTCCTTTGCTGTGGACCGGAATATATGCAGCTGCGATTATTTTAACACATTATCTCGTCATGGAAATAATGTCGCTCAGGATCTCAATCAGTTCAATTCTTTCCTGCGTTCCGTCATGATAGGTTGATCTTGAGATTATTCTTTCCGCTGTCATCTGGGGCCAGAATTTATCAAGCACATTATCGGGTTTCATTCCCACAGCCCGGCCGGTGATGCTGCCAACTTACTGATTTAGTGTATGATGGTGTTTTTGAGGTGCTCCA
>NZ_DAMBWA010000026.1:0-17768 GCF_032052675.1 Pseudescherichia sp.
TTGCCCGCTGTCACGCAGATCCAGATGGATTTTGCGATAACCATAGACGCATCCCGATTCCAGCCAGAACTGTTTAATCTGTCCTGTCAGTCTCAGGTCTGCCTGATGGCTGGATTTGCCCCTATATTTCCAGACACCTGTTATCACTTAACCCATTACTGGCCCGCTGCCGCAGATATTCCCGTGGCGAGCGATAACCCAGCGCACTATGCGGATGCCATTCGTTATAATGCTCGAACGCCTCTGCAAGGTTCTTTGCTGCCGTTAACCCGTCTGGTTTGGGCATGATACTTATGTAGTCACGCTTTATCGTTTTCACGAAGCTCTCTGCTATTCCGTTACTCTCCGGACTCCGCACTGCCGTGTTCTTCGGTTCAAGTCCCAACATCCTGGCGAACTGACGTGTTTCATTCGCCCGGTAGCATGAACCATTATCCGTCAGCCACTCCACTGGAGACGCCGGAAGCTCGCTGCCAAAGCGGCGTTCCACTGCTCCCGGCATGACGTCCTGTACTGTTTCACTGTCGAAGCCACCCGTTGTGACCGCCCAGTGCAGTGCCTCACGGTCACAGCAGTCCAGCGCGAACGTGACCCGCAGTTTTTCTCCGTTATCACAGCGGAACTCAAACCCGTCAGAGCACCATCGCTGATTACTTTCTTTCACAGCCACTCTGCCGGTATGTGCCCGTTTCGATGGCGGTACAGCGGGTTTTCGCTCAAGCAACAGCGCATTCTGGCGCATGATCCGGTAAACACGTTTGGCATTGATCGCAGGCATACCATCAAGTTCTGTTTGTCTGCGAAGCAGCGCCCATACCCGACGATAACCATATGTGGGCAGCTCTCCGATAACATGGTGTATACGGCGAAGCACATCCGTATCATCCGTGTGACGGCTGCGGCGGCCGTCCTTCCAGTCATCGGTTCGTCTGAGAATGACGTGCAACTGCGCACGCGACACCCGGAGACAACGGCTGACGAAGCTTACTCCCCATCCCCGGGCAATAAGGGCGCGTGCGCTATCCACTTTTTTGTTCGCCCATATTCAACGGCTTCTTTAAGGAGTTCATTTTCCATCGTTTTTTTGCCGAGCAGGCGCTGGAGTTCTTTAATCTGCTTCATGGCGGCAGCAAGTTCAGAGGCAGGAACGACCTGTTCTCCGGCAGCCACAGCAGTAAGACTTCCCTCCTGGTATTGCTTACGCCAGAGAAATAGCTGGCTGGCTGCCACACCATGTTGCCGGGCAACAAGGGAGACCGTCATTCCCGGTTCAAAGCTCTGCTGAACGATAGCGATCTTTTCCTGTGTAGTACGCCGTCTGCGTTTCTCCGGCCCTAAGACATCAATCATCTGTTCTCCAATGACTAGTCTAAAAACTAGTATTAAGACTATCACTTATTTAAGTGATATTTGTTGTCTGGAGATTCAGGGGGCCAGTCTAATGGCGTTGTGAATGCGGCTGCTGAAGCCAGGCGTAAAAACCACTGGGATGAACATCCAGCACCCGACAGAGCAGGCGAACAGGCCAGCAACAGGAGTTGTCATGGATAAAGGCGTACCTCAGTCGGACAGCTTTGCGAAGTACGCCGCGGCTTCCTGAGAAACTCCCGGTTCACACGCATAATTCAGGATCTTGCTGGAGAGAGTAACCCAGTGATTTTGCTCTTCGCTTAAGTCCATCAAGTACGCGACTACGGTAGCGTTCTTCATAATAATCCGCGCCAGGATCGACATATTTCTGACCATACTTCAGGGCATTGTAGAACAGTATTGCCAGTTTTCTTGCCGTTGCAGTGACTGCTTTTGCTTTCCCGATACGGGATGATAATCGACGATAGAAAGCGCCTAACGCGGTATCGCTCCGACCAATTGTTGTGGCTGCCAGCCTGAGTGCGGCAGCGATTCGACTGGATGAACGACGCGTTTTCGAGGACAGTACTTTTCCACCGGAGATCTTGTTCCCCGGAGACAAACATAGCCACGAGGTAAAATGGCTCGCATCCGGCCAGCGACTCATGTCAGTACCGCATTCGGCAACAAATTTTAGTGCCAGATAAGGTCCAAACCCATGTATCTGTGTCAGGTCTGCTCCGGTAATTTTCCAGAGTAACGGTCTGACATCAAAGGAAAGCTGATTGGGTTGTTTTGTACGATGTCTGGCGGAGGGCAATACTCCTTCCGGCTCTTTAATTTCGGTACTGAGTTGCAATAATGAAGTTTCGATTTGATCATCACACTCACAGATCTTTTCCTGGTAAAAATCGAAAAATGCCACCGACTGTTCAAGTTCAAAAAGATGCTCAGGCTGCCAGTTCCCTGTCAGTGCCTGCTGAAGTACTTCAGGCGTCTTCTTACATCTGACATCACGATACTGGATCAATATTGAAGGATCGCGCTCACCACTGACAATAGCTCTGACGATTGAAAGACCGGTAACGCCAGTGATATCCGATACGGCATGATGTAATTGCACATTCATCTGCATCAACGCCTTCTGCATATGCTGGATATGCGCAGCCCGGTATTCAGTCAGGCGTTCCCGTTGTCTCAAATAAGACCTGAGTACGGAAATGTCGTGTTCAGGTCTGAAACTGGCCCGGAGAAGACCAAATGAATGCAGTTTCTGCAGCCACTGTGCGTCGTTGACATCAGTCTTGCGACCGGGAACATTTTTTGCGTCTCTGGCATTAACAAGGATCACATTGAAACCCGCAGCTTCAAGGATCTCAAAAGCAGGCAACCAGTAAATGCCTGTGGACTCCATGGCGACGGTCGTAATGTGACAGGTTTTGAGCCAATCGGACATCCGATGAAGGTCGCCGGTGAAACTTTGAAAAGTTCTGACCGGCTCGGCGTCAGCATCAGGCGGTACGGCGACAACGTGGAATTCAGCGCCAATATCAACGCCCGCAGCATGAGGATGGACAATAGACATTCGGGAGGATTTTTTCATGGAAATCTCCTTGCTCATTTCGATGAACGAAGGAGGGGACGACGGAGAAATCACCTTCCTGAACGGGATCAAAGTCACCACTGTCGGATCCGCCACAGTCCCTGAACCATGTTTTTTTACGGGGTCATACCACCAAAAGGCCGACGGCTGCTTCCTTCGTTAAATTAGCCTGCCAACTTCTCCGGGGAGTTTCTGAGACTCAGGACAGGGTTTGACCCATGGACAGTTTTTTAATATTTCATTTTCCATTTCAATACGTTGTAGCTTTTTCCTGAGCTCACGGATTTCAATTTGTTCCGGGGTAATGGGGGAGGCTTTTGGTGTTTTTCCCTGCTGCTCATCACGTAATTGTTTCACCCATCGCGTCATTGTGGAAAGGCCGACATCCATAGCGCTGGCTGCATCTGCCACGGTGTAATTCTGGTCAACGACCAGTTGAGCGGATTCGCGTTTAAACTCTGCGCTGAAATTTCTTTTTTTCATTATGGCACCTGTGTTGTTCTGAGGTGAGCATATCACCTCTGTTCAGGTGGCCAAATTCAGTAAACCACTTCACTTTGGCATGGCATGGCCTGCTACCTCTTAATTAACACAGACTAATGTTAACAATGTCCGCTTCTCGCCGTGAGTTTAACCAATGAATGCGACATACCAGTCAAACTAATTAATTCATCTTGGCCTGAATTTGAGCTAGTCTTATTTTTTTACAAAAATAAATTCACGCAGTATTCATTTTATAGATCAAACGATATACTCTTTCTGGCCTTCCTATCGTGCCATATGTAATGCTTGCCTCAAGCATATTCGCTAATTTGCAGTACTCAAGATATCGTCTGGCTGTTGATTTACTGACCCCGATGTATTTCCCAAGACTATCCGCCGTATGCTCAGTGTGGGTTCCATCAAATGCATTGCATACTTGCAACAAGGTTATCTTATCAATACCTTTTGGATATTCTTTTAGGTTTTCATCCTTATTGTTAAGGTTGATACGGAACATTTTGTCAATATCCTGCTGTTGCCATGAAAGGTTCTCTTGCTTATTAATGTAGTCACAATAGTTACCAAGACACTCATTCAGTCTGTCGATTAGAAATGGTTTTATCAGGTAATCAAAAACACCATGCCGAAGTGCCGTTTTAATCGTGTCGATATCATTAGCGGCAGTAATAAAAATAACATCAATGGTCGGGTGAAATGTGCGTAAGTATTTCATTAGTTCTATTCCCGTCCCATCTGGTAAATAATTGTCTAAAAAAACCAATTCTGGCTTTAACGCTGAAATAATTATTTTAGCATTTTGGAAAGTGGTCGCATTACCTAATAATTTATATTCACTTTTGTTTTTAATGACGGTTTCAATAAAAAAAAGCATATCAGCATCGTCTTCAACGACAATAGTATTAATATATTTCATTATACGCCCTCCACGTATCGGTTGGCTTGTTCTTGATTTTTCGGTATATAAATCGAGAAAATTGTGCCACAGCCATCTTCCATTTGTTCAATGATGCAAACACCCTTGGCCCGGGTCACAAGAGAGTGGACAAGGTTTAAACCAATGCCATGATTAGGTGTTTTTTTACTTGTCATTCCCAAGTCGAATATCGAAGGGATCAACGATTTATCAATCCCTTTTCCATTATCCTGAACTGACAAAACGATTTCATCTCCATCATCATTGAGGTATAGATAAATTTCTTGTTTATTTTGCTCTATGCCTACTATTGCTTCTATTGCATTATCGATCAGATTACCAAGAATGCATGCCATTTCATCATCATTGATGGGGACATTTCTCGACGTATACTGGCTTAATGGATCAATAATAATATCAATAGCGCATTCTTTTGCCTTGCTTATTTTCCCGAGTATCAAACCAACGATAGGCGGTGACTGGAAACAACGAATGATGTTGTCATAAAATTTTTGCTCATTATTTTCCTTGAATATATACTGATGAACGCGATCATATTCACTAATTTCAATTAGACCGGAAATGATTGCCATTTTGTTTTTATACTCATGGCTCATTACTCTCAGTTCTTCACTTTGATGTTTTATTTTTCTAATCTGTGACTCAAGTAGTAAATCACTCTTTCTTTCTTTGAAATAAATAACAAAACCAGAGGTTTTATTATTTTCATCAAAAATGGTAGTGCGGGTGGCAATATATGTGGAACCGTTAAAAGTAATATCTTCCTCATAATATTCGATATGATTTCGTCCAAAAAAATCATCATCAGGAGTGACAAATTCGGAGATTTTATGACCCACTATATCAGAGCGTTCTTTATTTAAAGAGAGTAGTTTTATTGCGGATCGATTGATTGCTAATATCTTACCATGCATATCTACAGCAATAATACCATCACAAATTGCGTTTAGAATGGCTCTCCGAATCTGATAGCGATAATTAATGACTTCAGGAGACAATCCTGAAAGCTGTTTGATGAGTAGTCGCCATGAGAGAATGCTACCTGCCAGAATGATTATCATAACAGAAAAAAGCAAGAAACTCAGTGAGATAAAGTATTTATAAACAGAAGATAGTCTTTTCTTTTCCAGATAACCAACGGAAACAAAACCCAAATATTTGTCTTGCATAAATATCGGTGCCCTGGTACTCACCGACATTCCCGATGCACCTTTTTTTGTTTGGGTATAATAATGTCCTTCTCCCAGGGATACATTATCTGGTGTGTCAACAATCTGTTGATCAATAAACTTATGATAAGTGTGATATATTCTGGTGTTTTGAGAATTACCAATCGCAATATAGCTGGCGTCGGTCATGCTGTAGTTTTCAGCCATTAGTGATTTTATTTTATATAAGTCATTAATAAGAATGGCTTTTTTAATCTCATCGTTTTTAGATATTATTAATGCAAGATCGACAGATTTTTCTGCTATGTTATCATATGACATTCTGTTAACAAATATATACATAACCCAGGCAAAAAGAGTAAAGATAGAAAGTGAAGTGATAATATAATAAATAAATATCTTATACTTATAGACCGTTTTTGCGGACGTTCTAAAATCAAATAACGCTGAAATCATGATGCGGAAACTCTAACTTTTCGTATAATCTAACATGAATATAAAGAATAAATTGTGATGAAGATTGCAGATATATATTGTCTATAGACAAAAGACTCACCTAATGGGTTTCTTTAGTCACATTCCGAATACCGTATGTAAACATCGGTATTCGGATTCTTAACAATTTAGTGCAGAACGGATAACATGCTATGCAGTGAAACACCTAATAATGTAAAATCTGTTGTGGAGAACGTGGTCGGTGATGTGACACCTGCATCCCTGATCGGTTGGTAAATTAACGCTGAGCCAGCGATCGAAATTATACCACATACTACCGAACCAATAATGGCCCCGCGTAACCCACCAGTAGCATTGCCAATAATCCCAGCTCCACCACCACTGGCAAAGGTAAATAAAAGACTAGGGACCATCACCGGATACCCAACAAAAGGAAGAGCGATCATGGTGATAAAACCACTCAGGGTACAACATACGAAACCGATAAATACGGCATTCGATGAATAGGGAAACAGCGAATAAATTTCTACTGCCGGAATAGAGTTTTTGACGATTTTATCACTTATACCTTTAAAGGCAGGAATTAATTGTTCAATAAACATACCTACGCCACGGGTTAAAACGTATACGCCAGCGGAGAACATCCCAGCCTGTTTAAGCAAGTATGTTAAAATGTTTACGTGATGTCCTTTAGTGCTGATTGCAGCCTGAACGTTTGCTACACCTGCGATTAATGTAGAAATGATAAAAAATAAGAGCATTAACAAGAAAGTTGATACTTGCTTATCTTGCAGAAAGCCAATACCAACAGGAATATTTATTCTTTCCGCATCATTACCTTTATTGCCAAATTTATTACCGAGCCATCCGGCCAGAAAATAGCTGGTTGAACCAAACTGCCCAATAGAAAAGTCACCAAGTTTACGTAACTCATCGCAGTTTTTTATTTGTCGACAATAGCCTACCAACATCGCCGGGGAAATCACGCACCAAATTCCGGTAATCATGGCCGCAAAAAAAGCGGAGGTATAGATTGAGTATTTATGAAGCATGCAGATAATCGTCAGGCAGCTTACCATAAAAAATACATGATGGCCTGATAATACAATATACTTTAGTGAGGTAATTCGAGCCAATAGAATATTGAAGAGCATGGCACCTATTAGACCAACAGCAATAGATGATGTATAGATGCTTCCGAGTTTTTGCATAGCTTCTACGGAAATGACTTCATTGTTAGGGATAATGCCTTCGATATTAAATGCCATAATAAAAATCTTTGAGAAACTGTCTAATGCTGGCGAAATCATTAAACTAGCTCCGGCAAATAATAGTGTGAAGCCTAAATAAGTTTTTACTGTTGAGATAATAATATCATTATAGCTCTTTTTTAAGGCTATATTACCCACAATCGTAAAGATGCTGACGAGAAGTGCCGCATCCTGTAACAAATCCACAATAAACTGTAACACGTTGATTACCTCGTTGATATCTTTTTGCGAGCGGCTACTTTATTGTTAAAATTAAAAATAGTTATGCTGTGTAACTCACATATCCCTGAAAATTTAATGAATTTAATTATTTTTAAGAATTAAAATAGAGATTGCTTGTAAAAGGATATTCGGTCTTTTATTTTGAATTGACTGAGTTTGTTTTTCATGAACAAATTAATCTTTATATACAGGTGAGATAAAATGCGACTGGCAAGTTATGTCCATAATAACAAGCGCAGCTATGGAATTATTAAACCAGATGGAGTGATTGATCTAGGAAGTAAACTGACTAATGTTGCTGGCGATCTTAAAATGTTATTAAGCATCGACTCCCAACTTAATATGGCTCAACGTTACTTTAATGCTGTCCCTGACTTTCCTTTGAATAGCTTAACTTTTCTGCCGGTCATCGATAACCCGGCCAAAATTCTCTGCGTTGGCATGAACTACGCCGAAAAGCGCAAAGAGTTTGATCAGCACAACCCGGCGCCAACGCTGTTTGTTCGCTTTGCGGATTCGCAAACCGGCCATAACGCGCCGGTACTGAAGCCGCGCCACTCCAGTGAATTCGACTACGAAGGCGAGCTGGCCGTGATCATCGGCAAAGGTGGGGAGGATATCTCCCGTGAGGCGGCGTTAAGCCACGTTGCCGGTTACAGCTGCTACATGGATGGTTCGGCGCGCGACTGGCAGCACACTTGGTTTACCGCCGGGAAAAACTGGCGGCAGACCGGCGCGTTTGGCCCGTGGATGACGACGGCGGATGAGATCCCTGATCCGCATCAGTTAGCGATCCGTACCTGGCTGAATGGCCGCATGGTGCAGGACGATAACACCGCCAGCATGATCCATAAGGTTGCCGAGCTTATTGAGTACATCAGTACCTTCACCAGCCTGACGCCGGGTGATGTCATCATCACCGGCTCGCCGGGCGGGGTGGGGAAAAAACGCAATCCGCCGCTGTTCATGAAGGCGGGCGATCGCATCGAAGTGGAGATCGAGAATATCGGCCACCTCAGTAATGTGATTATCGATGCGCCAGCGCCAGCCCACTCGCTGACGGCGGCACACTAAGGACGAAGGCAATACCATGCAAGCACGACCCTCCATCGACTTCCGCGTGGCGGAAGTCAACGGCAATACTCAACGGCTGGCCTCTATTCGCACGTTGCTCGCAGACAGCGGATTAGGAATGGACAGTGACATTACCACCTTCGTTGAAGCCTGGTCGGGAAACCGGCTGGTGGGTTGTGCGGGCCTTGCCGCCAACGTCATCAAGTGTGTGGCAGTCGATGAACAGCTGCGCGGAGAGAATCTCAGCGCGCGGTTGTTGGCGGAAGTATCCCATTTGGCGCTGGCGCGGGGGCATTTTCATCTGTTCCTCTGCACGCGACCCTGCAATCTGGAACGTTTTCGCCACAGCGGCTTTTGGCCGGTGGCGCAAAGCGGCAACAACGCCGTGTTGATGGAGAATACCCCATCGGGTATTCAGCGCTACTGCCGTACGTTGCAGGTCGATCGTATGCCGGGCAAACGTATCGGCGCAATTGTGATGAATACCAACCCCTTTACGCTGGGGCATCGCCATCTGGTGGAACAGGCGGCTCATTCTTGCGACTGGCTACATCTGTTCGTGGTACGTGAAGATGCGTCGTTCTTCCCTTTTGCCGCACGGCTGAAGATGGTGAGAACGGGCGTTGCGCATTTGCCGAATGTCATCGTTCATGAAGGTTCTCAGTACATTATCTCCCGCGCCACTTTCCCGGCTTACTTCCTGAAAGAGACCGGCAAAGTGCAGCAAGCCTGGAGTGAAATCGACCTTCTGATCTTCCGCAATTACATTGCGCCCGCATTGGGGATAACCCACCGCTTTATTGGCAGCGAACCCTTTTGCGATATCACCCGCCAGTACAACCAGACTATGCATCAGTTGCTGGCAGGGGCGGTGGAGGTGGTGGAAATCCCACGCATTAAAGCGGCCGGCAGTGCCATCTCCGCCTCAGAAGTGCGCCGTTTACTGCAAACACACCAGTTTTCCCGTATTCGGGAAATTGTACCGGATACCACTTTCGCGCATCTCGAATCCCACTACAGCGCGGAAGCTGTTTAAAAATCAGGAATCTAAATATGAAAATTGTGAGGGAGGCGCTGGCCGGAACCATGGAGTCCAGTGACCTGATGGTGAAAATAGCCCCCGCCGAAGGCGAGCTGGAAGTCGTTGTCCACAGCGAGGTTATCAAGCAGTTTGGCGATCAGATCCGTAAGGTGGTGAACGACACGCTACGGGCGATGGCGGTTCACCAGGGCTTGATCATCATCGAAGACAAAGGCGCGCTGGATTGCGTCATTCGCGCACGCCTGCAAAGTGCTGTGCTGCGCGCCTCAGAAGGGACAGAGATCGACTGGGGGAAACTGCTATGAAGAAACTCCGTCGTAGCATGCTGTTTCTGCCAGGGGCCAACGCTGCCATGCTCTCCACCGCCTTTATCTATCGTCCGGATTCGATCATGTTCGATCTGGAAGACGCTGTCGCCCTGCGCGAAAAAGATACCGCGCGCCTGCTGGTATTCCATGCCCTGCAACACCCGATGTACCAGGACATGGAAACCGTGGTACGCATCAACCCGCTGAACACGCCGTTTGGCTTACCGGATCTGGAAGCGGTAGTGCGTGCAGGTGTGGATGTGGTGCGATTACCGAAAACGGATACCCCGGAAGATATCTACGAACTGGAACGTCACCTCGAACGTATCGAACTGGCCTGCGGACGTGAAGTGGGATCCACCCGCGTGATGGCTGCCATCGAATCGGCGATCGGCGTGATCAACGCCGTGGCGATCGCCCGCAGTTCCCAGCGGCTGATCGGTATTGCGCTGGCGGCTTTTGACTACGTGATGGATATGCAGACTGAACGCGGCGATGGCACCGAGTTGTTTTATGCTCGCTGCGCCGTGCTGCATGCGGCACGCGCCGCCGGTATCGACGCATTCGATGTAGTGTGGTCGGACGTTAACGACGAAGCTGGGTTCCTGCGCGAAGTCGATCTGATCCGCAAAATGGGTTTCAACGGCAAGTCATTGATCAACCCACGGCAAATCGATCTTCTGCATAACGCCTATGCGCCAACGCAGCAGGAAGTTGACCATGCGCAACGGGTTATCGAAGCGGCGGAAGAGGGTGAACGCAACGGGCTTGGCGTCGTCTCGCTGAACGGCAAAATGATCGACGCCCCGATTATTAATCACGCGCAGATGGTGCTGGAACGTGCAGCCGCGTCCGGCGTGCGTCGGTAAGGACAGAACAATGAATCAAACAGAGCTACTTCACGTTAATTTCCCACATCTGCGTGATTTAAAACCCTTTGATAGCGCCCATGCTGCCACGCCGTGGCTGGCGGACGTTAACAGCAAACACACACGCAAACTCTGCGCTACGCTGGAAGACGCCATTGCCCGCAGCGGCCTGAAAGATGGGATGACCATTTCATTCCACCACGCTTTTCGCGAAGGCGATCGGGTGATTAACAACGTCGTCGCTACGCTGGCACGGCTGGGTTTTAAAAATCTGACGCTGGCTTCCAGCTCGCTGATGACCTGCAACGATGCGCTAATCGAGCACATTGAGAGCGGTGTGATCACCCGCATTTTCACTTCTGGTATGCGCGGTAAGCTGGCAGATGCTATCTCCCACGGTTTGATGGCAGAGCCGGTACAAATCCACTCTCACGGCGGGCGCGTCAAACTGTTGCAGGATGGCGAGCTGAAGATTGATGTCGCGTTTCTTGGTGTGCCGTGCAGCGATGAGTTTGGTAATGCCAATGGTACCCAGGGTAAATCCTGCTGCGGTTCGCTGGGCTATGCAATGGTGGATGCGAAGTTCGCCCGCAAAGTGGTGCTGCTGACGGAAGCGCTGGTGCCATTCCCGAATATGCCCGCCAGCCTCGGTCAGGAGCAAGTGGATCTGATTGTTCAGGTGGAGAGCGTGGGCGATCCGGCAAAAATCAGCGTCGGCGCAGCGCGTGTTACCAGCAACCCGCGTGAACTGATGATCGCGCGCTATGCGGCGGATGTGATCGAACACTCCGGTTATTTCAGGGATGGTTTTTCCATGCAGACCGGCTCTGGTGCCGCGGCGACGGCGGCGACCCGCTTTATGGAAGAGAAAATGGAGCGCCACGGGGTGAAGGCCAGTTTCGCGCTCGGCGGCATCACTGGTGGGCTGGTGAGTCTGCATGAAAAAGGGCTCATCGGCAAACTGCTGGATACGCAGTGTTTTGACGGCGAAGCGGCGGCATCGCTGCGGCGTAACCCGAACCACGTTGAGATCTCGACTGACGTCTATGCCAACCCCGGCGGCAAAGCTGCCAGCTGCGACCAGCTTGATGTGGTGATCCTCAGCGCGCTGGAGATTGACACGGAGTTTAACGTCAATGTTATAACCGGCTCAGACGGTGTGATGCGCGGCGCATCCGGTGGTCACTGCGATGTGGCGGCTGCGGCAAACCTGACCATTGTCGTGGCGCCGTTACTGCGCAGCCGTATTCCGACGGTGGTGAAACGCGTGACCACGCTGCTGACACCCGGGGAAAGCATCGACGTGCTGGTGACTGACCATGGGATTGCGGTGAATCCGGCGCGTCCGGAGATCCGCGAACGCCTGCTGGCGGCGGGGCTGAAAATTGTTGATATCGAAGCACTGTATCAACGGGCCATCTCGCTGACCGGTGAACCGAAACCGATCGCCTTTACTGACCGTATTGTCGGGGTGATCCGCTACCGTGATGGCACAGTCATTGACGTTGTCCGTCAGGTTAAAGAGGAAAATGCATGACGACACTGACGCCCGTTCGACCGGGCGTCAGCCTTGAAGCGCTGCTGGCGGCGAAAGATAGCCGTGCAGCGCGTCAGGCTGACTGGCTCGCTCACTATCAACAACCGGTCATTTCACTGACGCTGGTAACGCCCGGCGCGGTAAAAGACAGCAATCGCTATCGCAATACCATGGGAGTGGCGTTACAGACCTGCGACCAACTGCTGTGGCAGAACCGCTGGCAGGTGCTGGACCGACAGGTGCTGTGGTTGCCGACCGGCGCAGAAGCCCTGTGGTGTGTTGCGCACCCGGCGGTGGAAATCAAGGCGCAGTGCGTTGAGATGGAACAGACGCATCCTCTGGGTCGTCTGTGGGACTTTGACGTGTTGTGCCCGCAGGCGGGGCAGGTCGGACGGCATTCACTGGATCTGAATACCCGTCGTTGCCTGGTGTGCGATGAGCCGGCACACGGCTGCGCACGTTCACGCCGCCACCCGGTTGATGAAGTGGTTGCCCGCGTGGAGAAACTGATTGATGGCTGGTTTGCTCGCGACTGAATCCGCGGTTATCAGCGTACCGGCGATGGCTGCCCGGGCACTGCGGTTGGAACTGGATCTTACGCCAAAACCGGGGCTGGTAGACCGGGCGAACAACGGCTCGCACCAGGATATGGATCATGCGTTGTTTTTACGCAGCATAGCAGCCATTACGCCATGGTTTTCCGTCTTTGAACAGGCCGGGCGTGAACATGCCCACAAGGCGGCAGGTGTCCAGTTGCGCCTGCTGCGACCGGCAGGTATTGCGTGCGAACAGGCGATGTTTGCTGCCACCGGTGGGGTGAATACCCACAAAGGCGGGATTTTTTCGCTGGGTCTGCTCTGTTTTGCCGCCGGACGACTGCAGGGACAACGCCGGCCGCTGCAGGCCGAAACGTTGTGTCGGCAGGTCAGTGAAATCTGCCGCGGGCTGGTGGCGCGTGAACTGGCGGCCCGGCCGCAGGCTGTGACGGCAGGCGAGAAACAGTTTCTGGAGTATGGTCTTACCGGGGCGCGCGGCGAGGCCGAACAGGGTTTTGCCACCGTGCGCCGCGCGGTGTTGCCGTTCTGGCATCAGGAGCAGGGCGAGCGGCGGCTGCAGCATGCGTTATTGCGCCTGATGGCGGCAAACCCGGACAGCAATCTGGTGTCGCGCGGCGGCATTGCCGGACTGCGCTACGTGCAGGATTATGCGGCGACTTTACTGGCGGTCGGCTGGGATAACGATGCATTGTCTGAAATGGACAGGGCGCTTATGGCACGGCGCTTAAGCCCCGGCGGCAGCGCCGATTTGCTGGCGGTTGCATGGGTATTAGCTGCTGTACAAGACGGCAGCGTACAACGGCCTTAGCTTCTGTTTTAATTATTTATAAAAGAGGGTAAAATGTTGAAGCAATATTACCGGCAGATGTCTGAACGTGCCGCTGAGGGGATTGCGCCAAAACCATTAGATGCAACCCAGATGGCAGGCCTTGTCGAGCTGCTGAAAAGCCCGCCTGCTGGCGAAGAAGAATTCCTGATTGATCTGCTGACCAACCGTGTCCCGCCGGGCGTTGATGAAGCCGCCTATGTCAAAGCGGGTTTCCTTGCCGCTGTCGCCAAAGGCGAAGCCACCTCTCCGCTGGTTACCCCTGAAAAAGCCATCGAACTGCTGGGTACCATGCAGGGCGGTTACAACATCCATCCACTGATTGATGCGTTGGATAACGACAAACTGGCACCGATTGCTGCCAAAGCGCTGTCCCATACGCTGCTGATGTTCGATAATTTCTACGATGTCGAAGAAAAAGCCAAAGCGGGCAACGCCTGGGCGAAGCAGGTGATGCAATCCTGGGCCGATGCCGAGTGGTTCCTGAGCCGTCCGGCGCTGGCGGAAAAAATTACCGTTACCGTCTTCAAAGTGACGGGCGAAACCAACACCGACGACCTCTCTCCGGCACCGGATGCCTGGTCGCGCCCGGATATCCCGCTGCACGCGCTGGCGATGCTGAAAAACGCCCGCGAAGGCATTGAACCGGATCAACCGGGTGCCGTTGGCCCGATCAAACAGATCGAAGCCCTGCAACAGAAAGGTTTCCCGCTGGCGTACGTTGGCGACGTTGTGGGTACCGGTTCTTCACGTAAATCCGCCACCAACTCCGTGCTGTGGTTTATGGGGGATGACATTCCTCATGTGCCGAACAAACGCGGCGGTAGCCTGGTGCTGGGCGGCAAAATCGCGCCCATCTTCTTTAACACCATGGAAGATGCCGGTGCGCTGCCGATCGAAGTGGATGTCAGCAACCTGAACATGGGCGACGTGATTGACGTTTACCCGTTCAAAGGCGAAGTGCGCAACCACGAAACCGGCGAACTGCTGGCAAGCTTCGAACTGAAAACCGATGTGCTGATCGACGAAGTTCGCGCCGGTGGCCGTATTCCGCTGATTATCGGCCGCGGCCTGACCACCAAAACGCGTGAAGCGCTGGGGCTGCCGCACAGCGATGTATTCCGTCAGGCAAAAGATGTGGCAGAAAGTAACCGTGGTTACTCGCTGGCGCAGAAAGTGGTGGGTCGCGCATGCGGCGTTGCGGGTGTTCGTCCGGGTGCCTATTGCGAACCGAAAATGACCTCTGTCGGCTCTCAGGACACCACCGGTCCGATGACCCGTGACGAACTGAAAGACCTGGCGTGCCTGGGCTTCTCTTCCGATCTGGTGATGCAGTCCTTCTGCCATACTGCTGCTTATCCGAAGCCGGTTGACGTCACCACGCACCATACGTTGCCGGACTTCATTATGAACCGTGGCGGTGTTTCCCTGCGTCCTGGCGATGGCGTGATCCACTCCTGGCTGAACCGCATGCTGCTGCCGGATACGGTCGGCACCGGCGGTGATTCCCACACCCGTTTCCCGATCGGCATCTCTTTCCCGGCTGGTTCCGGCCTTGTGGCGTTTGCCGCCGCGACCGGCGTCATGCCGCTGGATATGCCGGAATCAGTGCTGGTGCGCTTTAAAGGCAAAATGCAGCCGGGTATCACGCTGCGCGATCTGGTGCATGCTATCCCGCTGTATGCCATCAAACAGGGTCTGCTGACCGTTGAGAAGAAAGGCAAGAAAAACATCTTCTCCGGCCGCATTCTGGAAATCGAAGGTCTGCCGGACCTGAAAGTCGAGCAGGCGTTTGAGCTGACCGATGCTTCCGCTGAACGTTCTGCTGCCGGTTGTACCATCAAGCTGAACAAAGAGCCGATCATCGAGTACCTGGACTCCAACATCGTGCTGCTGAAATGGATGATTGCAGAAGGTTACGGCGAGCGTCGTACGCTGGAGCGTCGTGTCCAGGGCATGGAAAAATGGCTGGCGGAACCTGAGCTGCTGGAAGCCGATGCTGACGCAGAATATGCGGCGGTGATCGACATCGAACTGGCAGAAATCAAAGAGCCGATCCTTTGTGCGCCGAACGATCCGGATGATGCGCGTCTGCTGTCTGATGTTCAGGGGGCGCAGATCGATGAAGTGTTCATCGGTTCATGCATGACCAACATCGGTCACTTCCGCGCTGCCGGTAAGCTGCTGGATGCGCACAAAGGCCAGCTGCCGACCCGCCTGTGGGTGGCGCCGCCAACCCGTATGGACGCTGCGCAACTGACGGAAGAGGGCTACTACAGCGTGTTTGGTAAGAGCGGCGCGCGTATCGAAATCCCGGGCTGTTCCCTGTGCATGGGTAACCAGGCGCGTGTGGCCGATGGGGCAACGGTGGTTTCGACCTCGACGCGTAACTTCCCGAACCGTTTAGGTACTGGTGCAAACGTCTACCTGGCCTCTGCAGAACTGGCAGCGGTTGCAGCGCTGATCGGTAAACTGCCGACGCCGGAAGAGTACCAGACCTATATTGCTCAGGTTGATAAGACCGCGGTGGACACCTACCGTTATCTGAACTTCGACCAGCTTAATCCATACATCAGCAAAGCGAGCGATGTGATTTTTCATCACGCAGTTTAAGATTCAGTTTCTACATTGGGGGATGCTGATACTTCCCCCTTTTTATTGGGAGCAGTCTGGAGATCGGAAATGACCCGTTCCCAACGTTTAATGCAGGGAGAAATTAACAAGGGCAGTTCCCGCTCGACGTTGCCAGACTGAGGCGGCAAGCGGCATGCTGTGAGCGAAAAGCTGCCTTCAAACCTGACTCCAGCAATTTTAAAATGACTGAAGTCGCTGCTGCATTCGAAAACGCTGAATACCTCTTTAACCCGTTGGCTGATAACTCATCAATGGAAAGTCAATGCTTACGCTACGTTTAACAGCTCTTTTTCCATTAGCTGCTTCAGTGTCGTTTGTGCCCCGTGAATTACCTCATTTCCCCGGCCTTGCTCTAGAGTAATGCCGAGATTTCCCAATGGTGGCAAAATAGAATCAGCGACCTGCAAGTTGCTGGGCATTCCTATACGCGTACGCACAGTAATACCCAGCCCTGCTTGTTATGCTGCCCAGTGTAGTGGTTTACTGAATTTGGTCAGCCAGCATTAGGATATATCCCTCCTGGATGAACAAATAATGAAACTTTTGTTGGAAGAGCGGGAGCGCTTGTTTGAGCAATAAAAAGACCAATAATGAGCATATTTACTATGCCGGGATAGCTGCCCGATAAAAACGCTATCTGGTTTGGTGATGCTGCCAACTTACTGATTTAGTGTATGATGGTGTTTTTGAGGTGCTCCAGTGGCTTCTGTTTCTATCAGCTGTCCCTCCTGTTCAGCTACAGACGGGGTGGTGCGTAACGGTAAAAGTACTGCCGGACATCAGCGCTATCTCTGCTCTCACTGCCGTAAAACATGGCAGTTACAGTTCACATACACAGCCTCTCAACCCGGTACGCACCAGAAAATCATTGATATGGCCATGAATGGCGTTGGATGCCGGGCAACCGCCCGCATTATGGGCGTTGGCCTCAACACGATTTTACGTCACTTAAAAAACTCAGGCCGCAGTCGGTAACCTCGCGCATACAGCCGGGCAGTGACGTCATCGTCTGCGCGGAAATGGACGAACAGTGGGGCTACGTCGGGGCTAAATCGCGCCAGCGCTGGCTGTTTTACGCGTATGACAGGCTCCGGAAGACGGTTGTTGCGCACGTATTCGGTGAACGCACTATGGCGACGCTGGGGCGTCTTATGAGCCTGCTGTCACCCTTTGACGTGGTGATATGGATGACGGATGGCTGGCCGCTGTATGAATCCCGCCTGAAGGGAAAGCTGCACGTAATCAGCAAGCGATATACGCAGCGAATTGAGCGGCATAACCTGAATCTGAGGCAGCATCTGGCAAGGCTGGGACGGAAGTCGCTGTCGTTCTCAAAATCGGTGGAGCTGCATGATAAAGTCATCGGGCATTATCTGAACATAAAACACTATCAATAAGTTGGGACCATTACC
>NZ_DAMBWA010000003.1:0-220770 GCF_032052675.1 Pseudescherichia sp.
TTTTCGCTTTTCTCTGGCAGAACTTCCGGAGAAGTCCCGCTGACCCGGCGGCTTGTGTGCCGTTGTTCCGTGTCAGTGGAGGCGCATTATAGGGAGTTATTCGGGGCTGACAAGTCTTAAATGCAAAAAACTTTTCAAGCGCACTATTTTTCACCAATACGTATTAAAAACCGTCACGACTGGCTGTATTTGTTGAATTTTGCGCCGATAACCTGTGTCAGGTGGCATACTGAAAGAGATAAATAGAAGAAGGAATATGATATATGCCATTAAGCGCACAGCATTTAGCAGCCCAGAAAAACCTTTCCTATGTCCTGGCAGAGAAGCTGGCCCAGCGGATCTTAACCGGTGAGTATGCGCCAGGCTCAATTCTGCCCGCTGAAATGGAGCTGGGCGACGAATTTGGCGTAAGCCGAACGGCAGTCAGGGAGGCAGTGAAAACATTAACGGCGAAGGGGATGGTACTACCACGCCCGCGCATTGGTACGCGCGTTATGCCTAAAGGGAGCTGGAACTTTCTCGATCAGGAGCTGCTCTCCTGGTGGATGACGGACAATAACTTCCATGAGGTGATCGACCACTTTCTGGTTTTACGCAGCACGCTGGAACCTCAGGCCTGTCGGCTGGCAGCCGAGTTGGGCAGCGCCGAGCAGAAAGCTCACCTCAATACGCTGATGGAAGAGATGATAGAGTTAAACCAAAATTTTCATCGCGAACGCTGGCTAGACGTAGATACCGCCTGGCACGAACATATCTATGCCATGAGCAGTAATCCCTTCTTATCGTCATTCGCCACGCTTTTTCACTCTATTTATCACACCTACTTCAACTCTATTACGCATAATGAAGTGGTAAAACTTGAAAATCATCAGGCTATTGTGGATGCCATTCAGGATAGCGATGGAGAACGCGCCTTTAGCGCATGTCAGGCGTTGCTTAATGCGCCGCATCCGCCTGAGGCTAAATAACAGGACGCAGTATGACCAAGAAAAAAGCGCGTAGCATGGCGGGTTTGCCGTGGATTGCGGCAATGGCCTTCTTTATGCAGGCGCTGGACGCCACTATTCTCAATACCGCACTACCGGCTATAGCGCAAAGTCTTAACCGCTCCCCGTTGGCGATGCAGTCGGCGATCATCAGCTATACCCTGACCGTTGCTATGCTGATCCCGGTTAGCGGTTGGCTGGCTGACCGCTTTGGCACACGACGCATTTTTATGCTGGCGGTTTCGCTGTTTACCTTAGGGTCTCTGGCCTGTGCGCTATCAAACTCGCTGGGGATGTTAGTTATCTTTCGTGTCGTACAGGGGATAGGCGGCGCGATGATGATGCCGGTTGCGCGTCTTGCGCTGCTGAGAGCCTATCCGCGCAGTGAATTACTTCCGGTGCTCAACTTTGTCACTATGCCTGGTCTGGTGGGGCCCATTCTGGGGCCGGTACTAGGTGGCGTTCTGGTTACCTGGGCCAGCTGGCACTGGATATTCCTGATCAACATCCCGATTGGCATTGCCGGACTGTTCTACGCGCGTAAATATATGCCTGATTTCACCACGCCGCGCCGCCGTTTCGACATGAGCGGTTTTCTGCTGTTCGGCATAAGCCTGGTGCTTTTCTCTATTGGCATTGAGCTGTTTGGTGAAAAACTGGTTGCTACCTGGCTGGCCCTGACCATTATCTTTAGCAGCTTAGTGCTGTTTTACGCCTATATCCGCCACGCTCGCCGTCACCCCTCGCCGCTCATTGCCCTGCCGATATTCAGGACGCGCACCTTTTCCGTCGGGATTGCTGGCAACATCGCCTCACGCCTCGGAACCGGCTGCGTTCCTTTTCTGATGCCGCTGATGCTTCAGGTCGGCTTCGGCTATCCGGCGATTATTGCCGGCTGCATGATTGCCCCCACTGCGATAGGCTCAATTCTGGCGAAATCCACCGTTACCCAGATACTGCGCTGGTTCGGCTATCGCAAGACGCTGTTTGGCATAACGGTGATTATTGGCGTGATGATCGCGCAGTTTGCGCTTCAGTCGCCATCAATGGAGGTATGGCTGCTGATCCTGCCGCTATTTATATTAGGGATGGCGATGTCCACCCAGTTCACGGCCATGAACACCATTACGCTTGCAGACCTAACCGACGAGAACGCCAGCAGCGGCAACAGTATGCTGGCCGTAACCCAGCAGCTATCGATCAGTCTTGGGGTAGCCGTCAGTGCGGCGGTGCTGCGGTTTTATGAAGGGTTTGAGAACGCCAATACCATAGAGCAGTTCCACTACACCTTTATTACTATGGGCGTGATCACCCTCATCTCAGCATCCGTCTTCTTGTTACTTAAACCGAAAGATGGGCGGAACCTGATTAAGGAGCGGCACAAGCCTTAAGCGGAGCCGCGCGTCATTAGCACCGGCGTCAGTTGCAGCCGCTGCTGGGAGAGAGTCGGATCGGCAATGCGGTGGGTCAGAACATCAATCGCCAGCTCACCCAGTTCATCCTTAGGCTGATGGACGGTGGTGAGCGGCGGAGTCATATAGCGTGCCAGCTCGATATCGTCGTAGCCAATGATGGCCATATCCTCCGGGACCTTAAGCCCCGCCTGATACAGCGCTTGGTAAGCGCCAACGGCCATCGCGTCGTTACCAATAAATACCGCCTGGGGACGCTCCTGCTGCGCCAGCAGGGTCTGCATAGCCGCAACGCCGCTGCCAAACTCAAAGTCACCGATAATCTCGTCGCCTTCGCGTATAGGCAGGCCCGCTCGGGCCATTGCTGCCCGATAACCCTCCAGACGCAGCCGCGCAGGCGTTTTATCCAGCGGCCCGGTAATGCAGGCGATACGGGTAAAGCCTTTATCAATCAGATACTGGGTTGCCATATCGCCGCCCAGCAGCGAGTTGTCCTGAATGATATCGATATCCCCTTCAAAAGGCGCCCAGTCCATCATGACGGTAGGTATAGAGGGGTAGCGCTGGATAATCTCCCGCGAAAGCTGATGCGTCTCGGTACATAGCACCAGCAGCCCGTCGACGCGCTTTTGCATCAGCGTCTCCAGATTACGGTTCATCCGCTCCTCATCGCCTTCGGTATTACAGAGCACCAGGCTGTAACCGCGTTCGAAGCAGCTACGCTCAACGCCGCGCACCAGCTCGGAGAAGAAGGGGTTAGAGCTGGCCGTGATCAGCATCCCGATGGTGCGGGTTTGCTTGAGCTTAAGACTGCGCGCCAGCGCCGAAGGAGCGTAGTTAAGGCTTTTGATCGCCTCCTCCACCTTCTCCCGAATCGCGTCGCTGACAAAGCGATCGTTATTAATGACGTGCGAAACCGTCGAGGTGGAAACGCCCGCCAGGCGGGCAACGTCCTTCATGGTGGCCACGCGTTACTCCTGCTGACTCAGGAAATCGTTAATTTCGTTACGCCACGGCACAGACGGCTGCGCGCCTTTGCGCGTGACGGCAATCGCCGCCGCGGCATGGGCAAACACAATCGCCTCATTAAGCGGCTTATCCTCCAGCAGCGCGGTCACCAGTGCGCCGTTAAAGGTATCGCCCGCCGCAATCGTATCAATGGCGTTGACCTTAAAGCCCGGCATCCGGCGGCCCTCACCGTTGACGCTGGCCCATACGCCGCGGCTGCCAAGGGTAATGATCACCGTACCGATGCCTTTATCATGCAGCGCGAGCGCCGCGCGCTCGGCATCGCTGTCGCTTTCTACGCGAATGCCCGTCAGCTTTTCCGCTTCGGTTTCATTCGGAGTGATAATGTCCACCAGCGTCAGCAGCTCGTCAGATAATACACGCGCCGGAGCCGGGTTCAGTACGACAGTGGTATGATTTTCATGAGCAATCTTTGCAGCGGCCAGCACGCTCTCAACCGGCGATTCCAGCTGCATCAGCAGCGCGTCTGCGTTAGTAATGAGCGCCCGCTGAGCGGCAACCCGCTCAGGTGAGAGGGCAGCGTTGGCACCCGCATGAATACCGATGACATTCTCCCCTTCGCCGTTGACAAAGATCAGGGCAACACCGGTGGACTCGCCGTCCAGAACGCTTACTGGCGTAACGTCAATGTTATCGCTCACCAGCTGGGCGCGGATCCGCTCCCCGGTATCGTCGCTGCCGGTGCAGGCGATAAATGCAATTTGCGCTCCGCTGCGCCCGGCGGCGACCGCCTGGTTGGCCCCTTTACCGCCGAAGGCGACCTGATAGTGGGTACCGGTCACGGTTTCGCCCGGCATCGGGAAAGCGTCAAGGTTGAGAATGTGATCGGCATTGATGCTGCCAAGGACAACGAGCTTACCTGCTGTTTTCATGGTGGGTTCATCCTGTAAGGTACGCCACCTTCTGGTGGCGTAAGCCTTAAAACGTGATTACTGTTTAATAACCAGCTTCAGGTCAACCGGGTATTTCGCCTGAACCTTTTCGCCTTTCAATACTTTATCAGCAGTTTCAATGCCTTTCGCGCCGATCTGCTCCGGCAGCTGGGCGATGGTTGCCGCCAGTTTGCCGTCGTTCACCGCTTTCTCACCGTCCGGCGTGCCGTCGAAGCCCACTACCATCACGTCGGATTTACCCGCCGTCTGCAGCGCACGCAGCGCGCCCAGCGCCATCTCATCGTTCTGGGCAAAGACGGCCTGCACGTCAGGGTGCGCGGTCAGCAGGTTCTGCATCACGTTCAGACCTTTGGTGCGGTCGAAATCCGCCGGCTGGCTAGCCAGCACGTTGAATTTGTGTGCTGTCACGGCCTGCTGGAAGCCCTCGCCACGCTCGCGGGCGGCAGAGGTACCAGCGATACCCTGCAGCTCAATGACCTTCGCGCTTTCACCGGCTTTCTTCGCGATATAATCGCCAGCAATTTTGCCGCCCAGCACGTTATCAGAGGCGATATGGCTTACCACTTCACCTTTGGCCGCTACGCGGTCCAGGGTGATGACCGGAATTTTTGCCTGGTTCGCCATCTTCACGGCGTTGCCCACCGCATCGGAGTCGGTTGGGTTGATCAGCAGGATTTTAGTACCGCGCACGGTCAGGTCCTGCACGTTAGCCAGCTCTTTCGCCGGGTTGTTCTGGGAATCCAGCACCACCAGGTTATAGCCCAGCTTGTCCGCCTCTTTCTGTGCGCCATCCTTCAGCGAAACAAAAAACGGGTTGTTCAGGGTAGAGATCACCAGCGCAATGGTGTCTTTCGCCATCGCGTTCGCGCTCACGGTTGCACTCAGTGCGACAGCAGAGACCAGAGTAGCCAGTTTTTTCATGTTCATAATCAGATGTCCTGTAATGTCATTTATTACTGCTTTTTGTTGTCTACCAGCACCGCCAGCAAAATCACCACTGCCTTAACGATCATCTGGTAATAGGAGGAAACACCCAGCAAATTCAGTCCGTTGTTAAGGAAACCAAGGATCAGCGCACCAATCAGCGTGCCCACAATGCGGCCTTTACCCCCCGCGAGACTGGTACCGCCTAATACGACCGCAGCGATGGCATCCAGCTCATAGCCGGTACCCGCAGTCGGTTGTGCAGAGGAGAGACGCGCCACCTCGATGATGCCCGCCAGCGAAGCCAGCAGGCCACTCAGGGAATAGACGATGATTTTAACTTTATTAACGCTGATGCCGGAGAGGCGCGTGGCCGCTTCGTTACCGCCCAGCGCGTAGATATAGCGGCCCAGGCGCGTGTGGTGCAGCATATACCAAGCGGCCAGGAAGACGATGCCCATGATCCACACCGGCGCCGGGATCCCCAGCGGACGGCCAATACCAAACCAGCCAAAGAGATCGGCGTTGTCGGTAAAGCCGGTATTCACCGGGCTGCCGTTGGTATAGACCATCGTCACACCGCGCAGCAGCAGCATCATCACCAGGGTGGCGATAAACGCCTGCACCCGGCCTTTCGCGACTATCACCCCGGTCATGGCTCCAACCGCAGCGCCCAGTGCCAGCGCGGCGGCAATGGCCACCAGCGCGTTAACCTCCATTCCGACAAGCGAGGCCGCCACCGCGCCGGTGAGCGCCAGCAGCGAGCCCACGGAGAGATCGATTCCCGAGGTCAGGATCACCAGCGTCATCCCCACCGCCATAATGGCGTTCACCGAGGTCTGCTGCAGGATGTTGAACAGGTTATTGATGGTAAAAAAGTTAGGGCTCATCGTGGAGACAATCGCAATCAGCACCAGCAGGGCAATCAGCGATTTCTGTTCCATCAGCCACGCCTTATTAAAGTAGCGGCGGGGGATAACGGTCTGGGTACTCATATCGTTGACTCCTGGGTCTCGCGATTTAGCTTGCCAACGGCGGCAGCCATCAGCACTTCCTGGGTTGCCTGTTCACGCGTGAACTCGCCGCCCAACTCTCCTTCATGCATCACCATGATGCGATCGCTCATGCCAAGCACCTCTGGCATTTCGGACGACACCAGAATGATGCTTAGCCCATCCGCTTTAAACTGGTTGATGAGCTGATAGATCTCTTTTTTGGCACCGACGTCCACGCCGCGCGTGGGTTCGTCGAGGATTAATACTTTCGGACGCGTCATCAGTCCCCGGGCGATAGCGATTTTTTGCTGATTGCCGCCGGAGAGCAGGCCGATAGGCTGCTCCATAGAGGGCGTTTTGACGTTAAACAGGCGGATAAAGTCGCTCACCGCCTGCTGCTCATCGCTATGCTTCAGGCTGCCGCCGCTGCGGCTAAAGTAGCGCAGCGCGGTCAGGGACATGTTCTCTTTCACCGACATACCCAGCACCAGGCCATCGCGCTTACGATCCTCTGAGATATAGACGATACCGTTGGCCAGGCCATCCTGCGGCGAACGGGTCACCACCTCACGGCCGTCGAGGGTAACGGTGCCGCCGGTACGCGATAGCGCGCCGTACAACACCTTCATCAGTTCGGTACGTCCGGCGCCCATCAGCCCGGCGACGCCGAGGATTTCACCCTGGCGCAGGGTAAAGGAGACATCGTTCACCCCCGGTCCGCTCAAGTTGTCGACCTTCAGACGCATCTCACCCGGTGCTTTATCAAGATGTGGATACTGATCTTCCAGCTTGCGTCCCACCATCATCTCAATCAGCGTATCTTCCGTGAGCGAGTTAACCTCACGCTCGGCGATAAACTGCCCGTCACGGAAGACGGTCACGTCATCGCAGATCTCGAAGATCTCTTTCATACGGTGGGAGATGTAGACAATGCCGCGCCCCTGGGATTTCAGTTCGCGGATCACGCGGAACAGGGAGTCGGTTTCGGTATCGGTGAGCGCATCGGTCGGCTCATCCATAACGATGACTTTTGACTCGAAGCTCAGCACCTTGGCGATCTCCACCATCTGCTGATCACCAATGGAGAGCTCGCCCACCAGCCTGTCGCTCTTAAAGCGCAGGTTGAGTTTTGCCAGCAGAATGTCCGCTTCGGCATACATCTTCTTCCAGTCGATTTTGCCAAAGCGGTTAACGAATTCGCGGCCTAAAAAGATGTTTTCGGCGATGGTCAGCTGCGGGATCAGGTTCAACTCCTGATGGATAATACCGATCCCCGCCTCTTGGGACGATTTAGGTCCGTTAAAGGTGGTCTCCTGGCCCAGCCACAGCAGCGAACCGGCATCACGGGTATAGATACCGGTTAACACTTTCATCATGGTAGATTTGCCCGCGCCGTTCTCGCCGACCAGCGCCATCACACGGCCTGAATAGACGTTAAGCGCGGCGCCGGAGAGGGCTTTTACGCCGGGAAACGCTTTGTCGATCCCCTTAAGCTGAAGTAGTGCGTCCATGATGGCCTCAGAAGGTGACGCCAGCACAGAGAATGATATTCGCATACGGGGAACACTCCCCGCTGCGAATAACCGCCTGGCTTGCTGCGGTGTTTTGTTTAAATGCTTCGTGCGTGGTGTAGCGCACTTCTATGGTATTTCCCTGGCGTTGCTGCAGCTGCTCAATATGGTTGAGCAACGCTTCGTGGAGCTGCGGATTATGCTGTTTGATTTCCGTTGCGAGAATGGCTGCCTCAACCTGCATCTCGGTAGTGACCACCTCAAGTACCTGCATAAACGAAGGTACCCCTTGGGTTAATGCCATATCGATGCGTTGTGTGCTGTGGGGAACCGGCAGGCCGGCATCGCACACCACGAGCGTATCGGTATGCCCAAGACGGGAGATAACCGACGAGATTTCAGAGTTCAGTACAGATCCTTTCTTCATTTTTTCTGGCTCCACTAGCGAAACGTTTCGCTGGTGCCAGTGTATGCCGGATTCCGTTCATTTAACCATCACCACGTTAAAGAACTGTGATCGGCATCGAAACGTTTCGCTCGCAAATTGAAAGAGAAATTGAAGTAAAGAGAGGTAGGCCGGGTAAGCGAAGCGCCACCCGGCATTTGGCAGGTTTAAATCTCGACTTGGGTACCCAGCTCAATCACCCGGTTAGGCGGGATCTCAAACTGGTCCGGGGCGCGCAGGGCATTACGCTGCAGCACCAGGTAGAGCTTGCCGCGCAGGCGCAGGTACCACGGCCGCTTGCCCACGATCAACGACTCGTGGGACATAAAGAACGAGGTCTCCATCATGCGACAGCTTAACCCCTCCAGCCCGCAGCGGTGGAACACCTCCTCCACGTTCGGCGTCTCGCGCCAGCCGTAGCTGGCTACCACGCGCCAGAAGGTCGGCGAAAGCTGCTCAATCTGTACCCGGCGGACGTTATGCACATAGGGCGCGTCCTCTGTGCGCAGGGTCAGCAGGATCACCCGCTCGTGCAGGACCTTGTTGTGCTTGAGGTTATGCAGCATCGCGAACGGAATAACATTCAGGGCACGCGACATATAGACTGCTGTACCCGGCACCCGCACCGGCGGGGATTTCTCCAGCGAGGCGATCATCGCCTCCAGAGAATTGCCGTGCTCGTGCATACGCCGCAGCAGGCGGAAGCGCTCGCTTTTCCACGTGGTCATGATCAGGAACATCACGATGCCAAGGCTCAACGGCAGCCAGCCGCCAGAGAGCAGTTTATCGAGGTTCGCCGAGAAGAGCGGAATATCGATACAGAGGAACGCCACCAGAATCAGTGCCACCAGGAACTTGTTCCAGTGCCAGTTTTTACGCGCCACGGTAGTGGACAGGATAGAGGTCAGCACCATTGTGCCGGTCACCGCGATACCGTACGCCGCCGCCAGGTTGCTTGAACGTTCAAAGCTAACGATCACAATCACCACGGCAAAGTAGAGGAGCCAGTTAACAAAAGGAATGTAGATCTGGCCAGACTCCATCTCTGAGGTGTGAATAATGCGCATCGGCGACAGGTAGCCCAGACGCACCGCCTGCCGGGTAAGCGAGAAGACGCCGGAGATCACCGCCTGGGAGGCGATAACCGTTGCCAGGGTAGCGATAAGCAGCATCGGGATCAGCGCCCACTCCGGGGCCAGCAGGAAGAACGGGTTCTTGATCGCCTCCGGGTGTTTGAGCAGCAGCGCGCCCTGGCCGAAATAGTTCAGCGCCAGCGACGGCAGCACAAGGCTGAACCACGCCAGACGGATCGGCAGCTTACCGAAGTGGCCCATGTCGGCATACAGCGCCTCTACGCCGGTGATCGACAGCACTACCGCGCCCAATGCCACAAACGACACGGCTTTATATTCGAGGAAGAAGTGCACCGCCCACATTGGATTCAGCGCCTGCAACACCTCAGGATTAGAGATAATCCCGCGCAGGCCCAGCACCGCCAGGATGATAAACCACGCCAGCATGATCGGCGCAAACAGCTTACCCACCAGCCCGGTACCGTGTTTCTGGATCATAAACAGCAGCGTCAGCACCACGATGGCCAACGGTACGACCCAGCTATCCAGCGAGGGGGCGATAATCTCCAGCCCCTCGATAGCCGACATCACTGAGATCGCTGGCGTGATCACCACTTCTCCATAGAAGAAGCTGCCGCCAATCAATCCCATGATCACCAGTACCGAGGTCATTCGCGCCGAGGTGTTGCGCCCCGCCAGCGACATCAGGGTCAGGATCCCCCCTTCGCCGGCGTTATCAGCCCGCATCACAAAGGTCAGATACTTAATAGAAACAACAAAAATCAGCAGCCAGAAGATGAGTGACAGAAAGCCAAACACCGCGTCACGTTCGACGCCAAAACCAAACTGACCGGACAAACATTCACGAAGAGTATAAAGCGGGCTGGTCCCGATATCACCGTAGACAACCCCAATCGCTGCGAGGGTAACCGCAGACAATGATTGCTTATTATCAGTGCTCATAGACTAATCTTTTGTATGGATGACAAGTGTGCGCTTAGTCCCTTGGCCCACAAAAGCGCACAGTATGCATGATTCTTCAATAAATCGAAGCCCTAAATGCGACAGGGTTATCCTGGCGCAAAGAATACGAAGGCATTATTCCGTCTATTACAAGCCCTTGTTGAAACGTATACTCACTTTTGTCCACCGATACAGCGGCGAAAGGATGCAGAACAATTATGGCTCACTCACATTTATTAGCAGAAAGAATTTCCCGTCTCAGCAGCGCGCTGGAAAAAGGGCTGTATGAGCGTAGCCACGCTATCCGCCTGTGCCTGCTGGCTGCACTCAGCGGGGAGAGTGTATTTCTTCTTGGTCCGCCCGGTATTGCAAAAAGCCTCATTGCCCGTCGACTAAAGTTTGCCTTTCAGCATGCTCGCGCCTTTGAATACCTGATGACCCGCTTTTCGACGCCGGAAGAAGTTTTTGGTCCGCTGTCGATCCAGGCGCTAAAAGATGAAGGGCGCTACGAGCGTTTGACCGCAGGTTATCTTCCGGAGGCAGAGATCGTCTTCCTGGACGAAATCTGGAAAGCCGGTCCCGCTATTCTGAATACCCTGCTGACTGCCATCAATGAACGACGATTCCGCAACGGCGCCACGGAAGAGAAGATCCCGATGCGCCTGCTGGTGGCAGCGTCCAATGAACTCCCTGAAGCCGACAGCAGCCTGGAGGCGCTTTACGACCGTATGCTGATCCGCCTCTGGTTGGACAAAGTGCAGGATAAAGGAAACTTCCGTGCAATGCTGGTCAGCCAGCAGGATGAGAACGATAACCCGGTTCCGGCCTCGCTACAGGTGACGGACGAAGAGTATCAGCAGTGGCAGCAGGAGATAGGCCATATCACCCTGCCCGATGCAGTATTCGAGCTGATCTTCATGCTGCGCCAGCAGCTGGATAACCTTCCCCATGCCCCCTACGTCTCTGACCGACGCTGGAAAAAGGCGATCCGCCTGCTGCAGGCCAGCGCCTTCTTCTGCGGGCGCGATGCAGTATCCCCCATCGATCTTATCCTGCTAAAAGATTGCCTGTGGCATGACGCCCAGAGCCGGGAGCTGCTCGCCCAGCAGGTCGACATATTGATGACCGGACACGCCTGGCAGCAGCAGGCCATGCTGGTCCAGCTGGGCGCCATTGCCCAACGGCGTATCCAGCTTCAGCAGCAGCAGAGCGACAAGACCGCCCTCAAAGTGCAGCGCCAGAGCGGCATGTTCAGCCGGCGTCCACACTATGAACTGCCCCCGGACATCAGCGACGATACGCTGACCCTGCTGCTCCAGCAGCCGCTCAAGCTACACGATATGCAGGTGGTGCATATTACTCTCGAACGCGCCCCGCTGGAGCAGTGGCTGATGAAGGGCGGAGAGATCCGCGGCAAGCTTAACGGGATTGGCTTTGCCCAGGTGCTCAATATGGAGGTGGATGCCACCCTGCACCTGATCGTTCGCGACGTCAGCCTGCAGGCCTCCCGGCTGGCGCTGCCCGGCACCTCTCAGGAGAACGTACCGGAGGAGATCACTCAGCAGCTCGAAGCGCTGGATAATACATGGCACCAGCAGCATACCCGCTTCAGCGAACAGCAGAAGTGCCTGTTTATTCACAGCGACTGGTTAGGGCGCATTGAGGCCAGCCTGCAGGACGTCGGCGCGCAGATCAAACAGGCTCGGCAATGATCACCCTCGATACGCTGAACGTGATGCTGGCGGTGGGTGAAGAGGGGCTGATAGAGGAGCTGATCGTCGCCCTGCTGGCCTCGCCGCAGCTGGCGGTGTTCTTTGAAAAGTTTCCCCGGCTCAGGCGCGCCATTACCGATGACGTTCCCCGCTGGCGAGAGGCGCTAAGAAGCAGGCTAAAGGAGACGGCGGTCCCACCGGAGCTTACCGAGGAGTTTCTCTGCTACCAGCAGACCCAGCTGCTGGCGACGCCGCAGTTTATTGTCCAGCTTCCGCAGATCCTCACCCTGTTGGCGAAGGTGCGCTCGCCCTATGCCGAGCAGGCCAGCCAGCTGGTCGCCGATAACCCTACCCTTACCCCTGCGCTGCATACCCTCTTTTTACAGCGCTGGCGGCTGAGCCTGGTAGTGCAGGCGACGACGCTCAACCAACAACTGCTGGAGGAGGAGCGCGACCAGCTACTGAGCGAAGTTCAGGAGCGCATGAAGCTAAGCGGCCAACTGGAGTCGGTGCTGATCGAGAATGAGAACGCCGCCGGGCGGCTGTGGGACATGAGCGCCGGGCAGCTAAAGCGCGGTGACTATCAGCTTATCGTCCGCTACGGTGACTTTCTTGCCGAGCAGCCGGAGCTGAAACAGCTGGCCGAGCAGCTTGGTCGTTCCCGGGAGGCGAAATCGGTACCGAAAAAAGATTCGCCGATGGAGACCTTCCGCACGCTGGTACGCGAGCCGGCCTCGGTGCCGGAGCAGGTGGACGGCCTGCAACAGAGCGATGATATTCTGCGCTTGCTGCCGCCCGAGCTGGCGACCCTCGGCATTACCGAGCTGGAGTATGAGTTCTACCGTCGGCTGGTGGAGAAGCAGCTTCTCACCTACCGCCTGCACGGTGACGCCTGGCGGGAGAAGATCACCCAGCGTCCGGTGGTGCATCAAAGCGTCGATGAGCAGCCGCGCGGGCCCTTTATTATCTGCGTCGATACCTCTGGTTCAATGGGCGGCTTTAACGAACAGTGTGCCAAGGCGTTCTGCCTGGCGCTAATGCGCGTGGCGCTGGCAGATAACCGGCGCTGCTATATCATGCTGTTTTCCAGCGAGGTGGTACGCTATGAGCTTTCGGGATCGCAGGGGTTAGAGGAGGCGATCCGCTTCCTGAGCCAGCGCTTTCGCGGCGGGACCGATCTCGCCAGCTGCTTTCGCGCCGTGATCGAGCGGATGCAGGGCGGCGAGTGGGCGGATGCCGACGCGGTAGTGATCTCGGACTTTATCGCCCAGCGCCTGCCGGATGAAGTGGTCAATCAGATCAAAACGCTGCAGCAGGTGCATCAGCACCGTTTTCACGCGGTGGCGATGTCCGCCCACGGCAAGCCGGGGATCATGCGTATTTTCGATCATATCTGGCGCTTTGACACCGGTATGCGCAGCCGCCTGCTGCGCCGCTGGAAGCGTTAACTTCAACTCAATACTGAATAATAACGGCTGAACATTATGGAAAGTTACCAGATCGACAACCTCGACCGAGGCATTCTGGAGGCGCTGATGGCCAATGCCCGTACGGCCTATGCCGAACTGGCGAAGCAGTTTGGCGTCAGCCCCGGGACCATCCACGTACGGGTAGAGAAGATGAAGCAGGCGGGCATCATCACCGGTGCGCGCATTGATGTCAGCCCGAAACAGCTCGGCTATGACGTCTGCTGCTTTATCGGCATTATCCTCAAGAGCGCCAAAGACTACCCGTCAGCGCTGGCGAAGCTGGAGAGCCTGGAAGAGGTCACCGAGGCCTACTACACCACTGGCCACTACAGCATCTTTATTAAGGTGATGTGCCGTTCGATCGACGCCCTGCAGCAGGTACTTATCAACAAGATCCAAACAATTGATGAGATCCAGTCCACCGAGACGCTGATCTCCCTGCAGAACCCGATTATGCGTACCATCCGCCCTTAATCGGGCAAAACAATTACCACATTTTCCACAGGTAGATCCCAGCCCATTCACAGCGTACAATACCGCTCTAACTCATTGGAGCGGATCATCATGGCAGACATTACTCTCATCAGCGGCAGTACGCTGGGCGGCGCGGAATACGTTGCAGAACATCTGGCTGATAAGCTGGAAGATGCAGGCTACTCTACCACCACGCTGCATGGGCCTCTGCTTGAGGATCTTCCTACCGATGGCGTATGGCTGCTGATCTCCTCCACGCATGGCGCGGGGGATCTGCCGGATAACATCCTGCCTTTATATGAAGAGTTGCAGGAGCAGCAGCCGGATCTCTCCCAGGTTCGCTTTGGCGCAGTGGGTCTCGGTAGCCGTGAGTACGACACCTTCTGTGGTGCCATTGAGAAGCTGGAAGAGATATTAAAAGGCTGCCAGGCAAAACAGATCGGCGAGACGCTAAGGATCAACGTCCTCGAACATGAGATTCCGGAGGATCCGGCCGAAATTTGGTTGGGATCGTGGATCAATTTACTGAAAGAAGTGTAAAGATCGTGCGATCAGCTGTGGGTAACTCTGGTTAAAAGCGTTGATCAACCGGTAGTTATCCACGGTATAAGGTTTGTTTAAAGTTTCACCTGTGCATAACCCGCCTTTTTGATCCCAGCTTATACGGCGTGGGATCACCGATCTTTCACAGCAAACGATCCTCAATAACACGTTGATCTTAATAAGAGGATCCTGCTTATCCACAGGGCATGCCGATCCTAATAAGAGATCATAATAAAACAGATCTTAAATAAAAAAGATCTTCTTTTTAATAGTCAGGATCCCGGCTCTTTCTCGACGGGCTAAAGTTGAGTAGAATCCACCGCCCAGGCACCCATCCACTTTCTAACCGCTCTACGCGAGGCAAATCACCATGTTTTATCAGGATCCTTTTGACGTCATCATCATTGGCGGGGGTCATGCAGGTACCGAGGCTGCAATGGCCGCTGCACGTATGGGTCAGCAGACCCTCCTTCTGACACACAATATCGACACGCTGGGGCAGATGTCCTGCAACCCGGCAATCGGTGGTATTGGGAAAGGACACCTGGTAAAAGAAGTGGACGCGCTGGGCGGGCTGATGGGCACCGCGATCGATCAGGCGGGCATTCAGTTTAGGATACTAAACGCGAGCAAAGGCCCCGCCGTGCGGGCGACCCGTGCTCAGGCGGATCGCGTGCTCTATCGCCAGGCAGTACGCACCGCGCTGGAGAACCAGCCGAACCTGATGATCTTCCAGCAGGCGGTTGAGGATCTGATCGTCGAAAACGATCGTGTTGTCGGTGCGGTGACCCAGATGGGCCTCAAATTCCGTGCGAAGTCGGTGGTGCTGACGGTCGGTACCTTCCTCGACGGCAAAATTCATATCGGGCTGGATAACTACAGCGGTGGCCGGGCAGGCGATCCGCCGTCCATTTCACTCTCGCGCCGCCTGCGTGAGCTGCCGCTGCGCGTAAACCGCCTGAAAACCGGTACGCCGCCGCGTATTGACGCCCGTACCATCGACTTTAGCGTTCTGGCCCAGCAGCATGGTGATAACCCGCTGCCGGTCTTCTCGTTCATGGGTTGCGTTGACCAGCATCCGCGCCAGGTGCCGTGCTACATCACCTACACCAACGAGAAAACCCATGACGTGATCCGCAATAACCTCGATCGCAGCCCGATGTACGCCGGGGTGATCGAGGGGATCGGCCCACGTTACTGCCCGTCGATCGAAGACAAGGTGATGCGCTTTGCCGATCGTAACCAGCACCAGATCTTCCTGGAGCCAGAAGGCCTGACCTCAAACGAAGTTTACCCGAACGGCATCTCTACCAGCCTGCCGTTTGACGTACAGATGCAGATTGTCCGCTCCATGCAAGGGATGGAGAACGCGAAGATTGTTCGTCCGGGCTATGCCATCGAGTATGACTTCTTCGATCCGCGTGACCTGAAGCCGACGCTGGAGAGCAAGTTTATCCAGGGCCTCTTCTTTGCCGGACAGATCAACGGCACCACCGGCTACGAAGAAGCCGCTGCGCAGGGTCTGCTGGCAGGTCTTAACGCCGCCCGCTTCTCTGCCGAGAAAGAGGGCTGGGCGCCGCGCCGCGATCAGGCTTACCTGGGCGTGCTGGTGGACGATCTCTGCACCCTGGGTACCAAAGAGCCGTACCGGATGTTTACCTCCCGCGCCGAGTATCGTCTGATGCTGCGTGAAGATAACGCCGACCTGCGTTTGACTGCCGCAGGCCGCGAGCTGGGGCTTGTCGACGACCAACGCTGGGCGCGCTTCAACGAGAAGCTGGAGCGCATTGAGCGTGAGCGTCAGCGTCTGAAGGATATCTGGGTGCACCCGCACTCTGAGCAGGTTGACGAAGTGAATGCTATCCTCAGCGCGCCGCTGTCTCGCGAAGCCAACGGTGAGGATCTGCTGCGCCGTCCGGAGATGACCTACAGCGAAATGGTCAACCTCTCGCCGTTTGCGCCAGGCCTTGACGATCCGCAGGCCGCTGAGCAGGTAGAGATCCAGGTTAAATACGAAGGCTACATCGCCCGCCAGCAGGATGAGATTGAAAAGCAGCTGCGTAACGAAAGCGCTATCCTGCCAGCGACGCTGGACTACCGTCAGGTGAGCGGCCTCTCCAACGAGGTGATCGCCAAGCTTAACGATCACAAACCGTCATCCATTGGCCAGGCATCACGCATCTCTGGGATCACCCCTGCCGCCATCTCCATTCTGCTGGTCTGGCTGAAGAAACAGGGTATGCTGCGCCGCAGCGCCTGATCTATCAGAGCTAACGCCCGGTGGCGCTAACGCTTACCGGGCTTACCGAACCCATAGCATTTGTAGGCCCGGTAAGCGCAGCGCCACCGGGCAACTCAATTTTAGACAGGTAACTACCGTGCTCAATAAACTCTCTCGTCTGCTCAACGACGCAGGCATTTCGCTCACCGATCACCAGAAACAGCAGCTGGTGGCCTATGTCGATATGCTCCACAAATGGAATAAAGCGTACAACCTCACTTCGGTACGCGATCCGAACGAGATGCTCATCCGCCACATTCTGGACAGCGTAGTGGTCGCCCCTCATCTGACCGGAACGCGTTTTATCGACGTAGGAACAGGACCTGGGCTGCCGGGCGTGCCGTTAGCTATCGTTCTGCCCCATGCGCACTTTACGCTGCTGGACAGCCTTGGCAAACGCATCCGCTTTCTGCGCCAGGTGCAGCATGAGCTGAAGATTGATAATATCGCGCCGGTACAGAGCCGCGTAGAGGCGTTCCCGGCCGAGCCGCCGTTTGATGGCGTTATCAGCCGCGCCTTTGCCTCGCTCAACGATATGGTCAGCTGGTGTCACCACCTGCCGGCAGGGGAGGGGCGTTTCTATGCGCTGAAGGGCCTGCTGCCTGATGACGAAATTGCCCAACTGCCGCCCGGGTTCAGCGTGGATTCCGTAGTGAAACTTCGCGTTCCTCAGCTGGAAGGGGAACGTCATTTAGTGATCGTTAAGGCAAACTCGCTTTAATTTTTATCAAAAAATGGCAATTTTCCGCTGTAGAGAATCTGTTAAAAAAAGCTAAACAAAGCAGCGGAAGATTTTTCAGCATTTAACCATAAATTTACTGTGACTTTTCCAGCTGTTAACCTCATATTTTGCTTAACCGTGAAAATAGTCAACAGGGAAAGTATCAGGCTGCTAAAAATCAGCCAAATCGATTTTACAGAGATGTTAAATATTTATTAAGAATGTCAATAAAACGTTTTTATTGTATATCGGGCTGTTTTAAAAAGAGTGGATAAGATTCATCAAAAATATCAAAAAGATGAGTCAATAGAATTTCTTATCATCAATAATATGTCCTGACCGGAAATGTTCAAATTGTGATCTGATGCACGCTTTAACATCAGTGTTGGCGCGCAATTAGCAAATTTGCACTAGCGCTCACAGTTTGTCTGAAAGTGAAAAAATAGCGCTCGGGAAATTTATTTAAACATTTATTCACCTTTTTGCTACTTATTGTTTGAAATCACGAGGCCGCACCGTATAATTTGCTCGCTTTTTGATGCTTGACTCCGAGCCATAAAGAACGTTTTATACGACACGCGACATACCTCGAAGTGAGCAGGAGTAAAAACGTGATGTCTTTGTCGCTCTTGAGTAGAAACGTTGCTCGTAAGCTTCTGTTCATTCAGTTTCTGGCTGTGGTAGCAAGTGGATTGCTATTTAGCCTCAAAGACCCCTTCTGGGGCGTCTCCGCGTTATGCGGTGGACTGGCAGTCGTACTGCCAAATATGTTGTTTATGATTTTTGCCTGGCGTCATCAGGCGCATACACCTGCTAAAGGCCGCATGGCCTGGTCCTTCGCCTTCGGTGAAGCGTTCAAGGTGTTAGCAACCTTCGTGTTGCTGGTGGTGGCGCTGGCGGTTTTGAAGGCGGTGTTTTTGCCGCTGATCGTGACGTGGGTTTCGGTGCTGGTTGTACAGATACTGGCACCCGCTGTAATTAACAACAAAGGGTAAGAGGCATCATGTCTGCAGGAGAAATCTCAACACCGCAGGACTACATCGGTCACCATCTGAATAACCTTCAGATTGACCTGCGTACGTTCTCGCTGGTGGATCCGCATAACCCCCCGGCCACTTTCTGGACGCTGAACATCGACTCCATGTTCTTCTCGGTGGTTCTGGGCCTGTTGTTCCTGATGATGTTCCGCAGCGTTGCCAAAAAAGCAACCAGCGGCGTCCCAGGAAAATTCCAGACGGCGATTGAGCTGGTCATTGGTTTTGTCCACGGTAGCGTGAAAGACATGTACCACGGCAAGAGCAAAGTGATCGCGCCGTTGGCCCTGACGATTTTCGTCTGGGTATTCCTGATGAACCTGATGGATCTGCTGCCCATCGACTTCCTCCCGTGGATCGGTGAGCATGTCCTCGGCCTGCCAGCACTGCGCGTGGTTCCGTCTGCGGACGTGAACATCACCCTGTCGATGGCGCTGGGCGTATTTATCCTCATTCTGTTCTACAGCATCAAAATGAAAGGCATTGGCGGCTTCGCGAAAGAGCTGACGCTGCAGCCGTTCAACCACTGGGCATTTATTCCTGTCAACTTAATCCTTGAAGGGGTAAGCCTGCTGTCTAAACCGGTTTCGCTCGGTCTGCGACTGTTCGGCAACATGTATGCCGGTGAGTTGATTTTCATTCTGATTGCTGGTCTGTTGCCGTGGTGGTCACAGTGGGTTCTGAATGTGCCGTGGGCCATTTTCCACATCCTGATCATTACGCTGCAAGCCTTCATCTTCATGGTTCTGACGATCGTCTATCTGTCGATGGCGTCTGAAGAGCACTGATTTTTTTACCAACACTACTACGTTTTAACTGAAACAAACTGGAGACTGTCATGGAAAACCTGAATATGGATCTGCTGTACATGGCTGCCGCTGTGATGATGGGTCTGGCGGCAATCGGTGCTGCGATCGGTATCGGCATCCTCGGAGGTAAATTCCTGGAAGGCGCAGCGCGTCAACCGGATCTGATCCCTCTGCTGCGTACTCAGTTCTTTATCGTTATGGGTCTGGTGGATGCTATCCCAATGATCGCTGTAGGTCTGGGTCTGTACGTGATGTTTGCTGTCGCGTAGTAAGCGTTGCTTGATTTTACGGGCAATATCAGAACGTTAACTAGATAAGAGGCATTGTGCTGTGAATCTTAACGCAACAATCCTCGGCCAGGCCATCGCGTTTGTCCTTTTCGTTCTGTTCTGCATGAAGTATGTATGGCCGCCGTTGATTGCTGCCATCGAAAAACGTCAAAAAGAGATTGCTGACGGTCTTGCTTCTGCTGAACGAGCTAAAAAGGATCTGGACCTTGCACAGGCCAACGCGACCGACCAGCTGAAAAAGGCGAAAGCGGAAGCCCAGGTAATCATTGAGCAGGCGAACAAACGCCGTGCCCAGATCCTGGACGAAGCCAAAACCGAAGCAGAGCAGGAACGTACTAAAATCGTGGCGCAGGCGCAGGCAGAAATTGATGCCGAACGTAAGCGCGCTCGCGAAGAGCTGCGTAAGCAGGTCGCCGTTCTGGCTGTTGCTGGCGCCGAGAAGATCATCGAACGTTCCGTGGATGAAGCTGCTAACAGCGACATCGTGGACAAACTTGTCGCTGAACTGTAAGGAGGGAGGGGCTGATGTCTGAATTTGTTACGGTAGCTCGCCCCTACGCCAAAGCAGCTTTTGACTTTGCCGTCGAACACCAGAGCGTCGAGCGCTGGCAGGATATGCTGGCGTTTGCCGCCGAGGTGACAAAAAACGAACAAATGGCAGAGCTTCTCTCCGGTGCGATGGCACCGGAAACGCTCGCTGAGTCGTTTATCGCAGTATGTGGAGAGCAGCTGGACGCCAACGGCCAGAACCTGATTAGGGTGATGGCAGAGAACGGTCGTCTGAATGCGCTTCCTGATGTTCTTGAGCAGTTTATTCAATTGCGTGCAGCCAGCGAGGCTACCGCTGAGGTTGAAGTCACCTCGGCAACCGCACTGAGTGAAGAACAGCTTTCGAAAATCAGCGTCGCGATGGAAAAACGTCTGTCACGCAAAGTGAAGCTGAATTGCAAAATCGATAAGTCTGTAATGGCAGGCGTTATCATCCGTGCGGGTGATATGGTCATTGATGGCAGCGTACGCGGCCGTCTTGAACGCCTCGCAGACGTCTTGCAGTCTTAAGGGGACTGGAGCATGCAACTGAATTCCACCGAAATCAGCGAACTGATCAAGCAGCGCATTGCTCAGTTCAATGTTGTGAGTGAAGCTCACAACGAAGGTACTATTGTTTCTGTAAGTGACGGTGTTATCCGTATCCACGGTCTTGCTGACTGTATGCAGGGTGAGATGATCTCCCTGCCGGGTAACCGTTACGCTATCGCACTGAACCTGGAGCGCGACTCCGTAGGTGCCGTAGTAATGGGTCCGTATGCTGACCTCGCCGAAGGCATGAAGGTGAAGTGTACTGGCCGTATTCTGGAAGTGCCGGTCGGCCGTGGCCTGCTGGGCCGCGTGGTGAACACCCTGGGTGCGCCAATCGACGGTAAAGGTCCGGTTGATAACGATGGCTTCTCGCCTATCGAAGTTATTGCACCGGGCGTAATCGATCGTCAGTCCGTCGACCAGCCGGTACAGACCGGTTATAAATCCGTTGACGCCATGATCCCAATCGGCCGTGGCCAGCGTGAGCTGATCATCGGTGACCGTCAGACCGGTAAAACCGCGATGGCAATCGATGCGATCATCAACCAGCGTGATTCCGGCATCAAATGTGTGTACGTGGCTATCGGCCAGAAAGCGTCCACCATTGCTAACGTGGTTCGCAAACTGGAAGAGCACGGCGCACTGTCCAACACCATCGTTGTGGTGGCGACTGCGTCTGAATCCGCTGCGCTGCAGTACCTGGCTCCGTATGCCGGTTGCGCAATGGGCGAATACTTCCGCGACCGCGGCGAAGATGCGCTGATCGTATACGATGACCTGTCCAAACAGGCCGTTGCTTACCGTCAGGTCTCCCTGCTGCTCCGTCGTCCGCCAGGACGTGAAGCCTTCCCGGGCGACGTGTTCTACCTCCACTCCCGTCTGCTGGAGCGCGCATCCCGCGTAAACGCTGAGTACGTTGAGAACTTCACCAAAGGTGAAGTAAAAGGTAAAACCGGCTCCCTGACCGCGCTGCCGATCATCGAAACCCAGGCGGGTGACGTTTCCGCGTTCGTTCCGACCAACGTAATCTCGATTACCGACGGTCAGATCTTCCTGGAAACCAACCTGTTTAACTCCGGTATTCGTCCGGCAGTTAACCCGGGTATCTCCGTATCCCGTGTGGGTGGTGCAGCTCAGACCAAGATCATTAAGAAACTGTCCGGTGGTATCCGTACCGCGCTGGCACAGTATCGTGAACTGGCAGCATTCTCCCAGTTCGCATCCGATCTGGATGAAGCAACCCGTAAACAGCTGAGCCACGGTCAGAAAGTGACCGAGCTGCTGAAGCAGAAACAGTACGCTCCAATGTCTGTTGCGCAGCAGGGCCTGGTGCTGTTCGCGGCTGAACGCGGTTACCTCGAAGATGTGGAACTGGCGAAAATCGGTAGCTTCGAAGCCGCTCTGCTGGCTTACGTTGACCGTGACCACGCTCCGCTGATGCAAGAGATCAACCAGTCCGGTGGCTATAACGACGAAATCGAAGGCAAGCTGAAAGGCATCCTCGATTCCTTCAAAGCAACCCAGTCCTGGTAACGTCTGGCGGTCTGTCTTAGGGCAGACCGCAAGGCATTGAGGAGAAGCTCATGGCCGGCGCAAAAGAGATACGTAGTAAGATCGCAAGCGTCCAGAACACGCAGAAGATCACTAAAGCGATGGAGATGGTCGCCGCTTCCAAAATGCGTAAATCGCAGGACAGAATGGCAGCCAGCCGTCCTTATGCAGACACCATGCGCAAAGTGATTGGTCACCTTGCTCACGGTAATCTGGAATATAAGCACCCTTACCTGGAAGAACGCGACGTTAAGCGCGTGGGCTACCTGGTGGTGTCTACCGACCGTGGCCTGTGCGGTGGCTTGAACATTAACCTGTTCAAAAAACTGCTGGCGGATATGAAAGCGTGGTCCGATAAGGGCGTTCAGAGCGAACTCGCGATGATCGGCTCCAAGGGCGTCTCGTTCTTCAACTCCGTAGGCGGCAACGTTGTTGCTCAGGTAACCGGCATGGGGGATAACCCTTCCCTGTCCGAACTGATCGGCCCGGTAAAAGTGATGTTGCAAGCCTACGACGAAGGTCGTCTGGACAAGCTTTACATCGTCAGTAACAAATTTATCAACACCATGTCCCAGTCTCCGACCATCACCCAGCTGCTGCCGCTGCCGGCATCAGAGGATGATGAGCTGAAACATAAGGCCTGGGATTACCTGTACGAGCCCGATCCGAAAGCGCTGCTGGATACCCTGCTGCGTCGTTACGTCGAGTCGCAGGTGTATCAGGGTGTTGTAGAAAACCTGGCCAGCGAGCAGGCCGCGCGTATGGTGGCGATGAAAGCCGCAACCGATAACGGCGGTAGCCTGATTAAAGAGTTGCAGTTGGTGTACAACAAAGCTCGTCAGGCCAGCATAACTCAGGAACTCACCGAAATCGTCGGTGGCGCGTCTGCGGTTTAACCAGGTTTAGGAAATTCGTAGAGGATTCAAGATGGCTACTGGAAAAGTTGTCCAGGTAATCGGCGCCGTGGTGGACGTCGAGTTCCCGCAGGACGCCGTACCGAACGTGTACGACGCCCTCGAAGTGACAAATGGTAATGAGCGTCTGGTGCTGGAAGTTCAGCAGCAGCTCGGCGGCGGTATCGTACGTACCATCGCTATGGGTTCTTCCGACGGTCTGCGTCGTGGTCTGGAAGTTCAGGATCTCGAGCACCCGATCGAAGTGCCGGTAGGTAAAGCGACCCTGGGTCGTATCATGAACGTACTGGGTCAGCCGATCGATATGAAAGGCGACATCGGTGAAGAAGAGCGTTGGGCTATCCACCGCGCAGCACCGTCCTATGAAGAGCTCTCCAGCTCTCAGGAGCTGCTGGAAACCGGCATCAAGGTTATCGACCTGATGTGTCCGTTCGCCAAGGGCGGTAAAGTCGGCCTGTTCGGCGGCGCGGGCGTAGGTAAAACCGTAAACATGATGGAGCTGATCCGTAACATCGCGATCGAGCACTCCGGTTACTCCGTGTTTGCAGGCGTGGGTGAGCGTACTCGTGAGGGTAACGACTTCTACCACGAGATGACCGACTCCAACGTTCTGGACAAAGTATCTCTGGTGTACGGCCAGATGAACGAGCCGCCGGGAAACCGTCTGCGCGTTGCACTGACCGGCCTGACTATGGCTGAGAAGTTCCGTGACGAAGGTCGTGACGTACTGCTGTTCGTTGACAACATCTATCGTTACACCCTGGCCGGTACGGAAGTATCCGCACTGCTGGGCCGTATGCCTTCAGCGGTAGGTTACCAGCCGACGCTGGCGGAAGAGATGGGCGTTCTGCAGGAGCGTATCACCTCTACCAAAACCGGTTCTATCACCTCCGTACAGGCGGTATACGTACCTGCGGATGACTTGACTGACCCGTCTCCGGCAACCACCTTTGCGCACCTTGACGCAACCGTGGTACTGAGCCGTCAGATCGCATCCTTGGGTATCTACCCGGCCGTTGACCCGCTGGACTCCACCAGCCGTCAGCTGGATCCGCTGGTAGTTGGCCAGGAGCACTACGACACCGCGCGTGGCGTACAGTCTATCCTGCAGCGTTACCAGGAACTGAAAGACATCATCGCCATCCTCGGTATGGATGAGCTGTCTGAAGAAGACAAACTGGTGGTAGCACGCGCACGTAAGATCCAGCGCTTCCTGTCCCAGCCGTTCTTCGTGGCAGAAGTATTTACCGGCTCTCCGGGCAAATACGTCTCCCTGAAAGACACTATCCGTGGCTTTAAAGGCATTATGGAAGGCGAGTACGATCACCTGCCGGAGCAGGCGTTCTACATGGTGGGTTCCATCGACGAAGCCGTGGAAAAAGCCAAAAAACTTTAACGCCTTAATCGGAGGGTGATATGGCAATGACTTACCACCTGGACGTGGTCAGCGCAGAGCAACAGATGTTCTCTGGTCTGGTCGAGAAAATCCAGGTAACGGGTAGCGAAGGTGAACTGGGGATTTACCCGGGTCACGCCCCGCTGCTCACCGCCATTAAGCCTGGTATGATCCGCATCGTGAAACAGCACGGTCATGAAGAGTTTATCTATCTGTCTGGTGGCGTACTTGAAGTACAGCCGGGCACCGTGACCGTACTGGCTGATACCGCGATTCGTGGCCAGGATCTCGACGAAGCGCGAGCCCTGGAGTCGAAGCGTAAAGCAGAAGAGCACATCAAGAGCTCGCACGGCGACGTGGATTACGCTCAGGCGTCTGCGGAGCTGGCCAAAGCTATTGCGAAACTGCGCGTTATCGAGTTGACCAAAAAAGCGATGTAACACCGGCTTGAACGTACGAAGCCAGTCTGGTCTCCAGGCTGGCTTTTTTTATGCCTGGCAGTTGTTCCCATGCGGTTTTAAAAAGATGTTTTAAGTTTTTTGTGATTTTAATCACAAAAATGTTGATCGATTAATCATCACAGCGTAGACTTATTTTTGTGAAGTAAGTCACACTAATTTATCTATCGACCGGGAAAACATCATGAAACTGATTAACAAAATCATCGCTTTCTTCAATAACATGAACGTTTCTTTTGGTACGTTTAATCTTTAATGACTAAAGATACCGCCGATTAAAACTACAATCGCTAACGGTATAAACAGAACATAACAAGGGCTGCCTGGCGGGCGGCCTTTGTGTTTTATATTCCCCAACAAATATCGCCCGATCGGCCTGGATTTTCCCTGGCTGGATCCCTTTATACTCACCCTCACTTTGCGCCGAAGCGGCAGCCGCTTAACCGCGCCTCTTTATTCAAGGATCGAAAGAAACGAAAAAACATCAGCATAGCGGGTAAAGAGGCAGCAATATGTACGCGTTATGCCGTAATTCGTTTTATGATGGGTTAAACCAGGGGAACAAATGCGGGTAAAAGCGGCCAATCGCACATTTTATACGCACCCCATTTCACGCTGAAAAAAATGTAGTATTTTCAACGTTAAACGGTAAAAATTCTTCTTCAAACTAGAGTCAGGACGCGTATGTTGAACAGTAACATGAGCGTGGTGATCCTTGCCGCTGGCAAGGGAACCCGTATGTATTCGGATCTTCCTAAAGTGCTTCATACTCTCGCCGGGAAAGCGATGGTACAGCATGTCATTGATGCCGCGAATAATCTCGGCGCACGTCACGTTCATCTGGTCTACGGCCACGGCGGCGATCTGCTTAAACAGACGCTGCGTGACGACAACCTGAACTGGGTGCTGCAGGCGGAACAGTTGGGCACGGGCCATGCTATGCAGCAGGCTGCCCCTGGCTTTGCCGACGATGAAGATATCCTCATGCTCTACGGCGACGTACCGCTGATCTCCGTTGAGACACTGCAGCGCCTGCGCGATGCCAAACCGCAGGGCGGCATTGGGCTGCTCACAGTCAATCTTGACGATCCCACCGGCTATGGCCGTATCACCCGTCAAGACGGGAAGGTGACCGGCATCGTTGAGCATAAAGATGCGACTGCTGAACAGCATAAAATTCAGGAGATCAATACCGGGATCCTGATTGCCAACGGTGCGGATCTGAAGCGCTGGCTGGGCAAGCTCACCAACGACAATGCGCAGGGTGAGTACTACATCACCGACATTATCGAGCTGGCTTATCTTGAAGGTCGTGAGATCGCCGCGGTGCACCCGCAGCGTCTGAGTGAGGTTGAGGGCGTGAACAACCGCCTGCAGCTTTCTCGTCTGGAGCGCGTCTATCAGTCCGAGCAGGCGGAGAAGCTGCTGCTGGCGGGTGTCATGCTGCGCGATCCGGCACGCTTTGACCTGCGCGGTACGCTCAGCCACGGCCGTGATATTGAGATCGACACCAACGTCATTCTGGAAGGCAACGTTACCCTGGGTAACCGGGTTAAGATCGGCGCGGGCTGCGTGATCAAAAACAGCGTCATCGGTGACGACTGCGAGATCAGCCCCTACAGCGTGGTAGAAGATGCCGCTCTGGAAGCGGCCTGCACCATTGGCCCGTTTGCCCGTCTGCGTCCTGGCGCAGAGCTGCTGGCCGGCGCGCACGTTGGTAACTTCGTCGAGATGAAAAAGGCGCGGCTGGGCAAAGGCTCGAAGGCAGGCCATCTGACCTATCTGGGCGACGCGGAGATTGGCGACAACGTTAACATCGGTGCAGGGACTATTACCTGCAACTATGACGGTGCCAACAAGCATAAAACCATTATCGGCGACGACGTCTTTGTCGGCTCTGATTCGCAGTTTATCGCTCCGGTGAGCGTGGCCAGCGGCGTTACCATTGCGGCGGGCACCACGGTGACCCGTGACGTCGCAGAGGGCGAGCTAGTGATCGGCCGTGTCAAACAGACCCATATCAAGGGCTGGAAGCGTCCGGTCAAGAAGAAGTAAACCCTTTTGTAAGCCGGCCAGGCAGCAATGCCGTCCGGCAAACAGGGATGAGGAGGTCAACATAGATCTCCCGCCCACCAGCAGTAGCTATAAATATAACCCCACTCTCTACAAGGCTCGGGGCGCCCGGAAAACGGGTAACGCAGGTTGACCGACAACGCATGGCTTACGCCATAATCAGGAAATCTAACTATGTGTGGAATTGTTGGCGCAGTTGCGCAGCGTGATATTGCTGAAATCCTTCTCGAAGGCTTACGTCGTCTCGAATACCGTGGCTATGACTCTGCCGGTCTGGCAGTGGTCGACAGTGAAGGGCATATGACCCGCCTGCGTCGTCTCGGTAAAGTCCAGATGCTCTCTCAGGCAGCCGAAGAGCATCCGCTGCATGGCGGAACCGGTATTGCCCATACCCGTTGGGCAACGCACGGTGAACCGTCTGAAGGCAACGCTCACCCGCATGTCTCTGAACATATCGTGGTGGTGCACAACGGCATTATTGAGAACCACGAGCCGCTGCGCGAAGAGTTAAGATCGCGCGGCTATGAATTTGTCTCCGAAACCGATACCGAAGTCATCGCTCACCTGGTGCACTGGGAGCTGGCAAAAGGCGGCTCGCTGCGCGATGCCGTTCTGCGCGCTATCCCGCAGCTGCGCGGCGCGTACGGTACGGTTATCATGGATACCCGCGATCCTGACACGCTGCTGGCTGCCCGCTCCGGTAGCCCGCTGGTTATCGGCCTTGGCATGGGCGAAAACTTCATCGCCTCTGACCAGCTGGCCCTGCTGCCGGTGACCCGCCGCTTTATCTTCCTCGAAGAGGGCGATATTGCGGAAGTGACCCGCCGTAGCGTCGTGGTATTCGACCGTTCTGGCCATGAAGTGAAGCGCCCGGACATCGAATCTAACCTGCAGTATGACGCTGGCGATAAGGGTATCTACCGCCACTACATGCAGAAAGAGATCTACGAGCAGCCAAACGCCATTAAAAATACCCTGACCGGGCGTATTAGCCACGGCGAGATCGATCTCAGCGAGCTGGGCGAGAAAGCCAACGAGATGCTCTCTCAGGTTGAGCATATTCAGATCATCGCCTGCGGTACCTCCTACAACTCCGGGATGGTGTCACGCTACTGGTTTGAATCGCTGGCCGGTGTGCCGTGCGATGTGGAAATCGCCTCTGAGTTCCGCTACCGCAAATCCGCCGTGCGCCGTAACAGCCTGATGATCACCCTCTCCCAGTCTGGTGAGACGGCGGACACCCTGGCCGCGCTGCGCCTCTCCAAAGAGCTGGGCTACCTCGGTTCGCTGGCGATCTGTAACGTGCCTGGCTCCTCGCTGGTACGTGAATCTGACCTGGCGCTGATGACCAACGCCGGAACCGAGATCGGCGTGGCCTCCACCAAGGCCTTTACCACCCAGCTCACCGTGCTGCTGATGCTGGTGGCGAAGCTGAGCCGCCTGAAGGGTCTGGACGCCTCTATCGAGCAGGATATTGTGCATGGTCTGCAGGCGCTGCCGAACCGTATCGAGCAGATGCTCTCCCAGGACAAACGCATTGAAGCGCTGGCAGAGGACTTCTCTGAGAAGCACCACGCCCTGTTCCTTGGCCGTGGCGATCAGTACCCTATCGCGCTGGAAGGCGCGCTGAAGCTGAAAGAGATCTCCTACATCCACGCGGAAGCCTACGCCGCAGGCGAGCTGAAGCACGGCCCGCTGGCGCTGATTGATGCTGATATGCCGGTTATCGTTGTGGCACCTAACAACGAACTGCTGGAAAAATTGAAGTCCAACATCGAAGAAGTTCGCGCCCGTAGCGGCGTACTCTATGTCTTCGCCGATCAGGATGCCGGTTTCACCAGCAGCGATAACATGCACATTATCGAGCTGCCGCACGTGGAAGAGGTGATTGCGCCAATCTTCTACACCGTGCCGCTGCAGCTGCTGGCCTACCACGTCGCGCTGATCAAAGGCACCGACGTTGACCAGCCGCGTAACCTCGCGAAGTCTGTCACCGTAGAGTAATCTTCCTCTTACGTCCCGTCGCTCTGGCGGGACGTCTCTCCTCGCTGTGCTATTTTTAAACAATCCATAGACTATTTTCGGTCAAATAAGCGCCTGTCATAAAAATGTCATAATACGTACATTTAACTGTCACCTGGTTGTCCTATTTTGCATATCGTAGAAACCAAACAACGATTTACAATCCCTCAGGAGACATTATGAAAGTCATGCGTACCACTGTCGCTACTGTTGTCGCCGCGACCTTATCCCTGAGCGCTTTCGCTGTTAACGCAGCGGCAAGCCTGACCGGCGCGGGTGCAACCTTCCCAGCGCCAGTGTATGCCAAATGGGCGGATACCTATCAGAAAGCGACCGGTAGCAAAGTCAACTACCAGGGTATCGGCTCCTCCGGCGGCGTGAAGCAGATCACTGCTAACACCGTTGATTTTGGCGCGTCTGACGCTCCGCTGTCTGATGAGAAACTGAACCAGGAAGGCCTGTTCCAGTTCCCGACCGTTATCGGTGGCGTGGTGCTGGCGGTTAACCTGCCGGGCGTGAAATCCGGTGAGCTGGTGCTGGATGGTAAAACGCTGGGTGACATCTACCTGGGTAAAATCAAAAAATGGGATGACGAAGCGATCGCTAAGCTCAACCCAGGCATGAAGCTGCCTTCACAGAATATCGCCGTGGTTCGTCGCGCTGACGGCTCCGGTACCTCCTTCGTCTTCACCAGCTATCTGACAAAAGTGAACGAAGAGTGGAAATCAAAAATCGGTTCTGGCTCTACCGTAAACTGGCCGACCGGTCTGGGCGGTAAAGGTAACGACGGTATCGCCGCGTTCGTACAGCGTCTGCCTGGCTCTATCGGCTACGTAGAGTACGCTTACGCTAAGCAGAACAACCTGGCCTACACCAAGCTGGTCTCTGCCGATGGCAAACCGGTTTCTCCGACCGAAGAGAGCTTCTCTAACGCCGCGAAAGGCGTGGACTGGAGCAAAACCTTCGCTCAGGACCTGACTAACCAGAAGGGTGACAACGCGTGGCCAATCACCTCCACCACCTTCATCCTGATCCACAAAGAGCAGAAGAAACCTGAGCAGGGCGCTGAAGTGCTGAAGTTCTTTGACTGGGCATACAAAGACGGTGCGAAACAGGCTAACGATCTGGATTACGCAACCCTGCCGGACAGCGTGGTTGAGCAGGTTCGTGCCGCATGGAAAACGAATGTGAAAGACAGCAGCGGTAAAGCGCTGTACTAACAGGATCTTTTTGACGAAGATGGCGGGTGGCGTAGGCTTCCCGCCCTACGGATAAAAACTGTAGGCCCGGTAAGCGTTCACGCCACCGGGCAAATTCGTAAGACGTATATAACAGAAGAGTAATTTATGGCTGCAACCAAGCCTGCTTTTAACCCACCGGGTAAACAAGGTGACATGATCTTCGGCGCGCTGGTCAAACTGGCTGCGCTGATTGTGCTATTGCTGCTCGGCGGCATCATCATCTCCCTGATTGTCTCCTCCTGGCCAAGCATCCAGAAATTTGGGTTCTCTTTCCTGTGGACCAAAGAGTGGGACGCCCCCAACGATATCTACGGCGCGCTGGTGCCGATTTACGGTACGCTGGTGACCTCCTTTATCGCGCTGCTGATCGCCGTTCCGGTGAGTTTCGGTATCGCGCTGTTCCTGACGGAGCTGGCTCCCGGCTGGCTGAAGCGTCCGCTGGGTATCGCCATTGAGCTGCTCGCCGCTATCCCCAGTATCGTTTACGGCATGTGGGGGCTGTTTATCTTCGCTCCGCTGTTTGCCACTTATTTCCAGGAGCCGGTGGGCAACGTGCTCTCCGCCATTCCGTTTGTCGGCGCGCTCTTCTCCGGCCCGGCGTTTGGTATCGGTATCCTCGCGGCGGGCATTATCCTCGCCATCATGATCATTCCGTACATCGCCTCGGTAATGCGCGACGTGTTTGAACAAACCCCGGTGATGATGAAAGAGTCGGCCTACGGCATCGGCTGCACCACCTGGGAGGTGATCTGGCGCATCGTGCTGCCGTTCACCAAAAACGGCGTCATCGGCGGGGTCATGCTTGGCCTGGGCCGCGCGCTGGGTGAAACGATGGCGGTAACCTTTATCATCGGTAACACCTACCAGCTCGACAGCGCCTCGCTCTATATGCCGGGCAACAGTATCACCTCTGCGCTGGCTAACGAATTCGCTGAAGCGGAGTCCGGGCTGCACGTCGCCGCGCTGATGGAGCTGGGCCTGATCCTCTTTGTGATCACCTTTATCGTCCTGGCGATTTCGAAAGTGATGATCCTACGCCTGGCGAAAAACGAGGGGGCACGCTAATGGCTACGCTCGAGATGCAAACCACGACGGAGCTGGCTGAATCGCGCCGTAAAATGCAGGCGCGTCGCCGCATGAAAAACCGCATCGCGCTGACGCTCTCGCTGGCGACGATGGCGTTCGGCCTCTTCTGGCTGATCTGGATCCTCTTCTCCACCGTGACGCGCGGTATCGACGGCATGTCGCTGGCGCTGTTCACCGAGATGACGCCGCCGCCGAACACCGCAGGCGGTGGGCTGGCAAACGCCCTGGCGGGCAGCGGCCTGCTGATCCTCTGGGCGACCGTGTTTGGTACCCCGCTCGGCATTATGGCGGGCATCTACCTTGCCGAGTATGGGCGTAAGTCCTGGCTGGCAGAGGTGATCCGCTTCATTAACGATATTCTGCTCTCTGCCCCCTCTATCGTGGTGGGCCTGTTTGTCTACACCATCGTGGTGGCGCAGATGGAGCACTTCTCCGGCTGGGCTGGCGTGATTGCGCTGGCGCTGCTGCAGGTGCCGATTGTTATCCGCACCACCGAGAACATGCTGAAGCTGGTTCCGGACAGCCTGCGTGAAGCCGCCTACGCGCTGGGCACGCCGAAGTGGAAGATGATCTCCGCAATTACGCTGAAGGCCTCTATCTCCGGCATTCTGACCGGCGTGCTGCTGGCGGTGGCGCGTATCGCCGGCGAAACCGCACCGCTGCTCTTCACCTCCCTCTCCAACCAGTTCTGGAGCACGGATATGATGCAGCCTATCGCGAACCTGCCGGTCACCATCTTTAAATTTGCCATGAGCCCGTTTGCCGAGTGGCAACAGCTGGCCTGGGCTGGCGTATTGATTATCACCCTGTGCGTGCTGCTGCTGAACATCCTGGCTCGCGTTATCTTCGCCAAGAAGAACGGTTAAAATTTTGCGGCGTGGCCCCGGTCGCGCCCGATTGAGGAAAAGAGTAAATGAGTATGGTTGACACCACCTCCGGCAAGATTCAGGTTCGCGATTTGAACTTCTACTACGGGAAGTTCCACGCGCTGAAAAACATCAACCTGGATATCGCCAAGAATCAGGTTACGGCGTTTATCGGCCCGTCAGGCTGCGGTAAATCCACCCTGCTGCGTACCTTTAACAAAATGTACTCTCTCTACCCGGAGCAGCGCGCCGAGGGGGAGATTCTGCTGGATGGCGAGAACATCCTCACCCACAGCCAGGATATCGCCCTGCTGCGTGCTAAAGTCGGGATGGTCTTTCAGAAGCCGACGCCGTTCCCGATGTCTATCTATGACAATATCGCTTTCGGCGTGCGCCTGTTTGAGAAACTCTCCCGCGCCGATATGGACGAGCGCGTGCAGTGGGCGTTGACCAAGGCCGCATTATGGAATGAAACCAAAGATAAACTGCACCAGAGCGGGTACTCTCTCTCCGGTGGTCAGCAGCAGCGTCTGTGCATCGCACGCGGTATCGCCATTCGCCCGGAAGTGCTGCTGCTGGATGAACCCTGTTCAGCCCTCGACCCTATCTCTACCGGGCGTATTGAGGAGCTGATCACCGAGCTGAAGCAGGATTACACCGTGGTGATCGTGACCCACAACATGCAGCAGGCTGCACGTTGCTCCGACCATACGGCCTTTATGTACCTGGGCGAGTTGATTGAGTTCAGCAACACGGACGATCTGTTCACCAAGCCTGCGAAGAAACAAACAGAAGACTATATCACCGGCCGTTACGGTTGATTCAGGAGTCGCTATGGACAATCTAAACCTTAATAAACATATCTCCGGCCAGTTTAACGCCGAGCTGGAGAGCATCCGCACTCAGGTGATGACGATGGGTGGGATGGTAGAGCAGCAGCTCTCTGATGCGATCACCGCCATGCATAACCAGGACAGCGAGCTGGCCAAGCGCGTTGTTGCGGGTGACCATCAGGTCAACATGATGGAAGTGGCGATCGACGAGGCCTGCGTGCGCATTATCGCCAAGCGCCAGCCGACGGCGAGCGACCTGCGGCTGGTGATGGCGATCATCAAAACCATCGCCGAGCTGGAGCGTATCGGTGACGTCGCGGACAAAATCTGCCGCACGGCGCTGGAGAAGTTCTCCCAGCAGCACCAGCCGCTGCTGGTGAGCCTGGAGTCGCTGGGTCGCCATACGGTGCAGATGCTGCATGACGTGCTGGATGCCTTTGCGCGCATGGATCTGGATGAAGCGGTGCGTATCTACCGTGAAGACAAGAAGGTGGATCAGGAGTACGAAGGTATCGTGCGGCAGCTAATGACCTACATGATGGAAGATTCTCGTACCATCCCAAGCGTGCTGACCGCGCTGTTCTGCGCTCGCTCTATCGAGCGTATCGGCGACCGCTGCCAGAACATCTGCGAGTACATCTTCTACTTCGTGAAGGGGCAGGATTTCCGCCACGTTGGCGGCGACGAGCTGGACAAACTGCTCGCCGGTAAAGATCCGAAAGAGTAACCTGCTTTGTCGCGTCTGTCATTTTTGTAGGCCCGGTAAGCCTGCGCCACCGGGCAATTCGCCGGATGGCGCTGATGCTTATCCGGCCTACGTTATTTCTGGGTCACTTCCCACCCACGCGCTTTCCACAGTTCTGGCAGCTGCGATAACTCGGTAAAGGTCGTCACCTTCGGGTGGTCAATCGGCTGGTTGTGCGGATCGGCGCAGAAGTAGAACACCTCCATCCCGGCATCAATCCCCGACTGCGCGCCTGCCGCAGAGTCATCCACCAGAATACACTTCGTCGGATCCACGTCCAGCGCGCTGGCAGCATGAAACATCAGAGCCGGATCCGGCTTCCAGCGCTGAATGTCGTAGCCGCTGAACAGCAGATCGGGAAAGTAGTGCAGCATCCCGAGCTTACCCAACGAGTGCTGCATTTTGCTGACCGGGCCGTTTGAGACCACACACATCGGCACGCTGACGGACTCTAGCAGCGCATCTGCTCCGGCGATAATCTCCAGCTCGGCATCGAACAGGCGTGCGACCTCGGCGCGGTAGATTGGCTCCAGCTCTGCTTTGGCCAGGTTGACGCCATGCTCGGCGTTAATAATGTCGATAATTTCGTAGAGCTTAACGCCTTTAAAGCGCTTAAAAATCTCCGCCAGATCGAGCGTAATGCCAAACTGCGCGAACATATGCACGTACGCGCGGGAACAGATCACCTCGCTGTCGACCAGCGTGCCATCACAGTCGAAAAAAATCGCTTCTATTTGGGACATGCCGTTTCCTGTTTATTGCAAGTTTAACGTTTACTTAACGCAGATTTCTCCGCGCAATCGATGCCGTATAAGCAAAATCAATGAAAAAAAGTGTGTGATAACCGTCAACATTGTCGCATTTTGGTATAGGATAGCGACGAATTTTCCTTCCCTGTTCGGAAATAGATAATGAGCCAACAACACACTACCCAGGCCGCGGGCCAGGGGTTGCTCGACCGCGTGTTTAAACTGCGCGAGCATGGCACCACGGCACGCACCGAGGTGATCGCCGGTTTTACCACCTTCCTGACGATGGTCTACATCGTCTTTGTTAACCCACAGATTTTGGGTGTTGCTGGCATGGATACCAGCGCGGTATTCGTTACTACCTGTCTGATCGCTGCCTTTGGCAGCATCCTGATGGGGCTGTTCGCTAACCTGCCGGTAGCGCTTGCCCCCGCGATGGGGCTGAACGCCTTCTTCGCCTTTGTGGTGGTCGGCGCAATGGGCCTGCCGTGGCAGGTGGGAATGGGGGCCATCTTCTGGGGCGCTATCGGCCTGCTGCTGCTGACTATCTTCCGCGTCCGCTACTGGATGATCGCGAACATCCCGGTGAGCCTGCGCGTGGGGATCACCAGCGGTATTGGTCTGTTCATCGGCATGATGGGCCTGAAAAACGCGGGCGTGATCGTGGCGAACCCGGAGACGCTGGTGACCATCGGCAACCTGACCTCCCACAGCGTGCTGCTGGGCGTGCTGGGCTTCTTTATCATCGCCATTCTCGCCTCACGTAACGTCCACGCGGCGGTGCTGGTCTCTATCGTGGTGACTACCCTGCTGGGCTGGTGGCTGGGCGATGTGCACTACAGCGGGATTGTCTCCGCGCCGCCGAGCGTGACCAGCGTTGTCGGCCACGTTGATCTCGCAGGCTCGTTTAACCTCGGCCTCGCGGGTGTGATCTTCTCGTTTATGCTGGTCAACCTGTTTGACTCCTCCGGGACGCTGATCGGCGTGACCGATAAAGCCGGTCTGGCTGACGAGAAGGGTAAATTCCCGCGCATGAAGCAGGCCCTGTTTGTTGACAGCGTCTCCTCCGTAGCAGGCTCCTTTATCGGTACCTCATCGGTCACCGCCTATATTGAGTCCTCTTCCGGCGTCTCCGTCGGTGGGCGCACCGGCCTCACCGCCGTGGTGGTAGGTGTGCTGTTCCTGCTGGTGATTTTCCTGTCGCCGCTGGCCGGGATGGTACCGCCGTATGCCGCTGCGGGTGCGCTGATCTACGTCGGCGTGCTGATGACCTCCAGCCTCTCCCGCGTGAAGTGGGACGATCTGACCGAAGCCGTGCCGGCCTTTATCACCGCCGTGATGATGCCGTTCAGCTTCTCCATTACCGAAGGCATCGCGCTGGGCTTTATCTCCTACTGCATTATGAAGATCGGTACCGGACGTTTCCGCGACCTCAGCCCGTGCGTGATTATCGTTGCGCTGCTGTTTGTGCTGAAGATTGTATTTATCGACGCGCACTAATCGCTAAAAACTGGCCCGGCAGGCTTTGCGCTGCCGGGCTTTTTTTATGCCCTGACCTTCTTGATGTAATCACCAAACGCCGTCAGCTGACCGGTCAGATGGTCCAGCGTGCTCTGATCGATAACCTCGCCCGTCTGCGGATCCACCTTGTTCTGGATCACCCCGCCCATAAACTCCGGTTTGTTCATCACCATCGCGTCGAGAAACACCAGAATCTGTCGAAGATGATACTGACAGCGTGCACCGCCGATAGCGCCCATTGAGCTGGTCTGGATCAGCACCGGCTTACCGGCCAGCGGCTGCGCAGGCAGGCGTGACAGCCAGTCGATGGCGTTCTTCAGGCCGCCCGGTACGGAGTAGTTGTATTCCGGCGTCACAATCACCACGCCATCGGCATTGCGGATCTGCTCGGCAATGGCCTCAACGCTCTGCGGGAAACCCTCCTCCTGCTGGATATCGGCATCGTACAGCGGGATAGCGCCGATGGTCGGCAGCGGCGCAACCGTCATGCCTTCCGGCGCGATTTTTGGCAGCGTACGGGCCACCATTGCATTGAATGAGCCTTTGCGCAGGCTGCCAAGTAACGTAACGACGTGCAGTGAATCAGACATCTTTACTCCTTACCGGTAAGTGTAGTGAAGCGAGTTACGCAGGCAGGCTGGTAAAACGCATCAGGCGGGTGGCGGGATTGTTCGCGCGGGTTTGAATATCTGACAGGCCGCGCCATCCCCGCTTCGTATCAAACTCCCAAATCTTCAGGCTTTCAATGGCGGGCGAAACCGCCACGGACCAGATTAGCACGTCCTCCGCGTCGCAGAGCACCTCAATCGGGGCAGACTGTGCCGCACGCAGCTTGCCGGAGCCAGGCAGCAGCTGTAGAAAGCCTGGCGTATCCTGAGTCTGGCTGGCCATCTTCAGCACGCTCTGTCGCAGGGTCACGATCTGTGCCTGAGCCTCGTTGGGATCGGTCTGGTTGTTGATCCACAGCCTTTCGTTGCTGGAGAAAACCTGGTGCTCCTGGGCGTGGGGAGTGTGAAAGCTGCGCGTTGCCCGCTGTAGCGTCATATTCAGACCGCACAGGCCGCTGGTGGTGATTGCGACGCCGACCATGTTCCCGGCATAGGCTAATGAAAAGTGGGGCAGGCTGCGATCGGCAAAGACCGGGCGACCATTGGACTGGATGATGATTTCAGGCAGCTCGCTTAAACCGTAGAGCATAAAAACCAGCTCGGCGAGCAGGGCGCGGGAGGCCAGGTAGCGGGTTCGGTGGTGTTCCGGCAGTGCCCGGGCCCGATCGTGACAGGACGAGGGCAGGCGGACGGAGACCAGCTGTCCATCGGTAAGGATCCCTCTTGCAAAATGTGTCGCCATTTTTCACTCCATGATAATGGTTAGCCCGCTCGCAACGGTAAAAGCAGTATGTCGTATTGTGTGCAGGTTTTAGCACGGAAAAAAGGGGGGACAAAGCACTCTGCGGCACTTTTACAATTCGGGGTAATTCTTAGCTATTTGTTGCCCGGCGGCGCTCCGCTTGCACGGGCCTGGGGTATGGCGCTAACGTGCACGCGCGCTGTTTATCTTTTTTTGATTTTTAATGCTTTATCCAGCACTAAGAGGATGAAAAACGAAACGTTGTGACAGGGCTAGCGAACTGGGGTGTTCTCGTCTCGTTATGATCCGATGCTCACATAAACCTTCGTAATAGGATGAAGGAAAGACGTGTTTTATGAAGGAGCGAGGATTGCGTATTGAAGAAGAGGTATATCTCGATGGATATGAAATGCGTAGAAAGAAATTCGTCTACGATCGTCGAGTACATTATAGCTATGTCTTTGTCGCTGGTAACGAAGTATACACAGTCATCATAGGAAGCCTGAGCGATGAGGCCATTTTTACCCGCATCGGCTACGAAATGCCTGAAAACATTCCTTTTCCTTCTAATGGTATGGCAGAGGTTTATTTCGATATTTATGATGAGATGGACTCTCTCGCCGATTTTCGGCATGTACAGTTTTCCGGGTTAGGCAGTGCAGTTGTTCTTCAGACTGTGGCGCTGACATTAATCGCGCATTTTGAAAAATTTAACGTTGGTGGATTTGTCTTTCAGGCTGCGACAGGTGGAGTGGTAGATATCGGTCGTACAACTTCACTAGAAGAGGTTTATGACTATATGCTTGGGTTAAAAAATGAACCACGCTATAATCGACGTACAGGGCTGCCTAAGAAAGTACCGCGCCCGTTGTTACCAGTCGAGCTGCATGCATACAAACACGTAACCGAAGGGAGAGCTTGCTATGTCGTATTACAATAAACATGTGCATTCTGCGTCACGCCTTCTTGTTACTGATGAGAAAGAGGTAATGCAAGCATTAGTCACAGCCGAGCTGGAAGCTTACAATCTGAACTCAGCGAAAACAGATCTAAAAGAGATTAAAGCAGAGAAAAAACACTCTTCAGCCTCTTTACTACGCCGCAAGCTAAAAGCAACGCTGGTTCGTGAGTTTCAAGACGTTTGATGTAAATAAATCACCGCATCAACACCAGTCAATGCGGGTTAACAACGCTTCACACACCTATCTAAAACGTTACTTCCCAATACAGAAGCTCGAGAAGATCCGTCCTAACAGGTCGTCGGAGGTAAACTCGCCGGTGATCTCGCTCAGGCTCTGCTGGGCCAGGCGTAGCTCTTCTGCCAGCAGCTCGCCCGCCCATGCGCCGAGAAGCTGGGCTTTGCCCTGCTGTAGGTGCTCTGCCGCCACCTCCAGCGCCTGCAGGTGGCGACGACGTGCCAGGAAGCCACCTTCCATCTGCGTATCAAAGCCCATACTCTGCTTAAGATGGTTACGCAGCACGTCAACGCCTTCGCCGGTGTAGGCGGAGAGGCGAACAAGTGAGTGACCATTTACCTCGCTGATACCCAGCATCTCACCGGTGAGATCGGCTTTATTACGTACCACGGTGATCGGCAGCTTCGCGGGCAGACGGGCAATAAAGTCCGGCCAGATCTCCGCCGGATCTACGGCGTCAGTAGTGGTGCCATCGACCATAAACAGCACCCGGTCGGCCTGCTCAATCTCCTGCCAGGCACGCTCAATGCCGATGCGCTCCACCTCGTCGCTGGCATCGCGTAACCCGGCGGTATCGATAATATGCAGCGGCATGCCGTCGATATGAATATGCTCGCGCAGCACGTCGCGGGTAGTACCGGCGATATCGGTCACGATAGCGGCCTCGCGCCCGGCCAGGGCGTTCAGCAGGCTCGATTTCCCGGCGTTCGGGCGACCAGCGATGACCACCTTCATCCCTTCACGCAGCAGGCTGCCCTGGCGCGCTTCCGCCCGTACGGCGTCGAGATCGGTCATCACATTGTTAAGCTGCGCTTCGATTTTACCATCGGAGAGAAAGTCGATCTCCTCGTCAGGGAAGTCAATCGCGGCTTCCACGTAGATTCGCAAGTGAGTAAGTGCTTCCACCAGATGGTTAACGCGGGTGGAGAATGCCCCCTGCAACGAGTTCAGCGCCGAGCGTGCGGCCTGCTCAGAGCTGGCATCGATCAGGTCAGCAATCGCTTCGGCCTGAGCCAGGTCGAGCTTGTCGTTAAGGAATGCACGCTCGGAAAACTCGCCGGGACGGGCGATGCGTAGACCGGGCAGGGTCAGGATGCGCTTTAGCAGCAGGTCGAGGATCACCGGCCCGCCGTGTCCCTGCAGCTCCAGCACGTCCTCACCGGTAAAGGAGTTCGGGCCGGGGAACCAGAGGGCGATACCCTGATCCAGCGCCGTGCCGTCCGCGTCGTTAAACGGCAGGTAGTCGGCGTAGCGCGGTTTAGGCAGCTTGCCGAGTACGGCCTGCGCCACTTCGCGGGCCTTGTGGCCGGAGATACGCAGAATGCCCACACCACCGCGTCCCGGTGGGGTTGCCTGGGCGACGATAGTGTCGTTATGGCTCATGATATGTCTCTATTGTTACCAATAAAAAGGGCGGTCATCTGACCGCCCTCTCTGTACTTTCCTTTGCCGGGTGGCGCTGCGCTAACCCGGCCTACAGCTTACGATTAGGAGCTTTTCTTCTCGCGGCTATGCAGGCCACGCTTCTCCAGACCGCGGTAGATCAGCTGCTGCTGCAGAATGGTCACCAGGTTGCTGACGATATAGTACAGCACCAGACCAGACGGGAACCACAGGAAGAAGACCGTAAAGATGACCGGCATAAAGGTCATGATCTTCTGCTGCATCGGGTCGGTCACGGTGGTCGGCGACATCTTCTGGATGAAGAACATCGTCACGCCCATCAGGATCGGCAGGATGTAGTACGGGTCCTGTGCAGACAGGTCATGGATCCACAGGGCGAACGGCGCATGGCGCAGCTCAATGGAGCCCATCAGCATGTAGTACAGCGCAAGGAAGATAGGCATCTGGATAACCAGCGGTAAGCAGCCGCCCAGCGGGTTAACCTTCTCAGCTTTATACAGAGCCATCATCTCCTGGCTCTGACGCTGTTTATCATCGCCCAGACGCTCACGCATGGCCTGAATCTTCGGCTGCAGCATGCGCATCTTCGCCATCGAGGTGTACTGCGCCTTGGTCAGCGGGTACATGATGCCACGAACGATAAAGGTGATCATGATGATGGAGAAGCCCCAGTTGCCCAGGAAGCTATGGATCCACTTCAGCAGCTTAAACAGCGGCTGAGAGATAAACCACAGCCAGCCGTAGTCAACGGTCAGGTCCAGATGCGGCGCAACGGCAGCCATCTTGTCCTGGATTTCCGGGCCAACCCACAGGGTGCTGGTCAGCGCGGCAGTCTGGCCAGGCTGGACCAGTACCGGTGCAGATTTGTAGCCGATAGCAGCCACGCCGTTGCCCAGGTTGCTGGTGTAGAAGTTGTTCGCGACGTCGCTACGCGGGATCCATGCGGTGGCAAAGTACTGCTGCAGCATGGCGACCCAGCCGCCGTTAGAGGTCACGTTCAGGTTCTCGTTGTCGGCGATAGTATCGAATTTGTATTTTTCGTACTTCTCGTCCGGCGTAGAGTAGGCCGCACCGCGGAAGGTATGCAGCGCAAAGTTGCTGCTGCCGGTATCACGATGGGCTGGCAGATTGATGGACTGCTTCAGCTGGCCAAAGGTGGCGATCTCCAGCGGTTTCGCGCTGCTGTTCGCCACGTTGTAGCCCACGCTCACCGCGTAATCACCGCGTTTCAGGGTGAAGGTTTTGGTGAAGGTATTCCCTGCGGCGTCGGTGTAGGTCAGCGGGATCGCCAGCTCGTTCTGGCCGTCGGCCATGACGAAGGTATCGCTGTTAACGTTATACAGCGGACGCGCGCCGTTTGCCGGGTTATCCGGGCCGTCGCGACCGGTCAGACCGCTCTGTGCCTGGTAGATGAACTCAGGCGTGGTTTCCAGCAGCTGGAAAGGTTCGGTAGACTTCAGCTCTTTCGGGTAGCCCAACAGCAGCGCCTGCTCAACATCACCACCACGGGTGTTGATGGTCAGTTCCAGCACGTCGGTCTTAACGGTAATGAGTTTCCCCTGGCCACTGGCCGGTACGCCCTGGTCTGCGGCACTACCCGCTGCGGTGGTCGTAGTCTGCGTGGTCTGCTGCGTCTGAGGCTGAGGATTTTTATCCTGCTCCCAGGCTTGCCAGATCATGAAAGACACGAACAACAAAGCGATGACAAAAAGATTGCGTTGCGAATCCATCGTTAGTGTTCTCTGGTATTAAAAGGTCCTGGCGGGACGGGGTCGTCGCCACCCGGGTGTAAAGGGTGGCATTTTAATACGCGTTTCACCGTCAACCAACTGCCTTTTATCACTCCGAACCTGCGCAATGCCTCAATTCCATATTGCGAACAGGTCGGGGTGAAACGACAGTGCGGCCCAAGCAGCGGACTGATCAGGCGCTGATAAACCCGAATGAGGGCTATCAGGAGCCGTGAGCCAGGCGACAGTGGCGGCGCCATAGTTTTTCCAACGCTTCCGTGAGAGCACGGTTATCGAGGTCAGCAACCCCCTTCTTCGCCACCACCACGAAATCCATTGCTGGCAGTTCATGCTGGCGTAAGCGGAAGCTTTCACGCGTCAGACGTTTGATCCGGTTGCGTTCATGCGCGCGCTTAACATTTTTCTTGGCGACGGTAAGACCGATACGGGGATGCCCCAGCGAATTCAGGCGGCCGAGGATGGTGATTTGCGGCGTGCCAGCCCGTTGTGGCTGCTGGAAGACGAATGTGAAATGATTGGGAGTTAACAAACGTAACTCCCTGGGAAATGCGAGCTTAACCACTCAGGGTTAGCTTTATTACTTGGAAACGGTCAGACGAGCGCGGCCTTTAGCACGACGACGTGCCAGAACCTGACGACCATTTTTAGTAGCCATACGAGCACGGAAGCCGTGAGAACGGTTGCGCTTCAGTACAGACGGTTGAAAAGTGCGTTTCATGGCGATTTCTACCTAAACTTGAATGAATTCACTGAATTTCGCGTCGGTCCGCTGGGCAGTGCCAACGTCTTACGCCTCAGTGTTGATGATTAAAGAGGCCGGATTGTAATAATTGTACACTCCGGAGTCAATTCTCTTTCCTTATATACCGCCTAAATTCCGCTGTTTTTGCCTGAAAAGTAGACGGCAGTCGACGCAAGAAATCGAGCAGCGCGCGCCGGGTGGAGGATTATACGACCTGAGGGCCAAAGCGCAAGGATCCTTCAGGATCTTCATTAGATCGTTTACGCAAATTTTTATCGATCCTCAGTAATTTTTCCAATATGCGGCCTAAATCGTGCCGCACCGGCATCAGGATCGTTTACACTTAGCCGATTCGGATCGTCCTGTGGATAAATCGTGAAGAATCTGTGAGAAACAGAAGATCTCTTCGGCGGTTTACGTTATGATCCGCGGTCCCGATCCTGCATTCCGGATCCGGATCGGGGCAAAAAACCGCAAATAGCGGTTCGCACGTCACCCTTCAGGGGTCTTTTCGACGTGTGTCTACAATCATTAATTTCAGCTTTCGTCTTTTATTATCGACTTTTGTTCGAGTGGAGTCCGCCGTGTCACTTTCGCTTTGGCAGCAGTGTCTTGCCCGACTGCAGGATGAGTTACCAGCCACAGAATTCAGTATGTGGATCCGCCCATTGCAGGCGGAACTGAGTGACAACACGCTGGCTTTGTATGCGCCAAACCGTTTTGTACTCGATTGGGTCAGGGACAAGTATCTTAATAATATCAACGGACTGCTGAACGAGTTCTGCGGCTCGGATACGCCGCAGCTGCGCTTTGAAGTAGGTACCCGGCCGGTCGCCCATACGCTAAAGGAGCCGGCAAGCGTCGCCGCGCCTGCCCAGGTGGCGGCGGTGCAGATGCCTCGCGTCGCGCCTGCGCCACGTGCGGGCTGGGACAACGTTCCCGCCCCGGCTGAGCCTACCTACCGCTCTAACGTCAACGTTAAACATACATTTGATAACTTCGTCGAAGGTAAATCGAACCAGCTGGCCCGCGCGGCGGCTCGCCAGGTGGCCGATAACCCTGGCGGAGCGTATAACCCACTGTTTCTCTACGGCGGTACGGGTCTCGGTAAGACGCACCTGCTGCACGCGGTGGGTAACGGCATCGTGGCGCGCAAGCCCAATGCTAAAGTGGTCTATATGCACTCCGAGCGCTTTGTGCAGGACATGGTAAAAGCGTTGCAGAACAACGCCATCGAAGAGTTTAAACGCTACTACCGCTCCGTAGACGCCCTGCTGATCGATGACATCCAGTTTTTTGCCAATAAAGAGCGCTCCCAGGAGGAGTTTTTCCACACCTTTAACGCCCTGCTGGAAGGCAACCAACAGATCATTCTCACCTCGGATCGTTATCCAAAAGAGATCAACGGCGTTGAGGATCGTCTGAAGTCGCGCTTTGGCTGGGGGCTGACCGTAGCGATCGAACCGCCGGAGCTCGAAACCCGCGTGGCGATCCTGATGAAAAAGGCTGACGAAAACGACATTCGTCTGCCGGGCGAGGTGGCGTTCTTTATTGCCAAACGTCTACGCTCTAACGTGCGTGAGCTGGAGGGGGCGCTGAACCGCGTCATCGCTAACGCCAACTTTACCGGCCGCGCCATCACCATCGATTTCGTTCGTGAAGCGCTGCGCGATCTGCTGGCGCTCCAGGAAAAACTGGTCACCATCGACAATATTCAAAAGACGGTGGCGGAGTACTACAAAATTAAAGTGGCGGATCTGCTCTCCAAGCGCCGATCCCGCTCGGTAGCGCGCCCGCGCCAGATGGCAATGGCGCTGGCCAAAGAGCTGACCAACCACAGCCTGCCGGAGATCGGCGATGCGTTTGGCGGCCGCGACCATACGACCGTGCTCCACGCCTGCCGTAAAATCGAGCAGCTGCGTGAAGAGAGCCATGATATCAAAGAAGATTTCTCCAATTTAATCCGAACTCTATCGTCGTGATGCTATGAAATTTACCGTTGAACGTGAACACCTATTAAAACCGCTTCAGCAGGTCAGTGGCCCGCTGGGTGGTCGTCCTACGCTGCCGATCCTGGGCAACCTGCTGCTGCAGGTGGCTGATGGCGCGCTCTCCCTTACCGGCACCGATCTGGAGATGGAGATGGTCGCCCGCGTTGCGCTGGCCCAGCCGCATGAACCCGGCGCAACCACCGTCCCGGCGCGCAAATTCTTCGATATTTGCCGTGGCCTGCCGGAAGGCGCAGAGATTGCCGTGCAGCTGGAGGGCGATCGGATGCTGGTGCGCTCCGGGCGCAGCCGTTTCTCGCTGTCGACTTTGCCGGCAGCGGATTTCCCTAACCTCGACGACTGGCAGAGCGAAGTAGAGTTCACCCTGCCGCAGGCGACCATGAAGCGTCTGATCGAGGCGACCCAGTTCTCGATGGCCCATCAGGACGTACGCTACTACCTTAACGGGATGCTGTTTGAAACCGAAGGCGAAGAGCTGCGCACCGTGGCGACCGACGGCCACCGTCTGGCGGTCTGTTCTATGCCGGTTGGGCAGTCGCTGCCGAACCATTCGGTGATCGTGCCGCGTAAAGGCGTGATTGAGCTGATGCGTATGCTCGACGGCGGTGAAACACCGCTGCGCGTGCAGATCGGCAGCAACAATATCCGTGCACACGTGGGCGACTTTATCTTCACCTCCAAGCTGGTGGACGGTCGCTTCCCGGACTACCGCCGCGTGCTGCCGAAGAACCCGGATAAGCATCTCGATGCTGGCTGCGATATCCTCAAACAGGCTTTCGCCCGCGCGGCCATTCTCTCTAACGAGAAGTTCCGCGGCGTGCGCCTCTACGTCAGCGAAAACCAGCTCAAGATCACCGCGAACAACCCAGAGCAGGAAGAGGCCGAAGAGATCCTCGACGTCACCTATGCCGGGACGGAGATGGAGATCGGCTTTAACGTCAGCTACGTGCTGGACGTGCTCAACGCGCTGAAGTGCGAAAACGTACGTATTCTGCTGACGGACTCCGTGTCGAGCGTGCAGATTGAAGATGCGGCCAGCCAAAGTGCGGCTTACGTTGTTATGCCAATGAGACTGTAATGTCGCTCTCCCGCCTGTTGATCCGCGACTTTCGCAATATCGAAAGCGCGGATCTTGCTCTCTCCCCCGGCTTTAACTTCCTGGTTGGCGCTAACGGCAGCGGCAAGACCAGCGTACTGGAAGCGATCTATACGCTCGGCCACGGTCGGGCGTTTCGCAGTTTGCAGGTGGGTCGCGTTATTCGCCACGAGCAGGAGTCATTTATCCTGCACGGTCGCTTGCAGGGCGAGGAGCGTGAGACCTCCATCGGCCTGACCAAAGATAAGCACGGGGACAGCACCGTGCGCATTGACGGCACCGACGGCCACAAGGTGGCAGAGCTGGCGCTGCTGATGCCGATGCAGCTGATTACGCCCGAGGGGTTTACTTTACTCAACGGCGGCCCCAAATACAGGAGAGCCTTCCTCGATTGGGGATGCTTCCATAACGAGGCCGGGTTCTTCACCGCCTGGAGCAACCTCAAGCGGCTTCTGAAGCAGCGCAACGCCGCCCTGCGCCAGGTGACGCAATATGCCCAGCTTCGTGCGTGGGACAAGGAGCTGATCCCGCTGGCGGAGCAGATCAGCCGCTGGCGAGCCGAGTACAGCACCGCCATCGCCCAGGACATGGCGGACACCTGTAAGCAGTTCCTGCCGGAGTTCTCCCTGAGCTTCTCTTTCCAGCGCGGCTGGGAGAAAGAGGCCGACTACGGCGAGGTGCTGGCGCGCAGTTTTGAGCGCGACAGGGCGCTAACCTACACCGCCCACGGCCCGCATAAGGCCGATTTTCGCATTCGTGCCGACGGCGCGCCGGTAGAAGATACTCTCTCCCGTGGGCAGCTTAAGCTGCTGATGTGCGCCCTGCGCCTGGCGCAGGGGGAGTTCCTGACCCGCGAGAGCGGGCGGCGCTGTTTGTACCTCATAGATGATTTTGCCTCAGAGCTTGATGACACGCGGCGCGCGCTGCTGGCCAGCCGCTTAAAAGCCACCCAGTCACAGGTCTTTGTCAGCGCGATTAGCGCTGAACACGTAATGGACATGTCGGACAAAAATTCGAAGATGTTCACCGTGGAAAAGGGTAAAATAGCAGACTAATCCAAGACAAATTGAGCGAGAAACGTTGATGTCGAATTCTTATGACTCCTCCAGTATCAAAGTCCTGAAAGGGCTGGATGCGGTGCGTAAGCGCCCGGGTATGTATATCGGCGACACGGATGACGGTACCGGCCTGCACCATATGGTATTTGAGGTGGTAGATAACGCTATCGACGAGGCGCTCGCGGGTCACTGTAAAGATATCGTCGTGACGATCCACGCCGATAACTCCGTGTCGGTCTCGGATGATGGCCGTGGGATCCCTACCGGTATTCACCCGGAAGAGGGCGTCTCCGCCGCTGAAGTTATTATGACCGTGCTGCACGCAGGCGGTAAATTCGATGATAACTCCTATAAAGTGTCCGGCGGCCTGCATGGCGTGGGCGTCTCCGTGGTTAACGCCCTGTCGCAAAAGCTTGAGCTGCTGATCCGCCGCGAAGGCAAAGTGCACCAGCAGACCTACGTGCATGGTGTGCCGCAGGCACCGCTGGCAGTGACCGGCGATACTGACGTCACCGGTACCGTGGTGCGTTTCTGGCCTAGCCTGGAGACCTTCACCAACGTCACCGAATTCGAATACGATATCCTGGCCAAGCGCCTGCGCGAGCTGTCGTTCCTGAACTCCGGCGTCTCTATTCGCCTGGTGGATAAGCGCGACGGTAAAGAGGATCACTTCCACTATGAAGGTGGTATCAAGGCGTTTGTTGAGTACCTCAACAAGAACAAAACGCCGATCCATCCGAGCATCTTCTACTTCTCTACCGAAAAAGACGGTATTGGCGTGGAAGTGGCTCTGCAGTGGAACGACGGCTTCCAGGAGAACATCTACTGCTTTACCAACAACATTCCGCAGCGCGACGGGGGTACCCACCTTGCGGGCTTCCGTGCGGCGATGACCCGTACTCTGAACGCCTACATGGACAAAGAGGGCTACAGCAAGAAAGCCAAGGTCAGCGCCACCGGTGATGACGCCCGTGAAGGCCTGATTGCCGTGGTCTCCGTGAAGGTGCCGGATCCGAAGTTCTCCTCCCAGACTAAAGACAAGCTGGTCTCCTCTGAGGTGAAATCGGCGGTTGAACAGCAGATGAACGAACTGCTGTCCGAGTACCTGCTGGAAAATCCGTCCGATGCCAAAATCGTGGTGGGTAAAATTATCGACGCGGCCCGCGCCCGTGAAGCGGCACGCCGTGCCCGTGAGATGACCCGCCGTAAAGGCGCGCTGGATCTCGCAGGCCTGCCGGGCAAGCTGGCGGACTGTCAGGAGCGCGACCCGGCCCACTCCGAACTCTACCTGGTGGAAGGGGACTCGGCGGGCGGCTCGGCGAAGCAGGGCCGTAACCGTAAGAATCAGGCTATTCTGCCGCTGAAGGGTAAGATCCTTAACGTCGAGAAGGCCCGTTTCGACAAGATGCTGGCCTCTCAGGAAGTGGCGACGCTGATCACCGCTCTGGGCTGCGGCATTGGCCGTGACGAGTACAACCCGGACAAGCTGCGCTATCACAGCATCATCATCATGACCGATGCGGACGTCGATGGCTCGCACATCCGTACGCTGCTGCTGACCTTCTTCTATCGCCAGATGCCGGAGATCATCGAGCGCGGTCACGTGTACATTGCTCAGCCACCGCTCTACAAGGTGAAAAAGGGCAAGCAGGAGCAGTACATTAAAGATGACGACGCGATGGATCAGTACCAGATCTCCATCGCGCTGGATGGCGCTACCCTGCACACCACCGAAGGCGCGCCCGCGCTGGCCGGTGAGGCGCTGGAGAAGATGGTCTCTGAGTACAACGCCACGCAGAAAATGATTAACCGCATGGAGCGTCGTTTCCCGCGTGCGCTGCTGAAAGAGCTTGTCTACCAGCCGACGCTGGAAGAGGCCGATCTCACAGACGAAGCAAAAGTGACCCGCTGGGTCTCTGCGCTGATTACCACGCTGAACGAAAACGACGTGCACGGCAGCACCTGGAAGTACGACATCCGTGAAGACGCTGAGCTGAAACAGTTCGAACCAGTTATTCGCGTCCGTACTCACGGTGTGGATACCGACTATCCGCTGGATCGTGAGTTTATTATCGGTGGTGAGTATCGTCGTCTGTGCACGCTGGGTGAGAAGCTGCGCGGCCTGATCGAAGAGGATGCCTTCATCGAACGTGGCGAACGCCGCCAGCCGATTGCCAGCTTTGAGCAGGCGCTGGAGTGGCTGGTGAAAGAGTCCCGTCGTGGCCTGGCTATTCAGCGCTATAAAGGGCTGGGCGAGATGAACCCGGAGCAGCTGTGGGAAACCACGATGGATCCGGAGAGCCGCCGCATGCTGCGCGTGACCGTGAAGGATGCGATCGCAGCTGACCAGCTCTTCACCACCCTGATGGGCGACGCCGTTGAACCGCGTCGTGCATTTATCGAAGAGAACGCCCTGAAAGCGGCGAATATCGATATCTAATCGGTTTGTTCCCCGGCGGCGCGACGCTTGCCGGGGCTACCACGCCTGTAAATGGGGAATATACCGCCCCGCTTCTGTCCCCCTTTTCCCTCTTCGCGCTTACTGTCTTTTGAGCAGAATCACGCTAGCATAAGAGTTAACTCTTTTACGCTGGGGAACTCATGGCTATCAAACTCATTGCAATCGACATGGACGGCACCTTGCTGCTGCCGGACCATACCATTTCACCTGCCGTTAAAAATGCGATTGCCGCCGCGCGTGAGCGTGGGGTTAACGTTGTGCTGACTACCGGGCGTCCTTACGCGGGCGTGCACAGCTACCTGAAAGAGCTGCATATGGACAGGCCGGGTGACTACTGCATTACCTATAACGGCGCGCTGGTGCAGAAAGCCAGCGACGGCAGCACCGTGGCGCAGACCCCGCTCAGCTACGATGACTACCGCTACCTTGAGCAGCTCTCCCGCGAGGTGGGCTCCCACTTCCACGCGCTCGACCGTAACACCCTCTATACTGCTAACCGCGACATCAGCTACTACACGGTGCACGAATCCTACGTCGCGACCATTCCGCTGGTATTCTGCGAAGCCGAGAAGATGGATCCAGCCATCCAGCTGCTGAAGGTGATGATGATTGATGAGCCGGCCATCCTCGACCAGGCAATAGCCCGCATTCCGGCGGAGGTAAAAGAGAAGTACACGGTGCTGAAAAGCGCGCCTTACTTCCTTGAAATTCTCGATAAAAGCGTCACTAAAGGCACCGGCGTGAAATCGCTGGCCGATGCGCTGAACATCAAGCCGGAAGAGGTGATGGCGATTGGCGATCAGGAGAATGACATCGCCATGCTGGAGTATGCCGGTATGGGCGTCGCTATGGACAATGCTATTCCGTCGGTAAAAGAGGTCGCCAACTTCGTGACCAAAACCAATCTTGAAGACGGCGTGGCTTACGCTATCGAGAAGTTTGTCCTGAATTAAATTTTGCTTATCCCGCCCGTCATCAACCCGCACACCGCTGCGGGTTTTTTATTGCCCCCGTTTTTTCACATTTTATTTACCTGTTGTCGTTTTTGTGATCTGGATTGTAGTACAACACAAAGTGATTGTACTACTATCAACTCACGGTACGGCGAACGACTCGCATATTTGTACTTCAATAGTGCGGACTTTTACGCCGGTAAGGATAAAGTAATGGTAAAGCCTCTTCTTAAAGGATCTGACATGACCATTACAAAAACGGACCGCATCATCGCCACCCTTGGGCGGCAGATTGTCAGCGGCAAATACGTCCCTGGTGCAGGTCTGCCTTCCGAGACCGACCTGTGTGAAGAGTTTGAAACCTCGCGCAACATCATCCGGGAGGTCTTCCGCTCCCTGATGGCGAAGCGGCTGATTGAGATGAAGCGCTATCGCGGGGCGTTTGTGGCGGCACGCAACCAGTGGAACTACCTCGATACCGAGGTGTTGCAGTGGGTGTTGGAGAACGACTACGACCCCCGGCTCATCAGCGCGATGAGCGAGGTGCGTAACCTGGTAGAGCCGGCCATTGCCCGCTGGGCGGCCGAGCGGGCCACCTCCAGCGATCTGGCGCAGATTGAGGCGGCGCTCAACGACATGATCGCCAATAACCAGAACCGGGAAGCGTTCAACGAGGCGGATATCCGCTATCACGACGCCGTGCTGCAGTCGGTGCATAACCCGGTGCTCCAGCAGCTAACGGTAGCGATTGGCTCCCTGCAGCGGGCGGTATTTGAACAGACCTGGCGCGGTGACGAGGCCAACATGCCGAAAACGCTTCAGGAACATAAGGCGCTGTTTGATGCGATCCGGCATCAGGACGGCGATGCAGCAGAGCAGGCGGCGCTGACTATGATCGCCAGCTCAACCCAAAGGCTGAAGGAAATAACATGACATCACGCTATATCGCCATCGACTGGGGCTCCACCAATCTTCGCGCCTGGCACTATCAGGGCGATCAATGCCTTGAAAGCAGGCAGTCTGAAGCAGGCGTAACCCGCCTGAACGGACGCACCTTCGAGGCGGTATTAGCGCAGATCACCGAGGGCTGGGATCGGGAAAATACCCCCGTGGTGATGGCGGGCATGGTCGGCAGCAATGCCGGCTGGGTTAACGTCCCCTATCTGCCTTGCCCGGCCCGCTTTGACGACATAGGCCAGCAGATCACCGCCGTTGCCGACAACATCTGGATCGTTCCCGGCCTCTGCGTCAACCGGGAAGATAACCACAATGTGATGCGCGGCGAAGAGACCCAGCTGCTCGGCGCGCGCGATCTCCAGCCTGCCCAGGTTTACGTCATGCCCGGTACCCACTGCAAATGGGTGCTGGCAGATAGCGAGCAGGTAAGTGATTTCCGTACCGTGATGACCGGCGAGCTGCACCACGTGCTGCTCAACCATACGCTGGTGGGTGCGGGCCTGCCTGAGCAGATTGCCTCTCCGGACGCCTTTACCGCCGGTTTAACCCGCGGTCTCGACTCCCCGGATCTGCTGCCTCGCCTGTTTGAAGTGCGCGCTTCCCACGTGCTCGGCCGGCTTGCGCGTGAAGAGGTAAGCGAATTTCTTTCCGGCCTGCTGATTGGCAGCGAAGTGGCGAGTATGAAAGCCTGGCTCGCGCCGCAGCAGACCATCACTCTCGTCGCCAACCCATCGCTGACCGCGCGCTATCAGCAGACTTTTTCCCTGCTGGGCCACGAAACACAGACCTTACGCGGCGACGACGCATTTCAGGCAGGTATAAGGAGCATCGCTCATGCAGTGGCAAAATAAACTCCCGCTGATCGCAATTCTGCGCGGCATCACGCCGGAAGAGGCGCACGCCCACGTGGCGGCGGTGATCGAGGCCGGGTTCGAAGCGGTCGAGATTCCGCTCAACTCACCCCGCTGGGAAGAGAGCATTCCGGCGATGGTGAAAGCCTTTGGCGACAAAGCGTTAATTGGCGCGGGCACGGTATTAAAGCCCGAGCAGGTCGATACGCTCGCCGAAATGGGCTGCACTCTGCTGGTGACCCCCAATATCAATCCGGAAATTATCCGCCGGGCGGTGGCGTACGGCATGGCGGTCAGCCCTGGCTGTGCGACCGCAACCGAAGCCTTTACGGCAATTGAGGCCGGTGCCCAGTCGCTGAAAATATTCCCTTCTTCCGCGTTTGGTCCGGACTACATCAAAGCGCTGAAGGCCGTGCTTCCGCCGGAGATCCCGGTGTTCGCCGTGGGCGGCGTCACGCCGGAAAACCTGGCACAGTGGATCAAGGCAGGCTGTGCCGGTGCCGGCCTGGGCAGCGATCTCTACCGTGCCGGGCAAACCGTGGAGCGCACCGCACAGCAGGCAGCCGCATTTGTAAAAGCGTATCGAGAGGCAGTGCAATGAAAATTACTAAATTAACCACCTACCGTTTACCCCCGCGCTGGATGTTCCTGAAAATCGAGACCGACGAAGGCGTAGTGGGCTGGGGTGAACCGGTGATCGAAGGCCGGGCGCGTACCGTTGAAGCGGCCGTTCACGAGCTGGGCGAATACCTGATTGGTCAGGATCCCGCCCGCATCAACGACCTGTGGCAGGTGATGTACCGCGCGGGCTTCTACCGTGGCGGCCCGATCCTGATGAGCGCCATCGCCGGTATTGATCAGGCGCTCTGGGACATTAAAGGTAAAGTACTGAACGCCCCGGTCTGGCAGCTGATGGGTGGCCTGGTACGCGATAAAATTAAGGCCTACAGCTGGGTGGGCGGCGATCGTCCGGCGGAAGCTATCGCGGGCATTACTAAACTGCGCGAAATTGGCTTCGATACCTTTAAATTAAACGGCTGCGAAGAGTTATCGATTATTGATGATTTCCGCAAAGTGGAAGCCGCTGTGAATACCGCCGCGCAGATCCGCGAAGCCTTTGGCAATGAAATTGAATTTGGCCTCGATTTCCACGGCCGCGTTAGTGCGCCGATGGCGAAAATATTAATTAAAGAGCTGGAGCCGTACCGCCCGCTGTTTATTGAAGAGCCGGTGCTGGCCGAGCAGGCGGAATACTATCCGAAGCTGGCTGCGCAAACCCATATTCCGATTGCCGCCGGGGAGCGTATGTTCTCACGCTTCGAGTTTAAGCGCGTGCTGGAAGCGGGCGGCCTGGCCATTCTTCAGCCCGATCTCTCCCACGCCGGGGGCATCACCGAGTGCTACAAAATCGCCGGCATGGCGGAAGCGTACGACGTGGCGCTGGCCCCGCACTGCCCGCTTGGCCCGATTGCGCTGGCGGCCTGCCTGCATGTGGACTTCGTCTCCCACAACGCGGTGTTCCAGGAGCAGAGCATGGGTATTCACTACAACCAGGGCGCGGAGCTGCTCGACTTTGTGAAAAACAAAGAGGACTTCAACATGGAAGGCGGCTTCTTCAAACCGCTGATGAAGCCAGGCCTGGGCGTAGAGATTGACGAAGAGCAGGTTATTGCTCGCAGTAAAGACGTGACCGACTGGCGTAACCCGCTGTGGCGTCACGAAGATGGCTCTGTAGCGGAGTGGTAATCACCACCCCGTAGGCCCGGTAAGCGCAGCGCCACCGGGCAAATATTTAAATATAACAAACACACCCTCTGTAATTTACAGGGCATGGTGAGCGGCCTCGCTATGCCCAAAATCTGGAGACAGATTACGATGGATATTTCAGTTAATGCTGCAAAACCCGGACGTCGTCGTTATCTGACGCTGTTCATGATTTTTGTTACCGTAGTGATTTGCTACGTTGACCGCGCCAACCTTGCGGTGGCGTCAGCCCATATTCAGGAAGAGTTTGGAATCACCAAAGCGGAGATGGGCTACGTTTTCTCTGCCTTCGCGTGGCTCTACACCCTGTGCCAGATCCCAGGCGGCTGGTTCCTTGATCGCGTTGGCTCGCGCCTGACCTATTTTATCGCCATCATGGGCTGGTCAGTAGCAACCCTGTTCCAGGGCTTTGCGACCGGTTTAATGTCGCTGATTGGCCTGCGTGCGATCACCGGCGTGTTTGAAGCCCCGGCATTCCCAACCAATAACCGGATGGTGACCAGCTGGTTCCCGGAGCATGAACGTGCCTCAGCGGTGGGCTTTTACACCTCCGGACAGTTTGTGGGCCTGGCGTTCCTGACGCCGATGCTGATCTGGATCCAGGAGATGCTGAGCTGGCACTGGGTGTTTATCATCACCGGTGGGGTGGGCATTGTCTGGTCACTGATCTGGATTAAAGTCTATCAGCCGCCGCGCCTGACCAAAGGTATTAGCACTGCGGAACTGGACTACATTCGCGACGGCGGCGGGCTGGTGGATGGCGATGCCCCGGTTAAAAAAGAGGCGCGTCAGCCTCTGAGCAAAGCGGACTGGAAGCTGGTATTCAACCGTAAACTGGTAGGCGTCTATCTTGGTCAGTTCGCCGTGACTTCAACCCTGTGGTTCTTCCTCACCTGGTTCCCGAACTACCTGACCCAGGAGAAGGGGATCACCGCGCTGAAGGCCGGCTTTATGACCACTGTACCGTTCCTTGCCGCTTTCTTTGGGGTGCTGCTCTCCGGCTGGCTGGCGGATAAGCTGGTGAAAAAGGGCTTCTCCCTCGGCGCGGCGCGTAAAACGCCAATCATCTGTGGGCTGCTGATCTCTACCTGCATTATGGGAGCCAACTATACCAACGATCCGGTGTGGATTATGACCCTGATGGCGATTGCGTTCTTCGGCAACGGCTTTGCGTCTATTACCTGGTCGCTGGTCTCCTCCCTTGCGCCGATGCGTCTGATTGGCCTGACCGGCGGCGTGTTTAACTTTGTTGGCGGCCTGGGTGGCATCACCGTGCCGCTGGTGGTGGGCTATCTGGCGCAGGGTTACGGTTTTGCTCCGGCGCTGGTCTATATCTCTGCCGTGGCGCTGCTCGGTGCGCTCTCCTACATCCTGCTGGTGGGTGAGGTGAAACGCGTAGGCTAAACCCCCGCAATGCTATACCCTGATGCGACATCTGCGCATCAGGGTATTCTCATGAAACAAATCACCTTCGCTCCCCGTCATCATCAGCTTACCAATATCAATACCTGGACGCCCGACAGCCAGTGGCTGGTGTTCGATGTGCGTCCCTCGGGGGCCTCTTTTACCGGTAAAACCATTGAGCGCGTCAACGTGGAGACCGGTGTGGTAGAGACACTCTACACTGCGACTCAGGGTGCGCACGTTGGGGTGGTGACCGTTCATCCCAGCGAAGAGAAGTACGTCTTTATCCACGGGCCACAGGATCCGGATGAGAGCTGGCAGTACGACTTTCACCATCGCCAGGGCGTTATTGCGCAAAACGGCAAGGTGAGCAACCTCGATGCGTTGGATATTACCGAACCCTATACGCCCGGTGCGCTGCGCGGCGGCAGCCACGTGCATGTCTTCAGTCCGGACGGCGATAAGGTCAGCTTTACCTATAACGATCATGTGCTGCACGAGCGTGACCCAGGGCTGGATCTACGCAACGTTGGGGTTGCCGTGCCCTTTGGCCCGGTCACGCCTGCGGGCAACCATCCGCGAGAGTATGCCGGCAGCCACTGGTGCGTGCTGGTAAGCCGCACGACGCCAACGCCTACGCCCGGCAGCGATGAGATCAACCGCGCCTATGAAGAGGGCTGGGTCGGTAATAACAGACTGGCTTTTATTGGCGATACGCTGGCGCTGAGCGGGGAAAAGGTGCCAGAGCTGTTTATCGTCGACCTGCCCGCTGATGAGCAGGGCTGGAAGCAGGCGGGAGATACCCCGCTGGCCGGCACGCCAGACACGATGCCGTCGCCGCCAGCGGGCGTGCAGCAGCGGCGTCTTACCTTTACCCATCAGCATCGCTATCCGGGGCTGGTCAATGTGCCGCGCCACTGGGTGCGCAGCAACCCGCAGGGCACCGAGATTGCCTTTTTAATGCGTGATGATGCAGGGGTGGTGCAGCTCTGGCTGATTGCCGCTGCGGGCGGCGAGCCGCGCCAGCTAACCCATAACGCTACGGACATCCAGTCGGCGTTTAACTGGCACCCCTCCGGCGCGGCGCTTGGCTTTGTGCTGGAGAATCGACTGGCCCTGTGCGATAGCGCGACCGGAGCGATCGTGTTTTTAACCGATGATAACCCTGAGCATCAGCCCTCGGCCGATGCCGTGGTCTTCTCGCCGGATGGTAAGATGATCGCATGGATGGCCGCGGCCGCAGGCTTTCGCCAGCTCTGGATGGCAGACACCGGCCTGTAATCCGGCAGATCGAATTTAAGGCGCGGGCATAGCCGCAGGGGGAATAACGGAGTTGGTTGCCAGGTTGGCCTCCTCCGCTTTCTCAACGCGTGATTTTACCGAGCTGTCTTTACGGAACATATCCCAGGGCAGCAGCAGCGTATCGGCCACGGCGGTAAACGGCATATCCAGCACCACAAATGATTTCACTGCCAGGTTCGCGTCATCATCCATCAGCATTTTTGAGCTGGCGCGCGTGCCGGGGTAGAGCCCCTCTTTGCCGCCGGTGTGCGACATTACGCTGGAACAGCCGCCCAGCATCACCACGCCGCTGACAATCGCCACTTTTAACAGAACATTTTTCATGATGGTTTTTTTCTTATCATCGTGCACTCCTTGCTTATAGCGACCCTTAAGGGAAATGAATAGCTTTCGTGTGCCGCTCTGTGGTGGCACTCGCAATTTAACGTTAAGTGTCGTAACCCAGTCTAAGCACTGAGTGAGAAAGTGCAAAAAAAAGTCAGACTTTCGCCCTTGAAAATTTTCCCGCTGCACCCATTTTTACAACGTAGCCGGAAGAACATGCCTGCGGGGTGTTCTGGTTTTAAGAGCCTGTCCGTAGTGGAAGGTTCAAAAATTTCTCGCTGATTTCAGGAGCTTATTGTATGCGTAACTTCGATCTCTCTCCGCTTTACCGTTCTGCTATTGGTTTTGACCGTCTGTTTAACCTATTGGAAAACAATCAGAGCCAGAGTAACGGCGGCTATCCTCCGTACAACGTTGAACTCGTTGACGAAAACCACTATCGCATTGCGATTGCCGTGGCCGGCTTTGCCGAAAGCGAACTGGAGATCACCGCTCAGGACAACCTGCTGGTGGTGAAAGGCGCTCGCGCAACCGAGCAGAAAGAGCGTAGCTATCTCTATCAGGGCATCGCCGAACGTAACTTCGAACGTAAATTCCAGATCGCGGAGAACATTCACGTTCGCGGCGCGAACCTGGTCAACGGCCTGCTGTTTATCGAACTGGAACGTGTGATCCCAGAAGAGAAAAAACCGCGCCGTATCGAAATTAACTAATTTCCCGGGTCGCAACGGCGGCCCAGATTACACCTTGCTCGCCGTCAGGGGGCAGATGCGCGTCACACGATGCGTAGAACATTTCTTGCTTCAAAGAAGGAGAAACACCATGCGTAACTACGATTTATCCCCGCTGCTGCGTCAATGGATCGGTTTTGACAAACTGGCCAACGCCCTGCAAAACGCCAGCGAAGGCCAGACCTTCCCGCCCTATAACATCGAGAAGAGCGACGATAACCACTATCGCATTACCCTTGCGCTGGCTGGTTTCCGTCAGGACGATCTGGAGATCCAGCTGGAAGGCACGCGCCTCAGCGTCAAAGGCACGCCGGAAAAACCGGCCAACGAGCCGAAGTGGCTGCATCAGGGGCTGGTGATCCAGCCGTTCAGCCTGAGCTTTACTCTGGCGGACCATATGGAGGTCTCCGGTGCCACTTTCAATAATGGGCTGCTGCATATCGACATCAGCCGCAACGTGCCGGAAGCGATTGCTCCCCAGCGCATCGCTATTAGCGAGCGCCCGGCGCTGAATAGTTGATGGCTGTGTGTCCGGCGGCGCTGCGCTTGCTCGAGCCTACATGACTTGTAGGTCAGGTAAGACACAGCCCCTATCCAATACCACTAATGGACCGTACAACGCCCTGCCCCGGCAGGGCTTTTTTGCGCCATCGCCTATGCAATCGCATCCACCTTTGACAAGCTTGGGCTGGTGCTCAGCGCTGACATGCTGCAGTTCATCCAGGCGTTTGGCCTGATCGTCTTTGTGTATACGGTTGGTATTCAGGTTAGGCCAACATCTCACTCTCTACTCACGGCACTGTTCTGGGGGATAAACTACTAATTCTTCTGGGTGGATGCGTCGTAGATGGTAGTCCACTTGGTAATCACTGGTATTACGGAACATCACAGAATAATTCAGGAACTCGCCACTGTCGCTGTAAGAAAGGGAAGTGATCCGCAGCAGCGGCGTCTGTTCCGGTAGTTTCATATAACTTGCCAGCTGTTTATCCGCCAACACCGGCGTCAGGCTTTCATAATTGCCGCTGATGGTGATCCCGCACTCCTTCTCAATGTAATCAAACTTTGACCCCTCAAGATGGGCCAGCGAAAGGTTGCGAAACAGTTTTACGGGCATAAAGCTGTCCTCCAACATTAGCGGTTTTCCATCCACATAACGCACCCGGCGCGAAAAGTAGATCCGCTCATCCACTTGGATCCGCAGTTGGCTGGCAATGGCGGGAGGAGCGGGCATCACTTCAAACAGTAGTACCTTGCTTTGCACCTCCTTTCCCTGCTGGCGTAGCACCTCCATCAGTCCGGTGAGATTAGTCGTTTCATGGTGGACATCTTTGCGTGATACAAATGTTCCACTGCCGTGACGACGCTCAACCAGTCCCCAACTCACCAGCAGGCTCAGCGCCTTACGGATGGTCATTCGCGCCACCCCAAACTCCTGCGCCAGGGCTTTCTCTCCGGGTAGCATGCTGCCGATATTGTAGTCCGATGAATTCAGCCGTAGCCGCAATCTATCGGCAATAGATTTGTAGATCACTGATAGACCTCTATGCGCTTACAAAGGCGTGGATAACGTCTTCACATGTCCATATTTACAATGAAAAGTAGACCTGATTGGTCAAATTAAAACCATGAATGGGATCACGAATCGCAGCGGTATGCCATGTTAGCGAACCAGTAAGTTCTTATGCTCACTTCAGGCCAGTAAAAAATCATAAAGGCCTCTATCCCCTACAGGTTGTTTCATGAGGATTTAAAAATGCTCAGTCAAATACAACGTTTTGGCGGTGCCATGTTTACCCCGGTATTACTGTTTCCGTTTGCCGGGATCGTGGTGGGAATCGCTATCATGCTTCGTAATCCCCTTTTCGTGGGCGAAGTCTTAACTGCTCCCGATAATCTGTTCGCGCAAATTATTCACATTATTGAAGAGGGCGGTTGGGCCGTGTTCCGCAATATGCCGCTGATTTTTGCCGTGGGCTTACCGATTGGCCTGGCGAAGCAGGCTCAAGGCCGCGCCTGCCTGGCGGTGCTGATTAGCTTCCTGACCTGGAACTATTTTATTAACGCGATGGGGATGACCTGGGGTCATTTTTTTGGCGTCGACTTCTCTGCTGAACCTACTGCCGGAAGCGGGCTGGCAATGATAGCCGGTATTAAAACGCTTGATACCAGCATTATTGGGGCGATTGTCATTTCGGGGATCGTCACCGCCATCCATAACCGCTATTTTGACAAGCCGCTGCCGGTCTTCCTGGGTATTTTCCAGGGCACCTCGTTTGTTGTTATCCTCGCGTTCTTTGTGATGATCCCCTGCGCCTGGTTAACGCTGCTGGGCTGGCCAAAAGTGCAGATGGGCATTGAGTCTCTGCAGGCCTTTTTACGCACCGCCGGGGCGCTGGGAGTATGGGTGTATACCTTCCTGGAGCGCATTCTGATCCCTACCGGGCTACACCACTTTGTTTATGGTCCGTTCATCTTCGGCCCGGCGGCGGTAGAAGGTGGCATTCAGATGTATTGGGCGCAGCACCTGCAGGAATTTAGCCAGAGCAGCGAGCCGCTAAAAACCCTGTTCCCGGAAGGCGGTTTTGCCCTGCACGGTAACTCTAAAGTGTTTGGCTCAGTCGGGATTGCGCTGGCGCTGTGGTACACCGCGTCCCCGGAAAACCGCGTCAAGGTGGCGGGCCTGCTGATCCCGGCTACGCTCACCGCCGTACTGGTAGGCATCACCGAGCCGCTGGAGTTCACCTTTCTATTCATCTCGCCGCTGCTGTTTGCCGTGCATGCTGTGCTGGCGGCGACTATGGCGACAATGATGTACATCTTCGGTGTGGTGGGAAATATGGGCGGCGGATTGTTAGACCAATTTTTGCCGCAAAACTGGATCCCGATGTTCCATAACCACGCCTCGATGATATTCACCCAGATCGGTATTGGTGTCTGCTTTACCAGCCTCTACTTCGTGATCTTCAAGACTTTGATTGAACGCCTGAACCTGAAAACGCCAGGCCGTGAAGAGAGCGAACTAAAACTCTATAGCAAGGCAGACTACAAAGCCGCACGTGGCCAAACCACCGCGCCAGCTGCAGCCAGTCAGCAGGCCGGGCAGGCCGCCGGATTCTTACAGGCGCTCGGTGGGGCTGCCAATATCGAAAGCATTAACAACTGCGCTACCCGCTTACGCATTGCCCTTGTGGACATGGCGCATACCCAAAGCGACGACGTCTTTAAAGCCCTGGGCGCACACGGGGTGGTACGACGCGGCAACGGCATACAGGTAATTGTTGGTCTGCATGTCCCTCAGGTGCGCGACCAGCTTGAATCCCTAATGAAAACCCCTTTAACGAACGAAAAAACTACCCTGACAGAGGCTATATCATGAAAAAATTCTCAGTTGTCATTGCAGGCGGCGGCAGTACCTTCACCCCAGGTATCGTCCTGATGTTATTAGCCAACCGTGACCGTTTCCCGCTGCGCGCTCTGAAGTTCTATGACAACGATGGCGCACGTCAGGAGATCATTGCCGAGGCCTGCAAAATCATCCTCAAGGAGCAAGCTCCGGATGTCGAGTTTAGCTACACTACCGATCCGAAAGCGGCCTTTACCGATGTGGATTTCGTGATGGCACATATTCGCGTGGGCAAATATCCGATGCGCGAAAAAGATGAAAAAATTCCGCTGCGTCATGGCGTGCTGGGCCAGGAAACCTGCGGTCCGGGCGGGATCTCTTACGGCATGCGCTCTATTGGCGGTGTGCTGGAGCTGGTAGATTATATGGAGCAGTACTCCCCTAATGCGTGGATGCTTAACTACTCCAATCCGGCAGCGATTGTCGCGGAAGCGACCCGCCGCCTGCGGCCGAACGCCAAAATCCTCAATATCTGTGATATGCCGATCGGTATTGAAGGACGTATGGCAAAGATTGTCGGCCTTAAAGACCGCAAAGAGATGCGCGTGCGCTACTACGGTCTGAACCACTTCGGTTGGTGGACATCGATTGAAGATCTGAACGGAAACGATTTGATGCCCAAACTTCGCGAGTACGTCGCCAAAAACGGCTATGTGCCGCCTTCAGAAGGAGCATATACCGAAGCAAGCTGGAACGACACATTCGCCAAGGCGAAAGATGTGCAGGCGCTTGATCCGGACACAATGCCGAATACTTACCTGAAATATTACTTTTTCCCGGACTATGTGGTGGCACACTCGAACCCGGAGCGTACCCGCGCCAACGAAGTGATGGATCACCGCGAGAAGCATGTGTTTACGTCCTGTCAGGCGATTATCGAAGCGGGTAAATCTTCCGCTGGTGAACTTGAAATTGACGAACATGCATCCTACATCGTCGATCTGGCTACCGCGATTGCCTTCAATACTCAAGAACGCATGTTGCTGATTGTGCCAAACAACGGTGCTATCCATAACTTTGATGCCGACGCGATGGTTGAGATCCCATGCCTGGTGGGCCATAACGGACCGGAGCCATTAAACGTGGGTGACATCCCTCACTTCCAGAAAGGACTGATGAGCCAGCAGGTGGCGGTCGAAAAACTGGTTGTCGATGCTTGGGAGCAGCGCTCTTACCAGAAACTCTGGCAGGCGATCACACTTTCCAAAACGGTGCCAAGCGCATCAGTTGCCAAAGCTATTTTGGATGACCTGATCGAAGCCAACAAAGAGTACTGGCCAGAACTGCATTAATCTTCCCGACCGGCATCATCCGATGCCGGTCTCCTTGTCCTTGTTGTTTTACGCTATGCTGAAGCCTGCCTGTAGCACGACAAGGAATCCGCATGAAAATTTCTCGCCTCGGTGAAGCGCCGGACTACCGCTTCTCTCTGGCAAACGAGCGCACCTTCCTCGCCTGGATCCGCACCGCGCTGGGCTTTCTGGCGGCGGGAGTGGGGCTCGATCAGCTTGCACCGGATTTCGCGACGCCGCTTATTCGTGAGCTACTGGCGCTGCTGCTTTGCCTCACCTCCGGCGGGCTGGCGATCTTTGGCTACCTGCGCTGGCTGCGCAATGAGAAGGCGATGCGCCTGAAGCAGGATCTGCCCTATACCTATAGCCTGCTGGTTATCAGCCTACTGCTGCTCGTCGTTGCCGCGGTGGTGATGGCGTTAGTCCTCTATGCCGGATAGCCGCAAAGCCCGCCGCGAGCGGGATCCCGGCCTGCAGCCCGAACGCACGTCGCTTGCGTGGCTACGTACCCTGCTGGGCTACGGCGCGTTGCTGATGCTGGCGGTAAAGCACAACGGGCAGCAGGCGGGATCGGCTTTCTGGGTAGCGATTGCCCTGCTGGCGGTGGTGGCGCTGATCCTCTGGCGCTACACCCTGAAGCGTAACCTGATGGACGTCAACCGCAGCGACTTTCTGCGCCCGTCAGCGGTGCGGGACAAGCTTCTGGTTGCGCTAGGGGTGCTCTCGCTGGCGCTGCTGTTTGCCGCCACCCATTTCCAGCAGATCGCACTTTTTCTTCTCGCTGCGCTACACGCCAGTTAAAAAAGCGTGCTAAAAAATAGCGGTGCGTTAACTCATCTTTTCAGGCTACCCGTGTATAAGCTTCCAATTGCTGCTGCGTTACTGCTTGCTACCTCTGCCGTTTATGCTGAGCCGCCGCTGACGGCCGCACGCTATGCGGCCCAGCTCGGCGTCGGGATGGACGTTGACTGGGCGCGCACTGAGCGCGGCATCCGCGAGTTCGATCCGTTAGTGGTGCGGGATTTCGCCGCGCAGGGGATAGGGCATGTGCGTATTCGAGTTGCAGGCGAACCGACCGAGGCGCGACTTATTCACCTGCGTAAGCTGGTGCAGGCCTGCGAGCAGTACGGCGTGATCCCGATTATCGCCTGGCAGGCCGACGAGTATAAAAACGATCCAAAAGCCGACAATGAAAAAGAGGTGGTGAACTGGTGGATCGCCGTTGCGCACTACTTTGGTAACAGCTCGCCGCAGTTAGGCTTCGATCTCATTTATGAACCCGCAGATAAGCTGAACCATAATCTCGCCTCGCTCAACCGCGTCTACGAAAAAGCCATTAAAGCCATTCATGATATTGATGCCCAGCGCATGATCTTTATCGCGCCGCGCCTGCGTGCCGCACCGGAGGACCTTGCCAACCTGAAGCTGCCTGCACACAGTCAAAATTACCTGCTGGCGGAGTGGCATATTTTCCCGTGGGGACCGCAAAAAAATAACGGGAGATATCCGTGGACATCAGGGACGGCGGCGGAGAAAGCGGCTATTCATAATCGCATCAACGTCGCGCTGCGCTGGCAGCAAAAAACGGGACACGTTAGCTGGGTAGGCGGCTGGGGCGTCGGGGAATCCAGCCATTTTACTCCCTCCTCGTCGCAAATGGCCTTCGCTACCTTTATGGCCTGTGAACTGCAACAGGCAAAAATTCCTTATGCCATCAATGCCGATACGCAGTTTTACGATGGAGAGGAGGGGGCGTGGCGTCCCGTTGCCGAACCGCTGCTGAAGATAATGATTGCCCCCGTATGTGAAAAGCCCGGCGAGAAGCCGGGCCATCATAATGTTAAACAGGCTGTTCGTGATGCGGCGCGCGCAACGCCAGCGGCAGCCAGCACAGTAAAATCAGTAGCCCCATCAGGGTCATCAATAAACCCAGGCTAGCCTGGCCGGTTTGCGGCATCATGGCCGAGAGCCATGCCAGCGCGCCAGAGCCGATATTCTGTAAACCACCCACCAGCGCGCCCGCCGTACCGGCAAGGAACGGGAACGGCTCCATCGCTCCGCTGGTAGCGAGCGGGAAAAGCATTCCCGCGCCGAAAAAGAACAGTGCCGCCGGGATCAGCAGGGTCCAGACGCTCATCACACCAAGCAGGCCTGGGATCCACATCATCAGGCCTGCCAGCAGACAGCACATCACCGACTGCCACATCAGCGTGGAGAAACGCCTGGCCGGGCGTCCGGCAAACCATGCACCGAAGAAGGCCGCCGGGATCGGCAGAATAAACAGAATGCTTACCACCATGCTGCTCAGACCCAGTCCTGCGCCCAGCAGCACGCCGGAGCAGGCTTCAAACACGGCGATACCCGCCAGGCCACCGATCAGCATCAGCAAGTAGCAGTTAAATGATCCGCTGCCGAAAAGTACTTTGTAGCTGGTGAGCAGTTTCGTGCGCGGTGCGCTCGCTGGTCGGGTCTCTGGCATCCAGCGCGCCATGCTGAAGGTAACCAGCACGCAGAGTACCAGCAGGAAGGCGAAACAGGCGCGCCATGACCACAGGGTGTTCAGCAGGCCGCCAATCAGCGGGGCCAGCAGCGGGCTCACCAGGATCCCCATATTTAACAGGCTATTAGCATGACGAAGCTGGGTGCCTTCATACAGATCGCGTGGTAAGGTTCGTGCCATTACGCCGCCGACGCCGGTGCCGACACCCTGCAACGCGCTGGCAGCTATTAATACGGTCAGGCTATGGGTAGAGAGAGCAACCCCTGTCGCCATCATGAAAATGCTCATGCCGACTAAAATGACCGGGCGACGCCCCACGCGATCGGATAAGGGGCCATAGAAGAGCTGGGAGAAGCCATAGGTCAGCAGATAGGCTGCCATCACGCTCTGTACCGCACCTTCGCGAACGTGAAACTCCTTTGCCATGTCGGCAATGGCCGGAATATAGATAGTTTGCGCCATCTGACCGACCGCCACCAGTAACACCAGCATCAACAATAAGTTAACGTTCCTTTGTCTTTTCATGTCGCTGAATACTTTTGCCAAATGAGAGAAATAGAGAATAAGTGACTGCGCATGCCCATAAATGCGCGAGAAATCTACCACAGTGAGGCGATAAGTTAAGTATCAGAGGGATGAATGAGCACAAGCGAGAAGGCAGGATTTGTGAACAATATTGGCAACTAATATTGCCTGGGTTTTACGCCAGGCGTAGCAGAATAGCCCCACCGGCAATGCCCAGCGCAGCGGCGATGCGCACGCCAGCAACCTTCTCTTTTAAAAGCACAAAGGCGATAAGCGCACCAAAGAGTATCGACGTTTCGCGCAGGGCCGCGACCACGGCCAGAGGAGCCTGGGTCATCGCCCACAGTGCCAGACCGTAAGATCCCATCGTTCCCGCGCCGCCAAACAGCCCCTTTTTCCAGTGCAGGCGCAGATAGCTGGACGCTTCGCGACGGCGCGCCACCATTGCCCAACAGAGCAGGCAGAAACCGTTCATAAAGAAGGTCCACAGCGTATAGCCCAGCGCGGTGTCAGACAGACGCACGCCGGTACCGTCCACCAGCGTATATCCGGCGATAAAACAGGCGTTCAGCAGCGCCAGCCAGACTCCCTTGCGTGACTGCATCCGGCCATTCAGCGCCATCGCCAGTATCGACAGGCAGATAACGCCGATCCCAGACCAGGCGAGCCACGAAAGCGTATCTCCTAACGCCAGGACGCTAATCAGCGCGACCAGCAGCGGGGCGGTGCCGCGCATCAGGGGATAGGTCTGGCTCATATCGGAGACGTGATACGTTTTTGCCACCAGCACCGTGTAAACCACCTGCAGCGCGCAGGAGATCGCTAAAAAAGGCCAGCTGGCGGCAGCGGGCTGCGGTGAGAAAGGGAGTAAGATCAGCGCGATAAGCGTGGCGGAGCCGCTAACGCTGATGGCGGTATAGAGTTTATCCGTTCCGGCTTTTACGATGGCGTTCCAGCTGGCATGCAGCAGGGCGGCAAACAGTAGAGTACAGAATACAGAGAGCGTCATAGCGAATCGGGTGGTGAATTGTCATACAACTGTAACACTCATGCTTGAATGCCTCTAGCACTCTCTTTTTACTCATTATTAAAGGGGGACGGTTTCCCGTCCCCCTTTGGTGCGGCTTGAACCTGAACTACTTCAGGTACTTCAGGACTGCATCAAGCAGTTGCAGCAGTGCAACAATGAGTTTCAGGATAAGAATAGCGATATCCACTCCGCCCATACGCGTCTCCTTTGGCAAAGGAGCACGACTGGCTGGCGTACCTATCCGCCGCCTGTTGCCAGCCATTTTTCACACACGCTTCAGGTACGAAATGTGTGTGGTTGACATAACACAGTGTGCTCTCAGGGGTTAAGGCACTGACGGCACCACCCGTTTCAGCCAGGACTTAGTTTTGCGCCGGGAAACCATGCGGCCCCTGCCTGACACTGCGAATGCAAAATGAGTATAAATAAGTACTGTATATATTAACAGTAATTTGTGGCAAAAATGCGAAGCGTGATCCATACTCATACTGGCCAAAATTGCGCCTGACGACGTTCCTGGATATACTTTGGACGTTGACATAACACAGTGTGTTCCGCGGCTACCAACCGCAACCGCTGCGTAAAAAACCCTGCTTCGGCAGGGTTTTTTGTTTTGCAGCAAAACGTGATCGTTGACGCAATTTCATCGCCGTTGCGATAAAACGATTGTCATGCCGCATCAGCTGTGTTTGTATAAATTCAGCTAATAAATACACAACACCACAAAACAGGCCCCTAATGCACCCAACCATGCTGACATCGACTCTACTACGCACCGCGCCATCTGCCGCGGTCGTCGTCGTGCGTGTGGTGGTGGTCGTCGGCATAGCGCCGTAGGGTCCGGAACACACGATTCCAAAACCCCGCCGGCGCAAACCGGGCGGGGTTTTTCGTTTAGACCGCCCGGAAAGTCGGCCCAGAATTAAAGGACTGGAGCATGGCAAGTTTGGGCACCACATCGCAGGCAAGGCGCTTTACTGGCGCACAGTTAATCGTTCATTTACTGGAGCGCCAGGGCATCACCATCGTCACCGGGATCCCGGGCGGTACGGTGCTGCCGCTGTATGACGCCCTGAGTCAAAGCACGCAGATCCGTCACGTACTGGCTCGTCACGAGCAGGGCGCGGGCTTTATCGCCCAGGGCATGGCGCGCACCCAAGGGAAACCCGCCGTCTGTATGGCCTGTAGCGGGCCGGGAGCGACCAACCTGGTGACCGCCATCGCCGACGCGCGCCTCGACTCCATTCCGCTGGTCTGTATCACGGGCCAGGTTCCCTCGTCGATGATCGGTACCGACGCATTCCAGGAAGTGGACACCTACGGCATCTCTATCCCCATCACTAAGCACAACTATCTGGTGCGCGACATCCGCGAGCTGCCGCAGGTCATCAGCGACGCGTTCCGCATTGCCCAGTCCGGCCGTCCCGGCCCGGTGTGGATAGATATTCCTAAGGATGTTCAGACCGCTGAGATTGAACTGGATGCCCTGCCGGAGCCGGGTAATACCGCGCCAGCCCCGGCATTCAGCATCGAGAGCGTACAAGAGGCGGCGGCAATGATTAACCAGGCCCAGCGCCCGGTACTCTACCTGGGGGGCGGGGTGATTAACGCGCCGGAGCAGGTACGGACCTTGGCGGAGAAAGCGAGCCTGCCTACTACCATGACGCTGATGGCTCTCGGTATGCTGCCGAAACAGCATCCGCTGTCGCTGGGTATGCTGGGGATGCATGGCGCGCGCAGCACCAACTTTATCCTGCACGAAGCCGATCTGCTGGTGGTGCTGGGGGCGCGTTTTGATGACCGGGCGATTGGCAAAACCGAAACCTTCTGCCCGAACGCCAAAATTATCCATGTGGATATCGACCGCGCCGAGCTGGGTAAAATCAAGCAGCCACACTGCGCTATTCAGGGCGACGTCGGCGAAGTGCTGGACCAGCTGATCCCGCAGATTGCAGAGGACACGCGCGACGCCTGGCGCGATACCGTGGCGCAGCTGCAGCAGGAGTTTCCGGCTAACATGCCGGGTGCGGACGATCCGCTGAGCCACTATGGGTTAATTAACGCCGTCGCGGCCTGCGTTGATGACAGCGCGATTATTACTACTGACGTCGGGCAGCACCAGATGTGGACCGCTCAGGCCTACCCGCTCAATCGCCCGCGCCAGTGGCTCACCTCCGGCGGATTGGGGACGATGGGCTTCGGCCTGCCGGCAGCCATTGGCGCAGCGCTGGCCAATCCCGATCGCAAGGTACTGTGCTTCTCCGGCGACGGCAGCCTGATGATGAACATTCAGGAGATGGCGACCGCCGCTGAAAATCAGCTCGACATCAAAATTATCCTGATGAATAACGAGGCGCTGGGGTTGGTGCATCAGCAGCAGAGCCTGTTCTACAAGCAGGGCGTGTTTGCCGCCACCTATCCAGGAACGATCAACTTTATGCAAATCGCCGCCGGGTTTGGCCTGCACACCTGCGATTTAAACGCCGCGGCCGATCCGCATGCAGCCCTGCAGGAGATCATCTCCCGTCCAGGCCCGGCGCTGATCCACGTTCGTACCGATGCCGAGCAGAAAGTCTATCCAATGGTTCCGCCGGGCGCGGCCAATACTGAAATGGTGGGGGAATAAGCCATGCCACAATCAACACATGACAACGTTATCCTGGAGCTCACCGTCCGCAACCACCCTGGGGTGATGACCCACGTCTGCGGCCTCTTTGCCCGGCGCGCCTTTAACGTAGAGGGTATTCTCTGCCTGCCGCTACCAGGCGGGGAGCAGAGCCGCATCTGGCTGCTAGTGGCGGACGATCAGCGACTGGAGCAGATGATGAGCCAAATAGACAAGCTGGAAGATGTAGTAAAAGTGGTGCGGAACCAGTCCGATCCCACCATGTTCAACAAAATCGCCGTGTTTTTCGAATAGGTTACTCGTTCTCAGAGTCAGGGGTAATCGCCTTGACCGAGCCGTTCCGGCAGTGGAGAGCATACTCTGCCGGTAGCGGACGGTTGCTGATCAGCACGTCAAACTGCGCGAGCGGGGCGATGCTGGCAGGAGCCACTTCATCAAAGAGCGCATAACGCGCCAGCAAGATCTTGCGGATGCCGTGCTCCATCGCTTTGCGTTTCACCGGCAAATCGTCGAGGTTGAACCAGGTCACCCCATAGTGTTCGTGAACCCCGCTGGCGGAGATAAACACCTTACGCGGATTGAGCGAATCGAGAATCGACGGGTTGTTGGGGTCGTAAAAGGCGTCGCTCTTTGCGCGGTAGGTGCCGCCGCAGAGCATGGCGGTGGCGTTAGGTTTGGCATTCAACGCCATAAACACCTGATGTGAATAGCAAATCCCGGTGAAGGTAATCTCATCGGGGATCATGTCGATTACCAGCGGCATCTCCGGGCCGTTGTCGAAAAACACCAGATCGTTTTCGCTCACCAGCCCTGCGGCAAGGATCGCAATGGGCGTATCATCCCGGTGATGGCGGCGCGTGGCAGCGGCGGCAGGCTGGCTGGTGGTCGGCGCGGCGGGCTTGTTAACCATCACGATATAGCCCCCGAGCAGCGCCAGCGGCAGCGGCTCATCCTCCTGGCTAAAGTCGCGACGAATGGTCATCACGGAAACCTCCAGCATCCGCGCCGCATCTTTCAGATGGATACGGTCGGTCTTTTTGAGCAGCTCCGTCAGGCGACGAATACGCTCTTTCTGCTTGGTTTCCATTCTCTCTCTCCGCTTTACCAGCCTAATCATCTTCTTATGTTCCTAAAGTAACATTTTCCATCCAGAGCGGGAACGCTGCGGCATCAAATGTTGCTGTAATCGCGAGCGAAGTCACAAATGATACTAAAATAACATGATAATGTTACGATAATATCATTGTTAAGCGTTTGTTTCTGAGAGGTAGGAAAATGGATATCGCAGTCATCGGCTCCAACATGGTGGATTTAATCACCTACACCAACCAGATGCCGAAAGAGGGTGAAACCCTTGAAGCTCCGGCGTTCAAGATTGGCTGCGGCGGTAAAGGTGCCAACCAGGCCGTTGCCGCAGCGAAGCTCAACTCCAAAGTGCTGATGCTGACCAAAGTGGGCGATGATATCTTTGCCGACAACACCATCCGTAACCTCGAGTCATGGGGCATCAATACCACTTACGTAGAGAAAGTGCCGTGCACCAGCAGCGGCGTCGCGCCTATTTTTGTTAATCCCAACTCCAGCAACAGCATTCTGATTATTAAAGGCGCGAACAAATTCCTCTCGCCGGAGGATATCGATCGCGCCGCTGAAGATCTGAAGAAATGTAAGCTCATCGTTTTACAGCTCGAAGTGCAGCTGGAGACGGTTTATCACGCCATTGAATTTGGTAGAAAGCACGGCATTGAGGTGCTGTTAAATCCGGCGCCGGCACTGCGCGAGCTGGATATGTCCTACGCCTGCAAATGTGATTTCTTCGTACCGAATGAAACCGAACTGGAAATTCTCACCGGCATGCCGGTCGACAGCTACGACAATATTCGTCGTGCCGCTCGTAGCCTGACCGATAAAGGGCTGAACAACATTATCGTCACGATGGGCGAGAAGGGCGCGCTGTGGATGACGCGTGATACGGAAGTGCATGTCCCGGCGATTAAAGTGAATGCCGTCGACACCAGCGGCGCGGGCGATGCCTTTATTGGCTGCTTTGCGCACTACTACGTCCAGAGTGGTGATGTAGAAACCGCCATGAAAAAAGCCTCGCGTTTCGCGGCCTTCAGCGTAACGGGCAAAGGCACCCAGTCGTCCTATCCCAGCATTGAGCAGTTCAATGAGTTTCTGGCGATAAACGAATAATAAAAACCCCTGCACTGTAAAAGGTAGCACTATGAACGATAAAAACATCGTTCAGATGCCTGATGGGTATCTGAATAAGACACCTCTGTTCCAGTTTATTTTGTTATCGTGCCTGTTCCCATTATGGGGCTGCGCCGCAGCGTTAAATGATATTTTAATTACGCAGTTTAAGAGCGTATTTTCACTGAGTAACTTCGCCTCTGCTTTAGTGCAGAGTGCGTTTTACGGCGGCTATTTCTTAATTGCTATTCCGGCATCGTTGGTTATTAAAAAGAGCAGCTATAAGATTGCGATTTTAATTGGCCTGACGCTCTACATTGTCGGCTGTACGCTCTTTTTCCCGGCGTCGCACATGGCAACCTACACCATGTTCCTCGCTGCGATTTTTGCGATTGCTATCGGCTTAAGCTTCCTTGAGACCGCCGCCAACACCTACAGCTCCATGCTGGGGCCAAAATCCCACGCTACGCTGCGCCTCAATATTAGCCAGACTTTCTATCCGATTGGGGCGGCGGCGGGCATTCTGCTCGGCAAGTACCTGGTCTTCTCCGAAGGCGATAGTCTTGAAAAGCAGATGGCGGGCATGACGCCGGAGCAGATCCACAACTTCAAGGTGCTGATGCTGGAGAACACGCTTGAGCCGTATAAGTACATGATCATGGTACTGGTCGTGGTGATGGTGCTGTTTATGTTAACCCGCTTCCCGACCTGTAAAGTGGCGCAAACGGCAAACCGTAAGCGCCCGTCGGCGATGGATACGCTACGCTATCTGGCGAGCAATGCCCGCTTCCGCCGCGGTATTCTGGCGCAGTTCCTCTATGTGGGTATGCAGGTTGCGGTCTGGTCGTTCACCATCCGCCTGGCGCTGGAGCTGGGAGATATCAACGAGCGGGATGCCTCTAACTTTATGGTCTACAGCTTTGCCTGCTTCTTTATCGGCAAGTTCATGGCCAACATTTTGATGACGCGCTTCAACCCAGAGAAGGTGCTGATCCTCTACTCTGTTATCGGCGCACTGTTTCTGGCCTACGTGGCGCTGGCTCCCAGCTTTAGCGCGGTTTACGTGGCGGTGCTGGTGAGCATTCTGTTTGGACCATGCTGGGCCACTATCTACGCCGGTACGCTGGATACGGTGGACAACGAGCATACCGAGATGGCGGGGGCGGTGATCGTTATGGCGATTGTCGGCGCGGCGGTCGTACCCGCGGTGCAGGGCTACGTAGCGGACATGTTCCACTCGTTACAGCTCTCGTTCATCGTCTCTATGCTCTGCTTCGTCTACGTCGGCGTCTACTTCTGGCGTGAAAGTAAAGTGCGTCGCGAACTTACCGCAGCCACCGCTTCCTGAGGAGAATCGCTATGAAAACCTGTTTGCCACTGTGGCGTGAGCTTTTTACCGCGCAGCCGCGTACGCTACTGGAGAACGGTGATTTTACGGTCAGCGCCTTCCGCTACCCAAGCGGGGTTGAGGGGCTGAGGGTGGCAAACGCTCGCGGTCACCTGGTGATCTTACCCTGGCTGGGGCAGATGATCTGGGACGCGGAGTTTGACGGCCACGAGCTGACCATGCGCAACATGTTCAGCCAGCCGAAGCCGGCCAAAGAGATCGTCGAAACCTACGGCTGCTTCGCCTTCCACTCGGGCCTGCTGGCAAACGGCTGCCCCTCCCCGGAGGACAGCCATGCGCTGCACGGAAAGATGGCCTGCGCGGCGATGGACGAGGCCTGGCTGGAGATCGACGGCGACACGCTGCGCGTAGGGGGCCGCTACGAGTATGTGATGGGCTTCGGCCACCACTATCTGGCGCAGCCTGCGGTCACGCTGCGTAAAGCCAGTGCGCTGTTCGACATTGATATGACGGTCACCAACCTGGCCTCGGTAGCGATGCCGCTTCAGTACATGTGCCATATGAACTACGCCTATGTGCCCGAGGCGACCTTCAGCCAGAACCTGCCGGACGAGGCGCTGGCGCTGCGGGAGTCGATTCCGGCACATGTGAAACCTACCGAGCAGTGGCTGGCGTTCAACCAGCGCATCCAGCAGGGTGAGACCACGCTGAAGACGCTGAGCGAACCGGAATATTACGATCCCGAGATTGTCTTTTTTGCCGACAGGCTGGATCGCTACACCGCGACGCCGGAGTTTCAAATGACGGGCCCGGACGGCACGACCTTCGTGACCCGGTTCTCCAGCGCCGAGTTCAACTATGCGACGCGCTGGATTTTGTACAACGGCGATCAGCAGGTGGCGGCATTCGCCCTGCCAGCCACCTGCCGTCCGGAAGGGTTCCTGGCGGCACAGGCCAACGGCAGCCTGCTGACGCTAGCCCCGCAGGAGAGCCGTAGCTTTAAGGTGACGACAGGGATAGCGCACTAAAGAGACTGTATGCGTCGCCGCGTTTACCTTTATGATAAGCATTCCGGTACAGGGCAGGAGCTTTCATGATTTGGTTAACGCTGGCGACGCTGGTTATTGTTTTTGTAGTAGGTTTCAGAGTCTTAACCTCCGACTCCCGGCGGGCGGTACGCCGTCTGAGCGAGCGGCTGGGCACCACGCCGATGCCGGTTGAATCGATGATCGATCAGCTGGGTAAAGCGGCGGGGGCGGAGTACATCCAGTATCTCTCCCGTCCGGACGAGGCGCATCTCCAGAATGCCGCCCAGACGCTGCTGATCTGGCAGGCGTGCATTGTCGATAGCAGCGAGCAGAACCTCCACTACTGGCACCGTACGCTGCAAAAGGCCCGCCTTGCCGCACCACTGACCGATGCCCAGGTGCGTCTGGCGCTGGGTTTCCTGCGTGAGCTGGAGCCGGATATGGCGGAGATCAACAACTTCCAGATGCGCTACAACGCCTTCTTTATGCCCGAAGAGGGCGTCCACTGGCTGCATTAAACCGCTGATTCAGTGCACCGAACGTCCCGTAGGCCCGGCAAGCGCCGCGCCGCCGGGCGAACCGCATTAACGCCGGATGGCGCTACGCTTATCCGGCCTACAATATATCCCGCGCTCATTAGTTGAATAGTTGCTAAAACGTTAAATGCGTCACACTCAGAATGTTACACTGCGCGACTTTACCGCAATGTGACGTTGCCTGGAGGCAAAATGAGTGAGCATTTACAGGGAAAACCCCACCCGGAACTGGCTCGGCCAAACTGGTCAGCCGTCTTCGCCGTCGCCTTTTGCGTGGCCTGCCTTATCACCGTAGAGTTTCTGCCGGTCAGCCTGCTGACGCCTATGGCACAAGACTTAGGTATCTCTGAGGGCACCGCCGGGCAGTCGGTCACTATGACCGCCTTTATTGCCATGTTCGCCAGCCTGTTTATCACCCAGACCATTCGCACCACCGATCGCCGCTATGTGGTGCTGATCTTCTCGGTGCTGTTGACCCTCTCCTGCCTGCTGGTGTCGTTTGCCAACAGCTTCACCCTGCTGCTCATCGGGCGCGCTTGCTTAGGCCTGGCTCTCGGCGGCTTCTGGGCGATGTCCGCCTCGCTCACCATGCGCCTGGTCCCGATGCGTGTGGTACCCAAGGCGCTGTCGGTGATTTTTGGCGCGGTGTCGATTGCGCTGGTGATCGCCGCTCCGCTGGGCAGTTTCCTTGGCGGTATTATTGGCTGGCGAAACGTCTTTAACGCGGCGGCGGTGATGGGGATCGTCTGTACGCTGTGGGTCTGGAAAGCGCTGCCTTCCCTGCCAGGCGAGCCGATGCAGCACAAGGAACATATGTTTGGCATCCTCAAGCGCCCAGGCGTGCTGGCGGGGATGATCGCCATCTTTATGGCCTTTGCCGGCCAGTTCGCTTTCTTCACCTATATTCGCCCTATTTATATGAGCATGGCAGGCTTTGACGTTGACGGCCTGACGCTGGTGCTGCTCAGCTTCGGTATCGCCAGCTTTATCGGCACCTCGATGTCGTCCGCGTTCCTGAAAAAATCGCTGAAAACGGCGCTGACCGCCGCGCCGCTGGTGCTGGCCCTTAGCGCCCTGACGCTGATCCTCTGGGGAAGCGATAAAACTGTCGCCTCTGCGGTTACGGTGGTGTGGGGATTAGGCTTTGCGCTGGTGCCGGTGGGCTGGTCGACGTGGATCACCCGCTCGCTGGCGGATCAGGCGGAAAAGGCTGGATCGATCCAGGTTGCGGTGATCCAGCTTGCCAATACCTGCGGTGCGGCGGTCGGTGGCTACGCACTCGATAACCTCGGCCTGCTCTCTCCGCTGGTGCTCTCCGGCAGCCTGATGCTGCTGACGGCGCTGCTAGTGGCTGCGAAAGTACGCGTGAAAGGGTAATTGCTCTCTGCCCGGCTGGCGCTGCGCCGCCGGGCATAACGCGCGAACTACATCAGAACCACGCTTCCCACATCGCACCGACGTTGAACGAATCCAGATTGCTCTCTTCCGTACCGTTTACTCGCGCGGTGCGATCGTTATCCACCTGGCCACCGGTGACATAGAAGCGCAGCATCGGGCGGAACTCTGGCCCCATCGCAATGGAGATGTTCTGCGACAGCGTCAGCTTCCAGCCGTGGTTATCCCCGCCCTGGTCGAAATCGACCCGCTGATAGCCCGCTTCCAGCCACGTAGAGTGCACGTCATTCCACCAGTACATCGGACGCACGATTGCGCCGTAGTTGCGGCGGTTATCCACGCTATTGGCATCGTTATCGTAGTCGTGGAAGGCGAGCAGGTACTCGATCTGCGCCTGCTGGGTAAACTTATAGTTCCCCTCGAAGCTGGCATAGATCGTCGTCAGATCGTCAGTTTTGTTGTAGACGCTGTTGTCTGAGTTGTCTGAGTAGCGGGCAATAACCTTATTCACCCCTTTCTCACCAGTGTGGCTCAGCACCACGCCGCCCTGCCAGGCGTTTTTACGCTCGTCGGTATCTACCGCCTTCGAGTCAAAGCCGTAGTTGGCATACAGCTCGAGATCCAGCGGGCCGACCTTCATGCCGTGCACTTTGGAGGTAATAGCGTAGTTGCCTTTATCACCGGTGCCGGAGCCGCCGGTACAGGTGATACGCGACGGGTTGCCCTCATCGTTCATTACTTCCGGACTACAGGACTCCACCGCTGCCACCGCCGCGACGTCAAACTGCACGCCGCCGATGTCGAAGTTCTTCACCCCTGCGCCCTGGCCGTCGTGGTTCATCCAGAAGTAGTCGTTGATACCCTGCTGCGGACGCTGGTGGAAGTCACGGCCTGCCCACAGGTAGGCGTTGGGGTTGGATGCCAGAATATTGGTCACCCCGGCGTAGGCTTTTTTCAGGTTCACCTCGTCGCCCCAGTGATCGAACATCACGTTGATGTCCCAGATAGCGCCGTTATCGCCTTTAAACGCTTTCGAGAGCTGGAATTCACCGCCGTTGCCCTCGTTGCCCAGACGGCCAATGGCGGAGGAGCCGTTATAGGATCCGTCAACGCCAACGAACTTCTGATCGCCGCCCTGGAACTGTGCCCCGTAGCGGGCATAGCCGGTAAACTTCACGCCAAAGGGAATGGCCATATCTGGCGATTGGGCCGCGGTTTGCGGCTCGGTAATGACATCGGCTTTCTTATCGATCGCCGCATCCATTTTTTTTTGCCGCTCCGCGAGAGCTTTATCCACTGCTTTTGCCACAATCGCGTCGATCTGTTCCTGAGTAAACTCCTGGGCGCTGACTGAACCAGAGCAAAGGGCAGCCATCACCGCCAGCGCGACTGGAAGTTTTTTATTGATATTCATTTTTTGTCTCAATCTAATATATTATTTTTAGACAATAACTATCCCGCCGCTTGATGCGGAATAGTTGCGCTATCACCATTAATTGTGAGGTACAGATTACTTAAAAACTGACTGACTATTTCTCCATAATTAATTAACGTTGATAAAGACGAATAATCTCTTCCGACAGTTCACGAGCCAGCAGCGAGGTCATTAAATGATCCTGGGCGTGAACCATAATTAAGGTCATCGGCTGGCGGGCTTCCCCGGCGTCCTGCTCGATCAGCTTGGTCTGCATATGGTGCGCCTGGCGGGCGTAGCCGTCCGCCTCACGCAGCAGGCTATTTGCTTCGTCAAAGTTGCCCTCGCGCGCGGCGTGCAGCGCCTCAAAGCAGAGGCTGCGCGACTGGCCGGCGTTGACGATAATCTCCATGACGGCCTCTTCCAGTTCAATCATCTTATTGCTCCTCGTTAAATCCGTTATTGGCAGCGGCAGCGGCAAACCACTCTCCGCTGCGTTTAATGGTTCGCGTCTGGGTGGCTAAATCGAGCTGCACAAAACCGTAGCGGTTTTTATAGCCGTTACACCACGACCAGTTATCAATAAACGTCCACATATGGTAACCGAGGCAGTGACAGCCCTCCTGAATACCCTTATGCAGCCACTTCAGGTGACCGGACACAAACTCAATGCGGTATTGATCGTTAATTTGGCCATTCTCAATAAAACGCTGCTCGTTTTCGACGCCCATGCCGTTCTCTGAAATAAAGCAGCGCGGGTTGCCGTAATTAACGCGTAAATTAGTGAGGATGTCGTAAATACCCGGTTCGTATATTTCCCATCCACGATAGGGGTTCATTTTCCGGCCCGGCATCTCGTAATAATCAAACAGCCACTCCGGCATAAACGGCGAGGCCGGGTTAACCGCGCTGTCGCGGCACTTCACGCGTCTTGGCTGGTAGTAGTTGATCCCCAGCAGGTCGATTTTGCCATCGGCAATCAGAGCGCTATCCTCCGGGAGGCAGGCAGGCAGCTGATCGTACTCTTTCAGCAGCGCGACTAAATCTGCCGGATACTCGCCAAGCAGCACCGGGTCGAGGAAGCTGCGGTTAAACAGCAGATCGGCATGGTGCGCGGCAGTCAGGTCCGCCGGGTTGTTTGAGCGTGGATAGGACGGCGTCAGGTTGAGGACGATGCCGATCTCGCCGGCATAGTGCCCGGCACGGTAAGCTCGCACCGCCGAGGCGTGCGCCAGCACGGTATGGTAGGCCACCGTCGCCGCGCGTTTAAAATCCACCACGTTGGGGTAGTGGAAGTCATACAGGTAGCCACCTTCCACCGGCACAATCGGCTCGTTGAAGGTAAACCAGTGTAGTACCCGGTCGCCAAACAGGTCGAAACAGATCTTCGCGTAGCGGCTAAAGGCCTCTACCACCTCGCGGTTCTCCCAGCCGCCTCTCTCCTGCATCACCATCGGCATATCAAAGTGGAACAGGGTGATAAACGGTGTGATCCCCTGGGCCAGCAGCTCATCAATAACGCTGTTATAGAACGCCACCGCCTCAGGATTGACCTCGCCCACGCCGCCCGGGATCAGCCGCGACCAGCTCAGCGAGGTCCGAAAGCTGTTGTGGTTGAGCTGCTTGAGCATGGCAATATCCTGTCGCCAGTTCTGGTAAAACGTTGAGGTGTCCTGCGGGCCGACCTGCTGGTGAAAACGGTACGGCTGGCTCGCATACCAATGGTCCCACGTGGTGGCGCTTTTGCCACCCTGCTGGCTCTGCCCTTCGGTTTGCAGCGCGGAGCTGGCGCTGCCCCACCAGAAATGCTCTGGAAATGCGTATTTCATCTCTTGTCTCTCCCGTTGATTACTGGCGAACGGTTCCGGCCAGCGGCGTCACGTCCTGCGCTTTTTGTTCTTCGGTTTTCATCAGCGAGCGCTCGTAGGCCCGCAGGAACGGCAGGTACATGAGGGCGGACAGCACCATACAGATCCCGCACATGATGACCGGACTCAGCGCCCAGTTAGCGGCCCAGGATGCCCCGATAGGCGCTGGCGTTGTCCACGGCGTCAGCGAAACGACCTGTGCCAGCCAGCCCAGCTTCGTGGCGGCATAGGCGAGGCAGGCATTCACCATCGGGACGAAGACGAAGGGGATAAACAGCATCGGGTTCATGATGATCGGCGCACCGAACAGAATCGGCTCGTTGATATTAAAGAAGCTCGGGACGATGCCCATTTTGCCGATAGTCCGCAGATGGGTAGCGCGGCTACGCAGCAGCAGGAAGGCTAGCGGCAGAGTAGAGCCGACGCCGCCAATCAGCAGATAGTGATCCCAGAAGCCCTGCAGATAGATGTGCGGTAGCACCGTGCCCGCCGCCAGCGCGGCCTGGTTAGCGGAGAGGTTCGCCATCCAGAAGGGGTTCATAATGCCGGTAACGATCAGCGACCCGTGGATGCCAGCAAACCAGAAGATCTGGCACAGCAGGACGGAGAGCAGGATGGCAGGCAGCGAATCCGACGCCGAGACCAGCGGCTCCAGCAGGTGCATAATTGCCTGAGGCAGGATCATGCCGGTTTGCGCCTCGATAAACAGGTTCAGCGGATGCAGCGTGCCGATAATCACCACTACCGGAATAAGGATCTCAAAGGAGCGCGCCACGCCGGTGGGTACCTCTTTTGGCAGGCGAATGGTGATGTTGTTCTGCTTCAGCCACGCATAGACGCGGGTGGAGTAGATCGCGGTGATCAGCGCGGTAAAGATCCCCTGGCCCGACAGGTACTGGGTGGAGATTTTGCCGTCGGCATAGGGCGCAGCCACCAGCAGGAAGGCCATAAACGCCAGCAGTCCGGACATCACCGGATCGAGATTAAACTGCCGTCCGAGGCTGGCGCCGATCCCGACCGAGATAAAAAAGGTCATCACGCCCATGCTTAGGTTAAACGGGAGCATCAGCTGTTCGCGATAGGTCTGGGAGAAGTCGAGCCAGCCGCGCGCGAAACTGTTGGTCGTGTCGGCGGAGAACGGCGGGAAGATAAACACCAGCATAAAGGAGCCGATGATCATAAACGGCAGCGCAGCGGTAAAGCCATCGCGGATGGCAATGACATACTTCTGTTGCCCCAGCCGTCCCGCCAGCGGCGTAATGGACTGCTCAATAACGGCAACCATAGATTGATATAACGAACTCATAGGAACACCCTTTTAGTGTGCCGCTTCGATGAGCGACAGAGCAAAGTCCAGCACCTTATCGCCGCGCTGCATACCGTAGTCCATTGGATTAATGGGCTGAACGGGAATGCCGTGAGCGACAGCCTTTTCTGACAGCGTATTGAGCATGTATTTCACCTGCGGCCCCAGCAGCACCACCTGATAGCGTGGAAACTGGGTGTCAAACTCCGCTACGCCGTACGCATCGATCTCTACCGGTAAACCTCTTTCATCGGCCGCTTCGACCATTTTTCTGACCAACAGGCTAGTGGACATCCCCGCGGAGCAGCACAGCATGATCTTAATCATCATCCCCATCCTCTAAATGTTAAAAGTTATTACAATGATGATTGGATAACAGATGGAAACCGGTTTCCATCTGTTAGACTTCGAAGTGTGATACTCATCAAAATCCATAGGCTATAAGGTAATTTTCCTGGATTTACATCACAGCTTTTTATGGCTCACTACCAGCAATGAGGGCAGAACGGAAAATCGGTTTCCATGCGAAATAGAATGCAGCTATACTGCTGCTGGCGATATTATGCACCATGCTTTGCTTGTTTTTTGGGCTGCACATGCGGCCTGACAGGGGAAAAAGATGTCTACAATCAACGATGTATCACGTCTGGCGGGAGTGTCGAAAGCAACCGTCTCACGGGTGTTGAGTGGGTCACGCGGCGTCAAAGAGGCCAGTCGGCTGGCGGTGTTAAAAGCCGTTGAAGAGCTGAACTACCGGCCCAACGTCATCGCCCAGTCTCTGCTCAGCCAGACCACCGGCTGCATTGGCGTCATCTGCGCCCAGGACAATATCAACCAGACCACCGGCTACCTCTACGCGCTGGAGAAGCATCTTAGCCAGCATCAGAAGCACCTGCTTTTGCGCTTTGCCAATAGCCGGTCAGAGGTGATTAGCGCCCTCGACGAACTTACCTGTGGTCTCTGCGATGACGTCCTGATTATCGGCGCGCGTTTTCCGCTAAATAACCTTGGCTATGACGATGTGATCCTGGTGGACTGCGCGGAAGCCGATACGCCGAACAGTATTCAGTTCGATCACGCCTTCGCGGCGGAAACGGCCTGTAACTATTTGATTAGCCAAGGGCGTCGCCAGATAGCGCTTATCCACCCGGACGTTAGCGGCTCCGCTGAGCGAGTGCTGCTGGGCTACAAACATGCGCTGGAAAATAATTTCCTGCCCTTTAACCGTAACCTGGTGTTTATGGACGCGACCTCGGCGTCGGTGGCCCTGCAGGTGCTGCTCAACAACGCTACCACGCTGAACTTTAATGCCCTGCTGGTGGCCGATGAGCAGGAGGCGCAGCGGGTGATTACCCAACTGCAGGCGTTTAATAAATCGGTACCGGGGGACATCATGGTCTTCAGCCTTGCTGGCTCCGTGCACCTGCCGGGGATCCCCACCATCCCGGCCATCGAATACTCGATGGACGCAATGGCGGCCCGCATCGTTAGCTGGCTGAGCGAAAAAACCCAGAACGTGCTGGGTTCATGCGTGCTGCGCGGGGATCTCATCATTCCGGATATACGCCAGCGCTAATCCGCCCTACGGTCCGGTTAGGCCGGGCAAACGCAGTGCCGCCCGGCGTTTCATTTAATTCACCTTTGGGAAATCCACGACGGTGTCGTTTACCCGGTTAATCATATTGGTGAACAGGATGGCGCTGACGGCACTGATGGTCTCCACTACCTGACGATCGCTAAAGCCAGCGTCGCGGAAGCGGGTAACGGTCTCCTCCGGCAGCGTGCCACGCGTCGTAACCAGTGCTTTCACAAATTTCACCAGGCCATCGATGTGCGCATCTTCCGGGTAGTCGGCGCGACGCAGCTGTTCGGTCTGTTCAACGCTGTAGCCCGCTATCTTGCCCGTCAGGGTATGGGCTGCCAGGCAGTAGTCACAGCCAGAGGCTTCGCTGACGGCAAGATTAATCGCCTCCAGCTCGCGTTTACTCAGGCTACTTTTCGCCAGCGTGGCATTATGCTGTAGCGCCTGGGCAAGCACGTCCGGTGCGTTGCCAATGGCCTGGTAGGCGTTGGGCACTTTACCCATTGCACGTTTAATGGCGCTAAAGAGCTCAGCAGTCTGGCCAGTGGCATTATCGGGCTGGATGGTAGTTAAACGGCTCATGATCTTCTCCTGTCAGTTTATGGGTTCCGCCGTATCGGCGATGGACTCATAATAGGGAGTCCGCGGCAGGGCCGTTGCCGCTCATCGTCTCGATTTTTTGTCCTGTCGTCTCAGGAGAAGTTATGGATAGCCTTAGCCAACTGCTTGCTATGCTGGCCCCGGCGTGCGCCGTTAATCTGCACTGCCGCTTTGCCGGGCGCTGGGAGGCCGAGCATGCCCAGCTCGCCGCGGGCTGCGTGCCCTGGCATGTCATTCTGCGCGGGGAAGCCCGGCTGGTGATGGCGGGCAGAACCCTGGACGTGCGCGCCGGGGATATCCTGCTGCTGCCCCACGGCTCGCCGCATCTGCTTCAGGGGCTGGTGGAGTGGGGGCAGGTCGCGCCGGTGGCGAAACGTCATAACGGGACGCTAATCGAGGTAGAGACCAGCGGGCCGGGACCTGCGGTCGAGGTGCTGTGCGGCGAATTCCGTTTTGGGCCAGGCTATAGCTGGCTCTTTGCCGATAACGCGGCGCTGATCCATCTGCAAACCCACGATCGAGAAGATTGCCCGGAGCTGGAGCTTCTGCTGACGATGCTGGTGCGGGAGAGCCTGAACCCACAGCCGGGCGGGGCAACGATTGTCAAAAGCCTGGCCGCAACGCTGCTGGCGCTGCTGATGCGGATTTTGCTCTCCCTGCATGAACCTCCTGCCGGACTGCTGCGCCTGATGAGCGATAAACGGCTGGCCCCAGCGCTACTGGCGGTATTGGCCGATCCGGCCCACCCGTGGACGATGGAGATCATGGCCGAGCGCTGCTTCTTATCCCGCGCCACTTTTGCCCGCCACTTTGCCCGCAGCTATCACCAGACGCCCCAGGCCTGGCTCTCTCAGCTGCGCCTGACTCTTGCCTCGCGCATGCTGATGGAGGAGAAGCAGGCAACCGTGGATGCGGTCGCCGGACGCTGCGGGTTTCTGTCGCTGGCCTCGTTTACACAGGCCTTTAAGCGCCTGTATGGTATGACTCCGGGCCAGTATCGAAAGAGAACAAGAGCATGATTCGCCTTGAAGATGTGACGCTATTTGTGCGCGCCGCGGCGCTGGGAAGCTTCTCTAACGCCGCGCGGGAGGCCGATCTGCTCCCAGGTCAGGTGAGCGCTGCCGTTCACCGGCTGGAGCGCGATCTCGATAAGCGCCTCTTCGCGCGCTCGACCCGCAGCCTGCGGCTGACGGCGGAGGGGGAGAAGTATCTGCCGTTCGCCCAGGAGCTGCTGGCCGTGGTGCAGGCTGGCGAGGAGAGCCTGCACAGCGATAATGAGCTACAGGGCGAGCTGAAGGTGGCGATGCCGTCGGATATCGGACGCAACGTTCTGCTGCCGCTGATTACCCGCTTCTGCGAACAGCATCCGAAAATCACCCTGCGGCTCTCGCTCTCCGATCAGGTTAGCGACGTCTTTCGCGATCCGATAGACGTTGCCATTCGCTACGGCGTGCTGGATAACAGCAGCTACGTGGCGCTGCCGCTGGCAAAGCATAACCGCCGCGTGCTGGCCGCCTCTCCGGCCTATCTTGAAAAACACGGGCGGCCCGCCAGCCTTGACGAGGTGACGCAGCACCACTGCCTGCTGTTTACCATGAACAGTCATGTCTACGACAAGTGGAGCTTTCCTGAGAACGGCACCCGTCGCCAGCTGACGGTCAAGAGCCGCCTGCTCTGTGATGACGCCGACGTGGCGCGGCGCTGGGCCGTAGAGGGCATGGGTATCGTCTATAAGTCGTGGATCGACATCAGCGCCGACGTGCAGGCCGGACGGCTGGAGATCCTGCTGCCCGAGCACCCGGGAGAAGCCGCGCCGCTCAACCTCATCTGCCCGCACCGCAAGCAGTTCTCTCCGGCTATTCGTCAGCTGCATAGCGCCCTGCGGGAACACTTAACGGCGATCGCCGACCTGCTGCCGGAGCCTGGTATTACCTTATGATGTCCTGAATCACTACCCTCTACGTCATTTAAGACATCACGAAAGCGCATAAGATGATTTCACCAACCCGATAACACAACACAAGGTGAACATCATGAAACTGACCCACAATACTATTTTTATTACTGGCGGCACCTCTGGTATTGGCCGGGCGATGGCCGAGCAGTTCCATAAGCTGGGCAACCAGGTGATCATCTCCGGCCGCCGCAAAGCGCTGCTGGATAGCGTCACCGCCGCGAACCCGGGAATGGATTCAGTCGTGCTGGACGTCACCGATGCGGCAAGCGTTCAGGCGGCAGCCGAGAGCGTACTGTCACGCTATCCGGCCTTGAACGTAGTCATCAACAACGCCGGTATCATGCCTTTTGATAACGCCGCTGGCGTGCAGGATGACGCGATGGCCGTTTCGCTGCTTGATACCAACCTGCTGGGGCCGGTACGTGTTACCTCGGCGTTTATCGAGCATCTGAAAAAACAGCCGGATGCGGTGCTGATCAACAACAGTTCGATCCTCGCCTTTATTCCGCTGGCAAGTAACGCGCTCTACTCCGCCACCAAGGCAGCAATCCACTCCTACACGCTCTCCCAGCGCTTCCTGCTGCGCGACACCCGCGTGAAGGTCATTGAGATCTCTCCCCCGTGGGTCGATACCGACCTGATCTACCGCAGCGGTGACGACCGGGCCATGCCGCTGGATGCATTTATCAGCGAAACGTTCGAGAAACTGGGTACCGATAATATCGAAGCTATCGTTGACCGCGTGCTGCCTGCCCGCGCCAATCCGGGGGCGGATGAGCATACGGTAGTGAACCAGTTCAACAAGGCGATGGTTGAGCATCCTATTCCCGTAGCGTAACCGCTGGCTGGCTCCGGCTTTGAGAGATCGAGGCGATGAAAACTGACATTACTGCACCCCAGCGCCGGGCGCTGTGGGCGCTGAGCCTGGCCTACTTTGTGCAGGCGACCGGGGCGCTCTCCGTTGCGGGGAGCCTCGGGCCTATTTCCCATGCCTGGGGGCTGACCGATGCTCAGAGTGCTCGCCTGCTGGCCGTTTTCGGTCTCACCTTTGCCGTGGGGGCGCCGCTGGCACAGGTCTTTTTCGGCCACGTCAGGCGTCGCCAGCAGGTCGTTGCCGGGATGAGCGTTTTCGGGCTGGGGGCGTTTCTGTTTGCCCTGGCCCCTGACTACAGCGTGCTGCTGCTCTCGCGGATCGTGATGGGTCTCGGCGCATCGTTGATCGGACCTGTACTGGTGGCGCTCGGCTCGGAGCTGGTTAAAGAAAAGGAGCGGGGCAGCGCTATCGCCATGATCCTGCTGGGTGTATCGATGGCCAGCATGGTCGGTATTCCGCTGGCGGCATGGGCCGCAAACCTGCTGGGGGCGCGGATGCTGTTTACCCTCGTTGGGGCGATAAGCGTGCTGTCGGTCATCAATATTATGTTGAGCGTACCAAACAGCGTTGCCGGGGCAGATATTCGCCTGCGCCAGGTCGGGCAGGTGCTGATGGAGCGGACATCGCTGACGGCCTTTCTGGTGGTGTTTTTTATTACCTCCGGCGTCTACGACATGTACGCCTTTATTTCGCCGATTGTGCGCGATACCTGGCATGGCGACAGCGACAGCGTGTCGGTTGCGCTGGCGGTGATTGGCGTGGCAGGTATTCTCGGAAATCTGTTTGTCTCGCGGGCCGCCAGGCTCTACAGCGCCGAGCGCCTGCTGACCGCTGGCATAGCGCTGCTGGTGGCCGATATGGTGGTCATTACCCTGCTGCCGGGCAAGCTCGCGCTACTCTATATTGCGCTGGTATTTTGGGCATTTGCTACCGATCTGCTGTGGCCCACGCAGCAGCGCAGGATAGTGGAAATTGCCGATCCACAAACCCGAGGCATCTCACTGGCCCTGACCAGCGCATTTATGTTCTGTGGAATTGGTTTTGGCTCCGCCGTCGCCGCGTGGATCTATCCGATTTATGGCTTTTATGGCGTAATGATCAGCGCAGTACTCTTTCTGCTGCTGGCGTTGGTAAGTCTCTGGCTCTCTGAGCGTTTTCGTATGCAGCCGTTTGACTCCTCATTTTCGGTAAGGTGACATAATGCACAGGATTGGTTTAATTATTGCCGACAATTTTCAGATGCTAGCCCTCTCAACGCTTACCGTTTTTGAGTTTGCCAACATCGTGGCGGGCGAGGCGTTTTACCAGACGGCGGTCTATTCAGAGCACGGAGGTATGGTGCGCTCATCGTCGGCGATTGGCATCGAAAGCGCGTCGTTATCTGCCGATCTGCAGATGGATACCTGGCTGTTGGCGGGGGTGCTGATGCCCACCGAGCAGCCTGCCACGCCGGGGCTTATCGCATTTCTGCAAACGTCAGCCCGGCAGGCACGACGGGTGGCAGGGATCTGTACCGGTGCGTTTGTGCTGGCCCAGGCGGGATTGCTGGAGAACCGACGCGCCACTACCCACTGGGCGCACGCCCCCAGCATGAAGCGGCTGCATCCGGCCGTCCAGCTTGATGATGACCGCATCTTTATTATTGATGAGGCGATCTGGACCTCGGCGGGTCTCACCGCCGGATTGGATATGGCGCTGGGGATGGTAGAGAAAGATTTGGGGGCGGACGTGGCTCGCAGCGTTGCGCACCGGCTGGTAATGAACCAGCGCCGCTCCGGCGGCCAGACCCAGCACTCGGAGATGCTGGCGCTGGCACCCCGTTCTGACAGACTGCAAAGCGCGCTGGAGTACGCGCGTAAAAACCTGCGCAAGCCGCTGACGGTAGATGACTTAGCGGACGCCGTGCACCTCAGCGCCCGGCAGTTGACCCGTCTGTTTCGCGCCGAGACCGGCAAATCTCCAGCTAAGGCCATTGAAGGGCTACGCCTTGAGGCCGCGCGACTCATGATTGAGCAGAGCCGTTTAACCCTCGACGCCATCGCCCGCGAATCTGGCTTTCGCGACCGCCGCCACATGCGCGAAGTGTTCGTCCGCGGTTTCGGCGTGCCGCCGCAGGCGCTGCGTCAGGGGCGATCTGCATCCCGGGCGGCGTGAATTTTGCCGCGGAAGATCCAGAAACCCCAGCTGTTGTAGATAAGCGTAATCGGTACAAATATGCCGAAGGCGATAAGCATCAGCTTTTGCGTCGCAGGCGGTGCGGCGGCCTGGGTTAGCAGCAGGCCGGGCGGCAGAATGAACGGAAAAACTGCCAGCAGCATGGCACCAAACGCGGCGCAAAAGAGCATAAGCGCCATGACCAGCGGCAAAAACGCACGTTTGCGGCGCAGCGCGGCGATAAGCCCGGTTAGCGCCAGCAGCGCAACTAGCGCGAGCGGCCCGCTGTAGCGCCATGCCAGCAAATGCAGGCGATAATTTTCATGTAGCTGTGTAGTCCAGAGAACAAGCCCTGCCAGCAGCGCGGCGGTAAACAGCGCAAGCCGCATCGCCTGACGCCTACCCCAGGCGGCCAGCTTCCCTTCGCAGCGCCATACCAGCCAGCAGGCACCGAGCAGCGCATACCCTACCGTTAGCGAAACGGCACAGTAGAGCGAGAACGGCGAAAGCCACGCCAGAGGGCCGCCGGTGAACTGTTCGCCATTATGCGCGATTCCCTCAATCCATGCGCCCATCGTCGCCCCCTGGCTTAGCGAGGCAACCCAGGAGCCGCCGATAAACAGCGCGTCGAACAGCGCCGGGTGCTGGTGGCGAAACTCTATCGCCATGCCGCGCACAATTAGCGCCAGCAGCATGATATAAACCGGCAGATAGAGCGCGCTATAAAGGATGCTGAAAGCGACCGGAAAAAGCGCCAGCATCGCCCCTGCGGTCAGTACCAGCCAGGTTTCGTTGCCATCCCACACCGGCAGAAGAGAGATGTTCATCTGCTGGCGCGCCTGCGGCGGTTGAAACGGCGCGAGCAGGCCGACGCCGAGATCAGTGCCGTCCAGCACCACATAAACCAGCACGCCGAAGGCCAGGGCGATAGCACTCAAAAGCGTTAGCAGCGGCAGAGAAAGGGCAAGCTCAAGCATCGTAGCGCCCCCTTATGCTCTGCGGCGTTATACCGCGTCCGGTCTGCTCCGCCACTTCCGCATTCGGCTCTCTTTCATTATGCGACGGTGCCCGGCCAAGCAGGCGCAGTAAGAACCATAGCCCGGTGGCGAAGATAAGCAGATACGCCACCAAAAGGGCAAAAAACGAGGTCAGCACCAGCGAGGGGGCGACAGGAGAAGCGCTGTGCGCGGTGCGCAGCACGCCGTAAACGGTCCAGGGCTGGCGTCCGGTCTCGGTTACAAACCACCCGGCGAGCATGGCAAAAAAGCCTGCCGGCGCCATCCATACCATGCCGCGCTGCAGCCAGCGGGAGGTCCACAGCCTGCCGCGCAGGCGCGTGACCAGCCCGGCTGCGCCGAAAAAGAGCATCAGCAGCCCCAATCCCACCATCGCACGAAACGCGAAGAACACGCCGGGCACCCAGGGAAGTTCATCACGGGGATACTGGTTCAGGCTGTGAATGGTGCCGGTGAGGTTGTGGCGCAGGTAGAGCGAGCCAATATTCGGTATAGCCAGTTCAAAGTGATTGCGCTGCGCCTGCATATCCGGAATGGCGAAAAGCCGCAGCGGCTCGCCCTCTCCGGGCGGCGGCGGGTTCCAGCTGCCCTCCATCGCCGCCAGCTTCACCGGCTGGTGATCGCGGGTGTTTTCACCATGCAGATCGCCTACCACGACCTGGATCGGGGTAACAAACAGCAGTAGCCACAGACCCCAGGAGAACATCAGCCGCGCGCCGCGATTATCCGGCCGTTTTAGCAGGTGCCATGCCCCTGCGGCGGCAACAAGGCAGGCGGTGGCGAGCATCGCCGCCAGCGTCATATGGGCAAGACGCCAGGGGAAAGAGGGGTTAAAGATCACCGCCCACCAGTCGACGGGCTGAAAACGGCCATCCGCACCGGTAATAAAACCCGCAGGGGTCTGCATCCAGGAGTTTGCGGAGAGGATCCAGAAGGCGCTGAAAATCGACCCGGCGGCCACCACGCAGGTCGCGAAAAAGTGCACCCAGGGGCGCACCTTGCCCATGCCGAAGAGCACCACCCCCATAAACCCGGCTTCAAGGAAAAAGGCGACCAGCACCTCCATGTACATCATCGGCCCCATGACCGCGCCGGCACGGTTAGCGAGTGCGCCCCAGTTGGTGCCAAACTGAAACTCCATCAGCACCCCGGTCACCACGCCCACCGCGACGTTCAGCGCGAATACCTTGCTCCAGTATTTATAGAGATCGAGATAAACCTGCTGCTTACGCCACAGCCACAGCCCCTCCAGCAGCATCAGCCACTGGGCGAGGCCGATGGTGAAGGCCGCCAGCACAATGTGAAAGCCGATGGTAAAAGCGAACTGGCTGCGCGCCAGCCACAAAGCCGTCTCCTGGCTTATCATGCTTCCTCCGTTGAGCCTCAGGCGTCGCTCGGTTTACCGCTGAATGACGAAATCGGTTTATCCACCTCTTCCTCCATGCGGCGGGAGAAAGCCTTCAGGCCGTTTAGCAGCGGCGTGAGAGAGTGCCATAGCTCGTCGTCATGCAGCATTTTCCAGGCGCCGCGTGCCCCCGGCGCGCTGCCGTTCGCGCGTTGCGGCTGCTCTTCCTCGCGGCTCAGTTCGGCCACAAAATCACGCAGGCCGAAGGCGAGCTTGTAGGTCTGCTCCGGCGGGATGGTGGAGAGCGCCATCAGCAGCACGGAGATATTCTGAATGACGTTCAGCGAGCCTTTGCGGCTCAGGCCGTCAACAATCACCTTGAGCCAGTCGTTATTACTGGCCACCAGGTCGTTGGCGAGGCGCAGCACGCCATGCTCATGCAGCGTCTGCAAAAGACGCTGAAGCTCTTCCTCGGCGGTGGGACCGATGGTGGGCGGATCCACCTGATACTCAATCGCTTTAGCCATTAAAATTTCTCCGGGTGTGGGGCCTGCTCGGGCGGGAGGCGATAGTCGTCGCGCTGCCACTTCTCCTCAACCTGCACGTGCGGTATCGGCGTGCGGTTGCCGTAGCGGAAGTTATGCCGCGGCAGGGGAGAGGGGTGCGGCTCGCGTGAAAGCTTCTCCAGCCGAATAGCGATCTCTTTATAGGCTGGCGTGTTGACGTCCGGGTCGTGATGTTCGCCGGTCAGCAGGTTAATGCCTGGTTTACCCTGGTGAATTGAGATAAACAGCGTGCCGCCTGCCACGCGGTCGGTGACGACCACGGGCACCTCCAGCGAGCCGCGCCGTGAGGTGAGCTTCACCCAGTCGCCCTCTCCGAGGCCGCGCTCGGCGGCAAGCTCAGGGCTAATTTCCACAAACCAGTCCGGCGACAGCGACATTGTGCGCCCGCCGCGCCCGCTCTGGTTGGTCGCCTGGAAATGCTCCAGCATGCGGCCGTTGTTGAGCGTCAGGTCGTACTGCTCATCGGGTGCTTCCTGCGGCGGCTGCCACTCAAGCGGGTAAAGAATGGCGCGCCCATCGGGCGTTTTAAACTTATCGGTATAGAGCAGCGGCGTGCTTTTGCCCTCCGCCGTGACGGGCCAGACCTGGGAGCTAAAGCCTTCGAGCCGCTCGTAGCTGACGCCTGCGAACAAGGGTGCGATGCGCGCCGCTTCGGCCATAATCTGCGACGGGTGCGTATAGCCCCAGTCATGCCCCATGCGGGCGGCAAGCTCGGTAAGAATGCGCCAGTCCGGACGGCTGTCGCCAAGGGGTGCGAGCGCCTCGTAAAAGCGCTGAATGCGCCGCTCGGTGTTGACGTAGGTGCCCTCTTTTTCCACACTTGGGCAGCCCGGCAGCACCACGTCGGCGAACTGCGCCGTGCGGCTGAAGAAGAGATCCTGCACCACCAGAAAATCGAGGTTGGTAAAGCCTTCGTGAACGTTAGTGGTGTCGGCGTCGGCAAAGGCGGTCTCCTCGCCAATCACATACATGGCGCGAATTTGTTTCGTGCGTGCGTGCTCAACCATCTCGAAGTTATCCGAGCCCGCCTCCAGCGACAGCCGCTCCGGCTCGACGCCCCAGGCACGCGCCCACTTTTCACGCACGCTTTCATCGCTCACCGACTCGTAGCCGGGGTAGTAATCTTTCAGGCAGCCGAAGTCGCTCGCGCCCTGCACGTTGTTGTGGCCGCGCATCGGGTAGCCGCCGGTGCCGGGACGACCATAGTTGCCGGTCACCAGCAGCAGGTTAGAGAGCGCGGTGCTGGCATCGGCGCCGTGGCTGTGCTGGGTAATGCCCATCGCCCAGACGATGCAGACGGCGCTTGCTTTGCCGATAAGCTCGGCGGCGGCGGTGAGCTCCTCAACGGAAAGCCCCGTCGTTTCTGCCGCGAACTCCAGCGTGAAGGGTGCCAGCGACTGGCGATACTCCTCCACCTGGTTGACCCGTTCGGCCAGAAACGCCTCGTCGGCGTAGCCGTTATCGAACATATAGCGGGCCATCGCCGAGGCCCATACCATGTCAGTGCCGGGACGGGCGCGCAGGTGGAGGTCAGCGCGCTCGGCCATCTCGTGACGGCGCGGGTCGACGACCAGCAGCTTCTGCCCGTGATGCTTTTTCGCCGCTTTGATCTTTGCTGCGATAACCGGATGGTTTTCAGCGGTATTGCTGCCGACGATGACCACCAGATCCGCCTTCTGCAGATCCTCTATCGTGCCCGCATCGCCGCCGTAGCCGACGGTGCGGAATAGACCCATCGTGGCGGGGTTCTGGCAGTAGCGGGAGGAGTTGTCCACGCTGTTGGTGCCGATAATCAGACGGGCAATTTTCTGCGTCAGATAAGCTTCTTCGTTGCTGCCTTTGCTGGAGCCGATAAAGCCGATGCTCTGCGGGCCGTGCTGGTTGCGAATTTGCAGCAGACGGCGCGCCACCAGCTCCAGTGCTTCATCCCAGCTCGCTTTGCGAAAGCGGTCATTTTCACGAATAAGCGGCGTGGTGAGGCGCTCTTTATCGTTAATAAAATCCCAGGCGAATTTACCTTTTACGCAGGTAGAGATGCCGTTGGCAGGTGCGTCGGCCATCGGCTGCACTTTCAGCACGTGGCGGTCGCGCGTCCAGATCTCAAAGCTGCAACCCACACCGCAATAGGTGCAGACGGTTTTGGTGCGCTTGATCTCCGGCTGGCGCCAGTGCATATCCATCACTGAGATACCGGTGACGATTTCCGCGCCGGTGCTATTTTCTACCGCCTTCACTAGATCGATCATGGGCCGCTTGAGCGACTGTTTCATACTGGTGAACGGCCCGGCGTCCGGCTGCATGGTTTTTTCAAGCAGCGCGTTACAGGGGCAGACGGTGACGCAGTGGCCGCAGCTGACGCAGCTTGAGCCGGCAATGGTTTCGCCGCCGTCCCACAGCACGCGCGGATGCGCCATCGTGTAGTCGATGCTTAGCGTTTCATTCACCTCCACGTTCTGGCACGCCTCTACGCAGCGGCCGCAGAGAATGCACTGATCGGGGTCATAGGTGTAGAACGGGTTGGAGTGGTCTTTCACGTAGGGCTTGCGCTGGTATTCATAGCGCTGAATGGGGATATGCATATCCGCCATCGTATTGTGCAGGGTGCAGTCGCCGGTGTTGTGCTCGCACACGGTGCAGTAGAGCTCATGCTTTGCCAGCAGGCGGTCCATCCCTTCATGCTGTGCCGCCTCGGCAAGCGGCGTACGGCTGGCAATCTCCATGCCTTCCGCGCTTTTAAGCGTGCAGCCGCGCACCAGTTCGCCATTGTATTCCACCCAGCAAACGTCGCAGGTTTGCATCGGTTCAAGCGATGGGTGATAGCAAACATGGGGCAGTTTCAGGCCGCCCGCGGTAAGAAAATCGATTAACGGGACGTTGGCCGGGCCAGTAACCGGCCTCCCGTCGTAAAACAGGGTACACAGGGGTTCGCTCATTTTGCTTCCTCAACCTTGCCAATCGCCGTCGGCAAACCGCACCGCAGCAGAGTGAAAGCGTCTTTTCCCGCAGGAATGCGCTTTCGTTATAGTTGTTTAAAGGTAGCCACGGTTGAGGGAGGGCGCCAGGCAGGGATGTTGCCAGGTATGTACGGCAGGCGTTAACCGATCTATATCAGCAGGATCCCTAGCGAGGCGGCGACGGGGCGTACATCATCGCCGCCGTGCTTCGCCCAGCTGTTAATAAAGCTGACAAAGTTTTTATCGGTAGTGGCATCCCACTCGTTAAAATGCAGCACCGATCGCCAGTAGCGACTATCGGCATAAAACAGTTGTTCGCATAAATAGCAGGATATCGCCCGCAATTTGATGTGACTATCGCGGTCCCAGATTTTGGTAATGCTCTTTATTTCAAATATCGGCAAGTTAACGTTGATAAATTCCAGAATATCACCGGTGGTAATGCCCTGTGGCACCCCTTCAAGCAGTTTTTCAAGGTAGCGGCGTATTTCCTGGCGGAATGTCTCTAACGCCGGATGCGCTGCAAAGGGTAAATCACTCCAGGTCTGGTAAATATTATTTAGATTGCTGAACGCGCCAGCTTCACAAATAGCCTCTTCGAACCATTTATGTTTGGTGGCCTTCGCTTTATAGAAGTTACAGTAGGCGTGGCATATTTCATGGGATAGCTGATAAACAATCTCTCCCCAGTTGCGAGTATCTTCAACTTTTAGAGTAATATGATAGCTTTCCCGCTCCTCCCGCGTATTCAGCGGAAAGAAGATCATCGGTGTCTGACTGTTTAAATCGTTCGTAACGACAATATCTTTATCAAGCTCATAACCCATCATGTCTACAAATGAGCGATATGTCCCTTCCAGTATGATATGCAACACATCTGAATCGATACCCTGCCACTGTTTCTCATCAGCAATAGCAACGTCCACTCGGGCCATCTTGTCATCCTTTGTCGATGTAGTTAACGAACAAGTGATATTTATAGCAACGAATGGAATTCTACACTAATTAAATGGTTTTTAAGGCGCGCCAACAGCATCTGCCGGTGGCGCATTTTTAGTCAGAACGTCTCTTGCGGGACCAGGGTTTGTGCAGGGGTTTTGAGCAGCATCCATAGCAGGATTGCACCGACCACGTCGAAGCCGGAGAGTACGGCAAACAGCGGGCTAAAGCCGACGGTATCGGCCAGCGCGCCCACTACCAGCGCAAACAGGGTGCTTGCCGTCCAGGCCGCCATGCCGGTAAAGCCGTTAGCGGTCGCTACCTCGCCAGAGTCAAACATATCGGAGGAGAGAGTGATTAGTGCCCCGGAGAGCGACTGGTGGGCAAATCCGCCGACGCACAGCAGGCCAATCGCCACCATCGGGCTGCCGAACAGCCCCACCATGCCGGGCAGGATCATCAGCGCCGCACCCATAGTGACCACCAGCTTACGGGAAACGATGATGTTAACGCCGAACAGTTTCTGGAACATCCCTGGCAGATAGCCGCCTACGATGCAGCCTACGTCGGCAAACAGCATGGGGATCCAGGCAAACATGGCGATATCTTTCAGGCTAAAACCGTAGGTATGCACCATAAACAGCGGGATCCAGGCATTGAAGGTACCCCATGCAGGTTCGGCCAAAAAGCGCGGTAGCGCGATGCCCCAGAACTTACGCTGCTTCAGCAGATGACCAATGCGCACCTTTTCTACATGCTCTTTCTCCGGCTGACCACCGGTGATGTAGAGGTACTCCTCTTTAGAGAGGGATTTGGCCTTTGCCGGACGGTTATAGGTGAAGTACCAACCCGCAGCCCACAGCACGCTGGAGACGCCGACGATGATAAAGGCCAGTCGCCAGTCGCGCATAAAGATCGCCCAGGCCACCAGCGGGGGCGCAATCACCGCGCCGATAGAGGAGCCGACGTTGAAATATCCCACCGCCACGGAGCGCTCACGATCCGGGAACCACTCGGTCACCGCCTTCAGCCCGGCGGGGATCATCGCGCTTTCGGCAAAGCCACCGAGGCCGCGAAAGAACGCCAGTCCCGTCCAGCTGGTAGAGAATGACGCGCCGATGCAGAACACGCCCCACAGCAGACCGAAGATGGTATAGCCCATTTTGGTGCCGAGCGAATCGAGGATATACCCGGCGATCGGCTGAGCGATGGTGTAGCAGGCAGAGAAGGTAGCAATAATCCAGGAGTACTGCTGCGTAGTGATGTGCAGATCGCTCTGTAGCGTTGGCGCTGCCGCCGAGATGGTGTTTCTGGTTAAATAGCAGAGAACGGTACCGAGCGTCACCAGCGAAACCATAAACCAGCGCATATGACCTGTTTTGCGCATACATACCTCTTTTTTAATGCAATAGACTGGCTGACCGCTGCAATGCAGCAGGCAAAGAATGGAATAGAGATAGAGAGGAAACGCGGCGCTACATTGAGCGTCGGCGCGTTATTGCTGCCCGGCCCTGGGCTTGTATTTGTTATATAGCTCACACTTCGCAAGCATGATGAACCGTTGTTTCACTATTTTTTGTGATCTAAAGCAATTTAGATGGCAAGTCGTACCGGAGGAGTTTTGGTGTGTGATCTAAATCACACTTTAGGGGTAGAAATAGATGCTTTGTCGTCTGCAAACCGCACCGTGCTCACCGTAGGCTGGGCAAACGCAGTGCCGCCCGGCATTGTTGCGTCAATATAGTAACGCCCGGTGGCGCTACGCTTACCGGGCCTACATATCGCACTGTGCCTAACGTAGTGATGGATAGCCAATATTCATGAACACCATTCATAAGCTCATGCTATTTTGCGCCATTTTTAAATGGATCGGATCCGTTAACATAGTCTGATTATTTTACGTTCAGACGGATCGCTATGACCGACCTTCAGGCGCAATCGCGCAAAACATTTACGCCGCACTCTACACCCGCTCAGAAGGCAGGTCTGCTTTTTGTTGCCATTCTCAGCGCGCTGATGGCCTTTACCTCTCTGTCGACGGATATCTACCTGCCCGCCATGCCAGCGATGGCGCAGGATCTGCACGGCGACGTGGAGCTGACCATCACCGGCTTCCTGATCGGCTTTTGCATTGCGCAGCTGATCTGGGGGCCGATTAGCGACCACCTGGGCCGTCGCATTCCGCTGTTTATCGGCATGGGACTGTTTATCATCGGCTCGATTGGCTGTGCGCTTTCAACCGATATCCTGCACATCGTCTTCTGGCGCGTATTCCAGGCACTGGGGGCCTGTACCGGGCCGATGCTGGCACGCGCCATGATCCGCGATCTCTTTAGCCGCACGCGAGCGGCACAGATGCTCTCGACGCTGATGATCGTCATGGCTGTTGCCCCTATCGCCGGGCCGCTGCTGGGCGGGCAGATGATTAAGTTCGCCTCCTGGCATGTCATCTTCTGGCTGCTGGCGGTAATTGGCGCGCTAATGTTCATCTCGCTGTGCTGGCTCCCGGAAACCCTGCCGGAAGAGAAGCGAGTTCAGGCCTCGCTTGCCAGCGCCTTTCGCAATTACTGGGCCTTACTGACTAACGCGATCTTTATGCGCTTCACTCTCTGCCTGGCGTTTTACTATGTGGCGGTCTACGCCTTCATTACTGGTTCCCCCTTTGTCTATATCACCTACTTCGGTATCGATCCGCAGCACTACGGCTGGCTGTTCGCGATCAATATCGTCGGGGTGATGGGCATGAGCATGCTAAACCGCCGACTCGTGCAGCGCCATTCGCTGGAGAGCCTGCTGAAGGTTGCCGTGCTGATCGCCGCCGCTGCCGCACTCGTATTGGCGGCTGGTACAAAGCTCAACGTCGGCGGCGCGCTGCTGATAGCCGCCTCGGTGTTCGTGCTCTTTTCGATGAATGGCATTATTGCAGCCACCTCTACTGCCGCCGCACTGGACGCCGTGCCGAACCTTGCAGGCTCTGCCTCGGCGCTGATGGGATCGCTCCAGTACGGCAGCGGTATCATCTCCTCCCTGCTGCTGGCACTACTAAGCGACGGCACACCGTGGACAATGGGTTGGGTGATGGCGCTGTTTACCGTGGCGAGTGCGGCGATGGCACTCCAAACCCGGCGTAGCTGACAGAAATGCCCCCTACAACTTCAGGAGTATCAGAAATGCAGCAAAAAAATACTACGGCCGATACGCTCACCACACGTCAGCAGGCGATTCCCTTGATTGCGACATCTATGGCCGTTGGCAATATGGAGAAGCTCAACGCCGCCCTTAACCAGGGGCTGGATGCCGGTCTGACGGTAAACGAAACCAAAGAGATCCTCGTTCAGCTCTATGCCTATACCGGCTTTCCCCGCAGTCTCAATGCGCTGGGAGAGTTAATGAAGGTAGTAGAGGCACGCAAAGCGCGTGGCATCAACGACGCGCAGGGTAAAGAGCCTGCCGCCCCCGTTCCCGTAGGCGATGAGCTTCGGCGCGTAGGGACAGCCAACCAGACCACTATCTCCGGTGCACCGGTGCAGGGCCCACTGTTTGATTTTGCTCCCGTTATCAATCAGTTCCTGCAAACCCACCTCTTCGGCGATATCTTTGCCCGCGACAGTCTCGACTGGCAGAGCCGCGAACTGGCTACCGTCGGCGCATTAGCCGCTATGCCGGGCGTGGAGTCTCAGCTGCTCGCCCACCTCAAAGCCAGCCTGCGGGTGGGGCTCAGTGCCGGACAGCTGCGCCAGCTCGCCCAGGGGCTACGCGACAACGGCGATGCCGATGCAGCTGCGCGCGCGGAAAAAGCGCTGGCGCAGGCCCAGAATTGATGAGCTGAGCTAATTAGCTCAAGCAAATATCGGCTCTAATCAGATAAATCGCTCTGCGTTATGCTCTCCATACATAATGCTGAAGGAGATCGTCATGCAAACAGTAAACCTGAATAACGGTATTGAAATGCCCCTGCTGGGCTTTGGTGTCTATCAAATGACGGACGCCGCCGAGTGCGAGCGTGCTGTGATTGACGCCATCGAAACGGGCTACCGGCTGATTGATACCGCAGCCTCCTATCTGAATGAGGAGCAGGTGGGCAACGCGCTAAAACAGAGTGGTATCGCGCGGGATGAACTCTTTGTCACCACCAAACTGTGGCTGCAGGATGCCAGCTATGAAGGAGCGAAAGCCCAGTTCGAGCGCTCGCTAAACCGCCTGCAGCTGAATCATGTCGATCTCTATCTCATCCATCAACCCTACGGCGATGTTCACGGAGCCTGGCGGGCGATGGAGGAGTTGCAGCGGGCAGGAAAAATTCGCGCTATTGGGGTCAGTAACTTCCATCCTGATCGGCTTGCCGATCTGATCGCCTTCAATAAAGTCGTTCCGGCTGTGAACCAGGTCGAAGTCAACCCGTTCAACCAGCAGCTGCACGCCGTGCCGTGGATGAAAACGCACGGCATTCAACCAGAAGCATGGGCCCCATTTGCAGAAGGGCGCAACGGCCTCTTTGAGCATCCGCTCTTAACGGGTATCGGGAAAAAGCACGGTAAAAGCGTGGGCCAGGTTGTGCTTCGTTGGATCTACCAGCGCGGTATCGTTTCGCTGGCTAAGTCGGTACGAAAAGAGCGCATGGAGGAGAATATTAACATCTTCGACTTCGAACTCAGCCTCGAAGAGATGTTGCAAATTACTGCTCTGGATACGGGGACCAGCGCCTTTTTCTCCCATCGTGATCCCGCGAGAATTGAATGGCTAACTGGCCGCAAGCTGGATGTTTAACAATACATTGATGAGGTACGACGTAATGCAAAAACGTTATCTTGGCCAATCCGGGCTTGAAGTGTCGTCTCTGGGCCTGGGCTGTATGGGGTTGAGCCACGGCTACGGCCCGGCAACCGATACCCGCCAGGCGATAGAACTCATCCGCGCTGCCGTTGAGCGTGGCGTAACCTTTTTCGATACCGCCGAAGTCTACGGCCCCTATCTGAACGAAGAGGTAGTCGGGGAGGCTTTAAGGCCGTATCGCGATCGGGTCGTTATTGCCACCAAGTTTGGCTTTACCTTTGGTGATGACAATAAGCAGCAGATTTTAAACAGCCGTCCGGAGCATATCCGTGAAGCGGTAGAGGGTTCGCTGCGCAGGCTGAAAACCGACGTTATCGATCTGCTCTACCAGCACCGTGTCGATCCTGAAGTGCCAATTGAAGACGTTGCCGGAACGGTAAAAGACCTGATTGCAGAGGGCAAGGTTAAGCACTTCGGCCTTTCCGAAGCAGGCGCGCAGACTATTCGCCGTGCCCATGCGGTGCAGCCGGTTGCTGCGTTGCAAAGCGAATACTCCCTGTGGTGGCGCGAACCAGAGCAGGAGATTTTGCCGCTGCTGGAAGAGTTAGGTATTGGCTTTGTGCCGTTCAGCCCGCTGGGCAAAGGCTTCTTAACGGGTGCGATTAAGGCGAATACGACCTTTGGCGAGGATGACTTCCGTCGCACCGTGCCGCGTTTCGCTGCCGAGGCGCTGGCGGCCAATGAAAAGCTGGTCGATCTGCTGACCGCTCTGGCTGCGGAGAAGGGCGTAACGCCAGCGCAGATCGCTCTGGCCTGGCTGCTGGCACAAAAGCCGTGGATTGCGCCGATTCCCGGCACCACCAAACTGCACCGTCTGGAGGAGAACCTGGGGGCAGCAGAGATTGTTCTTTCTCAGAACGATTTGCAGAAAATTAATCAGGTGCTTGAGACGGTTAAAATAGTAGGGGAGCGTTATTCCGCTGCGCATCAGGCCCGAGTAGGCCGCTGAGAATTGAAGAGGTCGCCGCCCGGGTAGGCTACTCCAAATGGCATCTTCAGCGGATTTTTCCAAGGTGATGCACATTAGTCTGGCGCAGTATATTCGCGAGAAAAAACTTAGCCAGGCGGCAAAGGATTTAGTCGAGACCGCAGAGAACATTATTGCTATCTTCTGCAAATACGGTTTCGACTATCATCAGTTGTTTACCCCGGTCTTTTCAAAGTGCTATGAGATCCCGCCATCGCGCTACCGTAACGTGAGACGTAGATGATAATGTCATGGCATGACGAGTGACGGTAAGGAATTCTGATGTGAAGCGCACTATCGGCGGGGTACTGTTTCTTCTTTTCGCGTTGTGCCAGCCAGCACGGGCAATCAATACCGAAGGGCTACAGGCCTTCCTGAAACAGGAGGAGACGCGCCTGCCGGGTAAGATCGGCATGTCCATCGTCAACGCCGAGGGCCAGCCGATTTTTGGCTACCGTCAGAATGAACGTTTCCCCTTAACCAGTACCTTTAAAGTCCTCGCCTGCGCCGCGCTGCTTGATCGTCTGCATAAGACTGCTGGCTCGCTGAATGAGACAGTCACCATTAAGCCTGACGAGCTGCTGAGCTACTCTCCGATCACCAAAAACTACGTTGCTCCGGCGACCATTACGCTGCAAACCCTCTGTTCGGCGGCGGTAAGCTATAGCGATAATACGGCGGGCAACAGTATTCTGGCTTACCTTGGTGGCCCTGAAGCAATAACGCGCTTTATGCGTGAGAGTAGCGATACCGTCACCCGGCTGGATCGCACCGAGCCGACGCTTAACGAGGCCACGCCAGGAGATGAGCGCGACACTTCTATGCCGGAACGTATGGCATCCGGGCTACATACGCTGCTGGCGACGCCGCGGTTAACCCCGTCGCATCGGACGACGCTGGAGAGCTGGATGCGGGAGGACAAGGTGGCCGACAACCTGCTTCGTGCTGCTCTGCCCAAGGGCTGGACCATCGCGGATAAGACTGGCGCAGGCGGCTACGGCTCAAGGGCAATTATTGCCGCTGTGTATCCCGCGGGGGAAAAGCCAGTCTATATGGCGATCTATATTACTCAGACCGATGCCGAAATGAAGGTGAGCGACGGGGTGATTAAGAGGATTGGGGAGCGGGTGTTTAGGTGAACCTGAAGTAACCGCTGTGCTTTCAATAACACAGCGGCATAATATATTTTAAAGACTTGGTTATCGTTTAAGGCTAACTTTTGGGTTCTTTTTCCCACTGAAGCAACGCAGCGATATCCTTCTCACCTTCAGCTTCTTTTAAGCGCCGTTGTTGCTCAGCAAATTGACTATATTCTGTCTGCGCTTTTTCATCGGCCATTCTCTTGCTGATTTTACCTGTACCTTGTAAGACATCTCGGTCGTTAAATTGCAGGAACTGATCCAGTTTGTCCTGCCAGTCATGAAGAAAGATCTGCTTACGGCGACGGGCCTGATCTTCGGCAAAATCCAGCCACATGTTAACTACGCGGTTAAGTTCACTAACCTCATCCTGGTTAAGGTAGTTTTTAGCTACCGTCACATCACACTTACGTACCTCATCGCCTTTGTAATTGGTTAAGCCCATATGCGGTTTATTGGCATCAGCGCGTTTGTGGATGAGTTCAGCGGCAGTGTGACCGGTGCAGGCGAAATGCAGCTTGTTCTGGATGGTTTGGAAAAACTGTGTGGTTTCCTTCAGGGAAGGCTGATAGTCGGCGGCTAACGCAAAGATCTCCCGCACCCGCAGATACACCCGCCGTTCGCTGGCGCGAATATCACGGATGCGCTCCAGCATCTCATCAAAGTAGTCAGGTACAACGGATGAACCAACGGGCGGATTTTTCAACCGCTCATCGTCCATCACAAAACCTTTGATCAGATATTCCTGGAGCGTTTGGGTTGCCCACTGGCGGAACTGAGTGCCTCTGATAGAGCGGACGCGGTAGCCAACGGCAAGTATTGCTTCGAGATTATAGTGTTCTATCTCTCTGGAAACCTGACGCTTTCCTTCCTGCCGAACTATCCGGAACTTCCGGATAGTTGAATTTTGAACAAGTTCACCTTCAGAGAATATGTTGATTAAATGCTCGTTAATGGTTCGAACATCTTTGTTGTACAGCTCCGCTATTGATGCCTGAGATAACCAGATAGTTTCCGCCTCAAAGCGGCATTCAACACGTACTCTTCCGTCACTGCTGGCAAACATAATAAATTCGCCTGCTGGTGATTGCGTTAAATTTTCATCCGCCATAACACCTCCACGTTAACTGGTTTGAGTACGTATCAATCTGCGTAGTATGCCAGAGATTTCGGATGAACCTTGCTGCAATAGCACTTATCGCTCATTGCATTAAGTAACGTTTCGCTCCCAGCCAGCAGGCCGGGAGTCGCAAATCACTCAATCATCTCTCGTTTGATTGTTGGCAAGTCACCAGTATCGTTAAGCGCACCGGGAAAAGACTGAAGCCAGTACTGTACTTTTGCTTCATTGTAATCAACAACGCTCAGTCCCTCAGCACAGCCCCATAGCTCGCGAGTGTTTTGAGCAGTAATGACGATACAGTCAGTCATCACTCTAATTCTGATAGGCATGTTGGGTATAAATCCAGCCTGAGAGATCCACTCCCCCTGCAATGGGATGTAGTTTTTCCGGGCGCGATCATAAAACTCGCAGCGGGCAGGCTTTTGAGGTGCTTCAGTTACTTTGGATTTTGACTTAGAATTGAGCTTAGCCATGATCAACTCCTTGATAGTTGGTACGGTTAAACGCTTCGTCTGTGTTGCCGCACAGCGAGGCGTTGCTAATACAGGAAGCTATTTAGGTGGCCTCCTATGTGGCTAGGGTAAATGGATAGGTGGCCTCATGTCAACGATATCGCGCGAAAAAAAACCAAAAGGTGGCGGTCAGTCCCCACAGTTCAAAATGCGCATTGATCCGGCATTGAAGGAACAGCTTGATGCTATAGCGGCAGAGGAAGGAGTCAGCCTCGCTAGCTGGTTGAAGGAGCTAGCGAGAGAAGCTTTGCGTAAAAAAGGCGTTTTGCCACGAGGATGATGCGAAGCATTCGTTGCTAAAATTTTTAAATTTAAAAAAAAGAAGGTATTAAATTCATGCATATTATTCTGCAAAATAACATATCAGAAATGAAAGATATATTTAGCTATGATGAAGTATACACTGAAAGTAAATTATTCGAGTTTCTCTGTAATTATTGCATTTTGTCAAAATTTTTTTTTGGTAGATTTGATCCGAAAGATATAACTTCTGAGGATGATGATGCTTCAATAGATGGAATTGCTTTTATTATAGATGGTGAATTAATAACAACGGTCGACGATGCTGAAGTCCTTTTTAAAACACATAAGAGTAATTTGCCAGTTGACATTATATTCTCACAATCTAAATCTGGAGAGAAATTTAGAAAAGAAGAAATATCAAATTTTAAAATGGGACTTGAGGATTTTTTAAGTCTTGACCCAAAACTGCCAAATGGTGCTTTCAATTTAGAAGCTATTAAAATATTCAAAACTATATTGAATAACTTAAGAAAAGTGAGAAATAGACGTCCAAATTGTCATGTTTTCTTTTGTACTTCTGGTACTTATAAGGCTGAGCGAGAGATAAAAGGGAGCTTTGAAATTGTTAAGCGGACTATAGAGGGGCTTGATTTTTTTCATGAAATAAACATTACTCCTTTAGGTCGTGCTGAGCTATTAAAACTATACGAAAACATATCTCAGAAAAACTCTGCTAAATTAAAATTAATTGACTTCTTCGGCCTGGAAGCTATCCCGGGTATACCTCAATCTTATATTGGAGTTGTTAATGCTAAGAATTATGTTGAATCTTTGCTAAATATTGACAATGATAATAAAGAATTAAATCAAAGTGTTTTTGAAGAGAATGTTCGTTCTTATTTAGGCGGTGATAATGACGTTAATAAAGGAATTGCCGCGACGATATCATCGCAGGAAAAAAGACAATATTTTTCTGTTTTAAATAATGGGATAACTATCGTTGCTCCCGAACTAACTTTGACACCTAATACAAAGGAAGTGACTTTAACAAATTATCAGATTATTAATGGTTGCCAAACTAGTAGCACTCTTCATGCTAATCAACATATGCTAGATGAGTCTATTAACGTTGTTATTAAACTTATTGAGTCTCCTGATAATGATGTTTCAAATGATATAATTTCTGCTACTAATAGCCAAACAGATATTTCAATGGAATCCTTTTATGGGTTGAAATCTAAAGCTAAACTTGTTCAAAAATATTTTAATGCACATAACTCGAGCCAACAAAATGATAATAAAATATATTTTGAAAGAAGACAAGGTGAGTTTAAAGGTTTAGGCTATCAATCAACTAAGATATTGGATGTGCGTGAAATTGCAAGATCTTATGCTGCAATGTTTCTTAATCAGGCGCATAACTCCGCAAGGTATGTTAAAACAATATTTTCCCAGAGCGGTAATAATATTTTTAAAGAAGATGATCATGAATCATATTATTATTGCTCTGCGTTAGCGTTATATAAATATCAGACTCTTATTAATGGCAGAAGAATAAATGCGCAAAATTATATAAAGCTAAGATGGCATATTATTCAACTTTATAAACATTTTGTGCATAATAAAGTAGACTTCCCACCTGCTAACTCAAATAAATCTGAGCTTTATGCTAAAAAAATTATTGAAAGCTTAAACTCCCCCGATAAAAGATATATAAAGATTTTCGAAAAATGCCAAACTCTAATCGATAACATTCCCATTGAAAGTGAAGATGATTTTAAAACAAATAAATTTACCGCAGAGGTGCATAAAAAATTAGAAGAGGCCTTTAAGAAACAGCCAAAGGCAAAAATCAAATAAAGCATTTTTGGCGGAGATCACAGGAGTCGCATTAGGTGTTTAACTTATTGATTTAATGCCTATATTTTGTGTTTGATAAATGAGTGACCCCCATAAGTACCCCCACATGCTCTTGCTTAGTAGATGGCTGTTTGAATTATGAACGATTTAAGCTGAGTTTAAATCTTGCCCGGTGGACATCCATAGACGTTAACCAAGGTTCTTGATCTTGCTTGGTGAAACCCTTCAGGTCAATACGGAAAAGTTCAAAACGCTCCACCAGAAAATTAACGGTATCGGCCAGTGTTATACCTGCGTCGATATGCTTCTGAATGACAGTTTCATCACTCAATGGCGTATCGTTAAGTGCCAGCCCATAGTGTTGACTCAGTAGATTAGTGAGCAATGTCTGCCAGATTTCCACAGGGGACGGTTGTGACGATGCCGCCCGCGACAGGTGTGATGATAAGATTTGCATGATTTTTTCTCGATGAGATTACGAAATAAGGTATTGATAGATCTTACTGTTTGAGGGACTGACTGGGATAAATGGCTATATAGACGTAACCACAGGAACCGAGTGTATCGGCTTCACAGGTAAGCTCGTTGTGGTAGAGAGTGACACAATGCTGATGACACGGATCAAGCTCGCCGGAAATCAGCATTAGCTCCAGTTGCTTCAGCAGTACGGGAAACGCCTGGTCAAGCTGACGGGCTTCTGTCTCGCTGAACGCTCCGGCAATATCCGCCCGGTCGGTTAGGTAATGCAACCTGTGGCCTTCCTGCACCACACGAGCACCTAACTGCGGGATGACGTTGCGCTTCAGGCCCCATTTGGGCAGGGAGATATCGGTGGTTGTTCTGGTTTCTGACATTGAATGACTCCTTAAACGTTGTGATGTGGGATTAATTCAGTGTGACGCTTCGTAATACGACATACGGCCCATTGTGGTCCTGACGGCGTTCGGCAAACACTGCCAGTACGCCGCTGATGTCCTGCACCTCACGACCAGCGTAGTGGCAGATGCTGCCGCTCCAGGCGTATTTCCCGGAACAGAAGCGAAACAACCGGGATTGTGGATACTGGCGGTATATCGTCATAGCCTGTGCTTTTGAGATAATTTTCATTACAGCCAGCCCCGTTCAGCAAAGGACAATGTTTCGCCATCACCAATAATGAAATGATCCAGTACCCGTACATCCACCAGGCTCAGTGCGTTCACTATCCGGGAGGTTATTGCTCTGTCTGCTTTACTGGCATCTGTAATACCGGATGGATGGTTATGAGCTAGGATCACCGCAGCCGCGTTGTGCCGCAGGGCTGCCTTCACAATTTCGCGGGGATGGACTTCAGTATGGTTGATAGTGCCGGTGAATAAGGTTTCACAGGCCAGCAGCTGGTGCTGGTTATTCAGAAACAGAACCATAAACTCCTCCCGCGCCAGCCCGGCCATTTTCAGCCGTAACCAGTCACGGGTTTCATCCGCCGAGAGAAACGACACGCCGGGCTGGTTATTCCTGAGGGTGATACCTCATCGCGCTGGACGGGAGCCAGAGATAATACTGTATTCATAGGGGTTAACCTCAGTCAATCAGCCGCATAATGCCACGGCATTCAGGATGAGCCAGTGCATAGTCGCGCAAGTGGTAGTAGTGTTCCGTCATCACCTGACTGTCGGTACGACAGGCGTGGTGGCTCCAGGTCATCAGACAGACAGCAATGCCGGTAGCCTCCGTGCTGAGTTCAGCCTCATTGCCGTTATGCTGGTTAAATAGCAAGTAGCTCTCCAGTTCCGGTGGTGTCAGAAATGCGCCGCCATTCGACAGCGTATGGAAATCCCAGATACCGCCCTGATAGTTGGTACTCCAGAGGTCAAGCCAGGCAAACACTTGTGGCTCCAGGAATACCCACTGACGGACGCGACCAAAGCGGCGTCCCCAGAAAGCGATACGCTCCTCATCCGGGACAAGGCTGGCAGTAATAAAGGCATGGTAAGGTTGCGGCGGCTGTACCGATGCAGTCGCTGCTTCGGGTGTGGTTGTGTATTGCATGATGAAGTCTTGCTGTAAATGAATGGGTCGGATAGATGCGGGGGAAAGGAATGCGGCGTTGTCTGGCATCAGCTCAGTGCCTGCTGAAGTTCTTCGGCCATCACCCATAACGCTCTGTTGAGTTTCAGGTCGCCGTCAATGCCTTTCACGGCGCGGGTGTGGCTGCGTTTCCCCTGGGCAGAGCGTCCGGCCAGACCGCCTTTTATCAGTGATTCCTGGATGCGGTTATAGACCGTCCACAGGTCGGCGGATTCATCCTGCCAGCGGCGGGGAGCCAGAATTTGTGCTTCAGTCACCGGCTGGTGCGTTTCACCAAAACGGTAGGTCAGCGCGGCTCTGGCAAAAACCTGCTGTGCCGGAGGTGGGAGTTGCAACGACTGCATGGCCTCGCGCTTTTCCTCCACGCGGTCAAACACGCCGAGCACCTCGTAAGCACCTTCGATAACCTTCTCAATCACATCTCCCCTATGAGGTACGCGTATTTCACCAAATGACTGACCGCAGACAAGCGAATTGGTACAGACGCTTCTGAAGTACCCCGGAAGCATCTGGTACGAACTGGAACCATCGTGACTGTTGAGCAAAATAATCTCCGGCACTTGCACACCCGTGATTTGCCCGGCACGGCGCAGGCGCAGCAGATGTTTGGTGTGTTCACGTTTACCGGGGTCCCTGACTCTGGACTGGCAGGCAAAGAAGGGCTGAAACCCTTCGCGTTGCAGGTTTTCCAGCAGTGTGATGGTGGGGATGTAAGCGTATTTTTCGCTACGGGATTCGTGGCGGTCTTCACTGAACACGCTGGGGACCACCTGCATCAGTTCTTCATGGGTCAATGGACGGTCACGGCGTATCTGATTGATCCGCCCAAAGCGGCTGGCTAATTGCATGATTTATTCCTTGGTCTTGGGAACAGGGTATAAAAAAGGCCATGCTCTTTGCGGAGCAGGGCCTGATGGTGTGGGTGCGGGCAGGTAATACTTACTGTGGTCAGGCTTTATCTGGCATTCCAGCTAAGAATACGGGTTCGGTCATTACAGGTTCCTCAGAGGGCAAACAGAAAGTAAGAAACCCAGCCACCGTAGCGACTGGGCTGTGAAAAATCAGGTACGATGTTGAGTAGGACGTTGGTATTCAGTGATAAACCAACCGATCAGTAGGTATCCCTGTAAAACTGACCGTCCCTGCGATTCTGGAATGCCTGGGTCCAGCAGATATAAGGGATCGTTAATTCCACACGTGTATGATTGAGAATACTTTCGTAGGTGCAGATTTTTTGCCCCTGTTGAGTCGCGTCGTTTCTCTGACTAACCAGCGTGAAAAGGGTAAAGTCACTGACATTAGCCTGACTGGTTAACGGCAGGAATAATGAACCAGCAACAAATAATAACCCTGGCAGGGTTCTCAGATTGAATTTTTGGCGTTGCATTTTTTACAACTCCTTATTTACAGTGTCGCTGATAAATTAATAAAATTGATATATCGCGTAACAATAGTAGTCGTGTCACCCCTGGTACTGAACCGTGTGTGACGATCTATTGATGAGAGAAGGGTAAACCTTTTGAATGACAGGTTATGTCACTTGGTGAGAATTTTAATCACTTAATTGGTAGGGTTATTACCCTCATTGAATTTTGAAAAAAAAGAATATGATTCGACACATTCTTTTTCATCTTCAATTAAGTAATATATAATTTAAGTTAATTTACCTTCCTTTCTTTTATTGTATTCGGTTGTTATTAAATGTGAAAGCATGGTTTGAATGCTTACTCCATTGTTGATACATAAAACCTTCAATTTTTCTTTTGTTTTTTTGTCAAGGTATGTATTTAATGGCAATTGTTCTTTTTTACTGGCACGGTGTTTTTTTTGACTCCACGCACGATTTATGTCGGCGAGAAATAACTTCCATTTAGCTTCGCTTTCTCTCGCAACCATCAGGGAAAATAATCCATGAACAAATAAATATCGCTCTTGTGTATTCCAGGGTTTATCAATATCAATGTTCTCTGGCGTGTATCTTTTCATGGTGTAATCGCAAGCCCATTCACATTGCTCATCATTTTTATCATCCAGCCAGGATAATGGTTTTATATCATTAATAATTCTAAGGGACGTATCATGAATTGAATTTATGACTTTGTCCTTTTCTTTTCCTGATAAATATCCATAACTGAAATAGTCAGAAATGTCATAGCATCTCTCGTCATGATTTTGAGATTGTGAAGGTAAATGCATGTCTTGGTATAACGGTATTTTTTGAACTCCGTTTATAACCTGTTTTTCACGAGCACTACATTGTCGGATGTATAACCATGCAAACATACAGATTTTTTCATTATCACAAATAAATTCTATTTCATCTATTTGCGATTTATCTTTGTTAAAAGACCAAAGCATTTTTTCAATGAACCTATTTATACGAGTATCGTTTTTTTCATAGTGGCAATGAATCGCCACATTTATTTTTTTAGACCACGTGTGAAAATCATCTGAAGCTTTAGGGATCCCACTAATTCTTATATCATTCCTTTTTATATAACCAAAAAAATAAAGTAACTCATGCCAGCTTGTTACAGTAATCTGGTGTATATCATCATTCATATTCATACCTAAATTACAACGTAATTTTATGTGTCATCCATGATACTTTTTACATCATTTCTGGTGTTTTTTTTGTGGAGTTTATCACAATCATGTTACCTTCCTTCTGAAGGAACAAAACTGAGCTGCACTGCCTTTGGCATCAATCAGGCTTACTTCACTGTGAGTCTCTTGTGCCTCTCAATCGTAATCTTTCAGTCTCCCACCCGATAGCCATAAAAGCTACCGGTTCTGCCTGACAGGAAAATATCAACTTCAGAGTAAATCAGTCACCTGTCAATACTCCGCAATTCAATTACTCTGAGTGTTCATCTATAACAGTCATTGTCTGATTGGTAATATTACTAACCTTCCTTCCCCCCATTCATCCAATCCATTTAATCTACCCCATTCAGTAATCCATCAATAAACATTAAATTAATACGACCCTCTGCCAGTTTATGAAGTTCAGTAAACATCAGGAACCAGAGGGTAATATGTATACACGTAACTCCATGAACAAAAATTATCTGACAACCATGCATCGTGTTATCGATAATGCTATAGCAGAACATCCCAGAACTATGTTGATACTGGTGATCCTGCGAATGCCGTATTCCAGATTCGATGATATGCCCTGTCCATCCGTATATAATCAACGAGAAAAATTACTGTCCCGGTTTATTGATTCCCTGAAAGCCAAACTACAAGCCCATGCCAACAGAATCAAAAAAGCAGGAAAGCGTTGTCATCAAACCAGTTTGCGATATTTCTGGGTAAGAGAAACAGGTCCTGAAAGTCAGCATGAGCATTATCATGTTGGGTTATTGGTTAACAAAGATACCTTTTGTTCATTAGGTTTATTTCATTCAGAAAGAAATAATCTGGGGAGTTATATCGAAGAAGCGTGGGTCAGCGGGTTGGGGTTATCTGTGGATAATGTTGCAGATATGGGGGAATACGAAACACTGGTGCATTTTCCAGAGCATCCACTGTATTACCTGAACTATAATTCAACAGACTATGACAACGTATGGCGGGATATGACGGTGAGGCTTGAGTATTACGCTAAAGACTATTCGAAAGACTACAGTAGGCAGGTCCGTTCAATTGGATATAGCCAGCGGTAGTGGCCCAGAGGAAGAGGGGATAACTAAAAATGATTTATTACGAAGGCTGATTTAATGATGAGCAGTATCAGCAAGCATAATGACTTTCTGCGTATTGCTCTCCCTTAATACCCCGGAGAGAACTCATCATGATATCTGAAAATGCATCCCTGCTTAGTGACCAACTGGTCGACATGAAATTCATTACTACTTTTACAGGCTTGACTGATAAATGGTTTTACAAGCTGATTCAGGATGGGTTGTTTCCTAAGCCACTCAAATTGGGGAGAAGTTCGCGCTGGTTTAAAAGTGAAGTGGAGCAATGGCTGCAACAGCAAATAACACAATCACGCGGCTACCCCAGTGCACTATGCGGATGCCATTCGTTATAATGTTCGAAGTCCTCCGCAAGGTTCTTTACCGCTGTTAACCCGTCGGGCTTTGGCATGATGCTGATGTAATCGCGCTTCATCGTTTTCACGAAGCTCTCCGCCATCCCGTTGCTTTCCGGGCTACGTATACGCGTTTGGCATTGAGCACCGCCATGTCGTCAGTTTCTGATTGTCTGCGCAGCAGTGCCCATACCCACGGTGTGGTCAGACAGCAAACGAACTCACTATGCCGCGCAGGGAGTTCGCCTGCTCTGACAGTGACAGCGAGGCCGTGGAGGACTCCTCAACCAGCGCGGCGTTGCTCTGGGTGACGCCGTCCATTTCATTCACTGCAATGGTCACCTGCGAGATCCCCTGCATCTGCTCGGTTGAGGCCATTGAAATTTCTTCCATCGCCTGCTCCAGCGCGCCGACCATGCCGACCACCTTCATGATGCTCTGACCGGTGCGGTTCGCCACCGCCACGCCGCCTTCAATCAGCTCCACGGACTTCTCGATCAGCTCCTTGATTTCTTTTGCCGCCGAGGCGCTGCGCTGGGCCAGTGTTCTGACCTCACCGGCCACCACGGCAAAGCCACGTCCTTCCTCACCGGCCCGGGCGGCCTCAACGGCGGCATTACGCGCCAGGATATTGGTCTGGAAGGCAATGCCTTCGATGATGCCGGTGATATCGCGGACCTGCATCGCGCTGAGAGAAATATCTCTCATCGTCTCGGTCATATTTTTTACATCGGTTTCACCGGTTTTCGCCAACGAGACGGCTTCGCGTGCGGAAGATACCGTCTGCTGTGCACTGCTGGTGTTACTTTTTACGGTGGCTGTCAGCTGCTCCATGCTGGCAGCAGTTTCCTGCAGGGCTGCAGCCTGCTGTTCCGTACGGGAGGACAGCTCCGTGTTGCCCTGGGCAATCTCATCGGAGGCCAGTGCCACGGATTCGGCAGAATCTTTTATCTGCGATACCAGCTCACGCAGGTTATCCTGCATGGTACTCAGGGAGGCCAGTAAACTGGTTGTGTCATTGCGGCGCAGAGCTACGGCAGAGGTCAGGTCTCCTCCGGCAATGGTGGCGGCCAGCAACTGAGCAGATTCCGGTTCGTCGCCGAGCTGGCGCATTAAAGTGCGGGTGATAACGTAACCGGCCACGGCAGAAGCCACAACGGAAAATGCAGCCAGACTAAGCAACAGCATTTTGGCGCCGGAAATGGTCGAGCTGGTATCTTTCACGGCCTGGTCGACATTATGCATCTGCACTTGTGTCATATCATTCAGGGCATCCATTATCTGCTGCTGAACGGGCGCTACCGTGTTTTTCAGCACATCCGCCGCTTGCTGGGTTTGATTAATGCGACCGAGCTGATTGGCGTTATCAAAGGCATCCATCATCGGTTTTTCTAGACTGAGTATCTTTCCCATAGCTGCAACACCTTCAGGCGTTGCATTTTTTTTCATCATCGCGCCAAGGATTTTGATGTTATCAAAAAAGATTGTTTTATTCTGCTGAATGCGATTTTCCGCCTCGTTAATATCATCACTATCGGTGTAAATAATGACGTTTCTGGTGGCGATACTGAGCTCACGTAACGCTCTGCGCATGTCCACAATGGACTTATATTTTTTTAGCTGGACATTAGCCATATGGTTTATCTTCTCTTCCCGGGAGGAAAACGTCCTTATGGCAGTGATTATGCAGATTATCAGCAGCAGTATACTGAGGCTAAAGCCGATGGCCAGGCGGATTGATACCTTCATCAAATAAATCATTTCAAATAGTGTGGGTTTTATCTGGTGGGTATCGGCCAGCGGAAAGATATATTTAGAGTTAATAACTAAAAAATTTATCCGTTCTGACCAGGTTGAACTGATCCTACCCACGTAATGTGGACACGGCCCCAAGCGAGGTACTGGTTTTCAAATTGTTCCGGACTGAGACCGTCACAGGCACTATGGCGACGCCAGCGATTGTAATCGCACTCGATATAATTAAATACCGTTGTTCTCATCATTTCCCGGCTGATAAAGCGTTCGCCGTGGATACATTCCACCTTCAGCGAGTGGAAGAAGCTTTCCGCGCAGGCATTGTCGTGACAACATCCTCTGACGCTCATGCTTCCGCACAGATTGTGCCGTTTCAGCAGTGCCTGATAATCCGCTGAGCAGTACTGACCACCGCGATCAGTATGAACAATGACATTTTCAGGATGCTTGCGCCGCCACAGTGCCATCTGCAACGCATCGCAGGTCAGTTGCGCCGTCATTCGCGGTGCCATTGACCAGCCGATTACCGCTCGCGACCACAGGTCAATGACAACCGCCAGGTAAAGCCAGCCTTCATCTGTACGTAAGTAGGTGATGTCACCCGACCACTTCTGGTTCGGACTGCTGGCATAAAAGTCCTGCTTCAGTAGGTTCTCCGACACCGGCAGCCCGTGCTCCCGATAGCTGACCGGGCTGAACTTGCGGGCTGCCTTTGCCCGAAGCCCCTGACGACGCAGGTTGGCTGCTATCGTTTTGATGTTGTAGGCCGGGAGCTCATCCGCAAGTCGTGGCGCACCATACCGTTTTTTTGCCTCAGTGAATGCCCTGAGAACCGCGGCATCACAGGCCAGACGGAACTGCTGTCGCGTGTTTATCTGATGACGCCGGGGGCACCAGGCGTACCAGCCACTGCGGGCCACGCGCAACACCCGACACATGGCTTTAATGCTGAACTCAGCCTGATGCTTTTCGATAAAGACAGACTTCATTTCAGGCGCTTCGCGAAGTATGTCGCGGCCTTCTGGAGAATAGCCAGCGCCTCTGCCTGCTCCGCAAGCTGGCGTTTAAGCCGGGCATTTTCGGCAGCCAGTTCGCTTTCGCGTTCAGATGATGTCAGTTGTTGCTCTTGTTTTTTCCGCCAGCCATAGAGTTGCGATTCATACAGGTTGAGTTCGCGGGCAGCAGCAGCGACGCCAATGCGTTCAGCAAGTTTAAGGGCTTGCTGGCGGAACTCGGGAGTGTGCTGTTTACGCGGCTTTTTTACTGACGGTTACTGATTTAGTCATGTGAGCTACCTCTGGTTGAGAGTTTACTCACGTAGTCCCGTGTCCACTATTAGCGGGTAGGATCAGCGATGAGTCGCTCTCCGATGTGGACTGTACATCTTCCAATCAGGTCATTAATTTTAAAGGACAATTTGTCAATTATGATGGATTGTCCGTAGAGAGCAATTAGTCTCATGTTTACCGGGTTGTATCGGGTGCAACATTGAAGCATGAAATTTTTAAAGCAAACTGTTTTTGTGCCGATAAAGATAGAGGAAGCTCTCCATTTTCCTGTTGCTTACTGACATAACCTGTCAGTAAGTAAGATTACCATCAGGGAAAAGTTATCAAGGGAAAACGCATGAGCGGGCATGAAGTCATGGTACAGAGAATAACTGTTATTATCTCAGACCTTTATCAGTACGGTTTTGTGTCTCGCCAAAAGCTGATGGACGAATTCAAAATCAGCGAACGCACCTTGTATCGGGATCTTAACCGCCTAGGCGATCGTATTATCCATAATGGCGATGGTGTTTACAGGCTGGCACCTGCATATGCCAAACCTCAATCGCTAAAAGAACTGCAAAATCTCGTCCGTATTTTAGGGATGGAAGCGTTATTTCCCGCCAAAAAACTCGTCTCCAAGGCTGATTTAACGTCGTTAAGTATCCGTTCTCTACCGAGTGATCCTGAGGCTCAACGAGTACTTGAGAATAACTTTAGTCTGTTTGATAAAGCGATTTGCGAACACAAAATTTGCGAATTTCATTATAAAGACAAACTCCGTACCGTTGCCCCTTATAAGCTAATTAACATAAAAGGTGTCTGGTATCTCGGCGCTGTGGATAGAGGAAATGTGAAGGGTTATCAGCTCAGTAAAATTCGCTGGCTGCATCTTACTTCCGTACATTTCACGCCAGAGCAGCACATAATCCAGTACTTTGCTGAAGAAGATGATGTCTGGTTTTCTCTGAATAAGCAGAAGGTACACGTCAAAATCGCAGCCGAGGTTAGCTACTACTTTCAGCGCCGCAACTTATTACCTGCGCAGAAATTAATACAACAAGAATCAAACGGTGATTTGATTGTTCAAACTGAAATGGCGCACGAAAACCAGCTTTTCCCTCTATTACGATACTGGTTACCCAATCTCATTATTACTTCCCCGATTAGCCTGCAACAGCGTTTTCAGCAGCAGCTCAAGCAACAGATGGCTGAAATGGAAACAAAATGCAGCATGACTATTTTTGACGATATGCAACAGGAGTGAAAAATGTTACGTGGCTCAGAAAGAAAAGAAGCATTAGCTAGTCTTACCAGGGCAAAAAACCAATATGAAGCACAGGCAAAGGATACTCAGGAGGAGATCACAGCTCTCTTTTTGCTACGCCAAAAATGCAGTAAAACCCTAATTACTCGGGGTGAAAGCTTCGTCAATCGATTGGCGAATAAACCCAAGGAATTTGATAAATCCTGGAGCGAACTGAAAGCGGAAATTACTGAATTCGATAACGTTGTCGAAAAACTGGAAGAAGAATACCGAACCTCACACGTTGGAAAAGGGACGGCTGCTGCGGGAGTGGCCGTCGGAGCCGGTGTCGCAGCATTTGCCCCTACGGCAGCCTTAGCCATTGCAACGACTTTTGGTACCGCCTCAACGGGTACCGCCATTGCAACTTTAAGTGGCGCTGCGGCAACGAATGCTGCACTGGCATGGCTTGGTGGTGGTGCACTGGCCGCTGGCGGCGGAGGCATGTCCGCTGGAGGCGCATTGCTGGCGTTAGCGGGTCCAGTCGGTTGGGGAATTGGTGCCGTAGGTATTGCGGGCGGAACCTTACTGGCTCGTCGTAAGAATGGAAAAATTATTGACGAAGCTCAGCGCGAAGATCGCCAGGTTCGCGCCAAAACCAGCGAATTGAGGGTAATGGAACGCGGAGCGCAGGAACTGAAAGTGTTAACGTCGGAGCATTATCATGGCACTGAGAGCATCGTCGATGCGCTTGAAAAGACCGCGCCGCGAGACTATAGCCAGTTTAATGCGCATCAGAAAGATCAGCTAGGGGCGTTGATTAACCATATCAATGCGTTATCAAAACTGATCAATAAGAAAATTCAGTAATGAACAGTATGAATAGTCATGATGCGGTAGGCGATCAAGTTATTGGCAGTGCGGTTGATGCCCTCAATCAGGCCCGCATCAAGGATGAATTGTTTAAGTTGGCGCAGCAGGATAGCGCCTTTACTTTTGCGGGCGAACAGATGCAGAAGGTGCGTGATTTTATTGCGTCACCGAATAACATTCTGGGTTCGATGAGTACCAAGCACGGCGAGATTGCTGAACAACTTGAGGTGGGCGTGCGTAATGCACGCCAGGCGATCGATGAAGGATTGGTTGATGAGTCGGCTTTAGGTGCAACATTTAATGGGGTGGGTCGCACCGCCCCTGCGGACTACAAGATTGATGGTATTGAAGTACAGTCAAAATTTATAAATGGCATTAATAACAATCTAACTCATGTTCTGAAGCACATGGAAACCTATCCCGACTTCACAAAGGGTGAGCAGTTTTACCATATCCCGAAAGATACCTGGCAGACTATCCAGGACGTCATTGATGGGAAGCCGGTAGAGGGGTTGAGCGAAAAAACATTGCAGGCAATCAAGGATAAAGTTGCCGATATTGAAAGCTCGACGGGGCGACCATTCGCCGATGTCGTACGCCCGGGAGTCTCCGATTACAAAGACGTTCAATGGGGAAAAATTGACGAAACACTTGATAAGCATGATCAGGAATTAGGTAAGCAGAACGAGACTAAAAAAGCTGAAATTATTGAGGATCACCAGCCTTCGCTGAACGAAGCCATGCGGGCGACAGGGATGGGGGTTGCTTTCGGGGGGGCTTTTGCTCTCGGAACGGGGATATACCGCAAGTATCGTGACGGTAAAAATATTTTTTGTGGTGAGTTCGATGCACAAGACTGGCAGGACGTGGGGCTGGATACACTAAAAGGTGCAGCCATTGGAGGTGTATCCGCTGGAGCGATTTATACCCTAACCAACTATGCCTCGATGGGAGCACCATTCGCCAGCGCACTGGTCACCGCAGCCAAAGGGGTTGGAAGCCTTGCCTTATCTTATCAGCAGGGTGAAATAGATCTTGATGAGTTTGCCGATCTCGGGCTCATTGTTTGTGCCGAGTCCGCCATTGTTGGTGCAATGACCATCGCAGGCCAGGCGTTAATACCTGTTCCTGTGCTAGGGGCTGTAATTGGCTCTATCTCTGGGAAGTTCATGGTCACAGTTGCCAAAAATCTGGATAGTAAAGCCCGCCAGGCTTTGCAAGCCAGAATGAACCATTTTACCCTTCGGCTGAATGACATTGAACAGCAGGTGCTCAGGAGAATATTATCGGAATTCAAGGCATTAGGGGATCTGACAGCAGCAGCTTTCAATATTGAAAATAACCGTCAATTACTCGAAGCGAGCATTACACTAGCTCAGGCCTATGGCATACCTGAGCCTGATATAATAAAAAATCATGCTGAACTTGATTTTTTTATGAACCAATAGACTACTCTCTTTAATAGGGTTTTGTGAATATGTTTAAATTGATTTTGTTTTTTATTAAGATTTCCATAAGATTTATTAATTTTATTCTTTGGTGTGTTTTTGGCGATGCTAAAAAAAGCATAAAAATGAATGATGGTTTTCGCTCTGATGATGGTAAAAATGAAAAACAGTCTTTACAAATAACAAAAACATATGCTGGTGAATTTATAGCAGATCTTCACAGTAAAAAAACAGGTTATGATAAAGAGTTAGATGCTTATATAGATGATATTTCCAGATATGTAGAAGGATTTGAGGAAAGGATCAATAGTTATTCTCACAAAGGCGAGGGATATTGTACTGAAAGATTGAGTGCAATTCTTCATTTGTATTGCTTGAAACGCTATATAAATCCTAGGGTTATTTTTTTTCCATTCAATCATGACAATTATGAAGATATATTTGATGCCGATTATGTAAATGAATTGACTGCCTGGGAATTTAGGGGTGAGTTCGAGAAATTTAGTGAGTTATCTAAGGCTCAAAAGAAATTTTCAACTTGGGTGAATGAGTCTGATGAGGCTCTCCGTGTTTTGGGTTATATTTCAAGTAACATTAATTTTTATTTTAATTGTTCTTTGATAGGCCTTAAAAAGAACGCGCTTTGTATTGACAATAGTTCTATTTATATTACTAACGGGGCCCCTAATTATTCCAGGACCTATTGGTGTGATGTCAAGAGATTGTCTTTTGACCGAAAAAGTGGAGTTCTTACTGTTAATGGAAATGAATCAGGTATTATTATCAACTCTGCTGGAAAACAACTTTTAGAACGAGCTTGCTTCTATTTTAGAAAAATAAATGACATGCCGCAAAATAAAATAATGTCACGACTTGGCATATCTATTGATGATGCATATGAATTTAAAGAGAAATATGGTGAAGATCTTTCCAGGCTTTTCCATTAAGCATTTTTGGTGATAGGTCAAATAACTTGAGGTTTAATATTTTTCTATCTAAGAAAGAATTCAGATGTTTACATTGTGAGAAAAAATACACATTTGATCAAGCGGTTAATATCGTAAGTAAGCAAAGGTACGGAGGCATGAAATTTCATGGAAATACGAAATTTGCGAATGCAAAATCATTACAGCCAAAGATAAGTGAATGTGTTTGTCCGGAGTGTGGGAAAAAATATCTAATCGAGCGTATTAGATAAATATTGTGGCATAAGTCAATTTATAAATGACAGTAACACGGACATTTGAGTAACGTTCAGTGTTACTGTTTATGTGTAGGAATATGTGATACCGGAATGAGAAACATCTTTATTTTTTAGTTTGTATTTTCTTCGCTGACATAACATTAGCTAATAACGTCATTTTTTCATGTAATCTTGTAAATCAAAAACAGCTAAATATTGTACTGAATAACGATGTACCACAGTACATTTATGGTACTCCAGGGAAAGCTCCTGATTTGGTTATCCCTTCCATGCCGGGCGATAAAAGTAAAGTCAAATATGGTGCGCCTCCCTTTTCGAAAAGTTATGGGTATTATTACCGTTTTATCAATGGTAACTACTCATACGTGGTTTTTTCTGGAGTCGGGCAAGGGTGGAATCGTAATGACTTAACGGTATTTAAAGGCGATAAGGCAATTTTACATGTCCCCTGCATCAGCCCCACAACGTGGGATATCGACTATGACCCAGACGGTAAACTGCCTACGGATGAAATGGTAGATAGTGGCGTGTTTTCCAGCTACTAAGGTGTAAACGGACGTAGCCTGTGCTACGTCCTTTCGTTGAGTTAAAGGCTAAAACGTTGGCCTTTAATCATCAAATGTTAACATACAAGTATGGCAAATATATTCATCAAACACCTCACCATCCAGACTTCCGCCTGCCGTCGCACCGATTGCAACTCCACTTCCCATGCCCACCAGAAACCCGATCACACCACCAGTAATCGTCCCGACACCGGGAATTATTGAGCCCATCGTTGCGCCGAGTGCCGCACCCTCTGCACCTCCTGACATACCCGCAACGCCACCAGCGATCGCGCCGATACCTCCGCCTATTTTTCTACCAGTATTTCTTTTCTGCGTGTTTGTTGAACCACAATATTGGCAAATCATTTTTATTTCCTTAGAACAAATGAACAAAAAAGCCCTTCCGGTTTCCCGGAAGGGCTATAGTTGGTTTGAATGTGTGTTGTCGATACAGGCAGATTAGCCGTTTAGATATCTAAAATTATGCTTTATGCTGACTTATCAAAATTTCCCTGCAATACGTTGCCATTGCTGGCAAGTGAATCAATATAATCCGCATACCACCGCATCATTTCCCTACGTCCATCCAGATATTGAGCATGATTATATGTGCCGCGAATCGCGTTCTTATCGACATGTGCAAGCTGGGTTTCAATCCATGCTGAGTTAAAGCCTTGCTCGTGCAGAATGGTGCTCATCGTGTGGCGAAAGCCGTGTCCCGTCAGTCTGCCTTTATATCCCAGTAACTCAATAACCTGATTAACACTTTCCTTGCTGATGGGCTTGCGTGGATCGTTCCTGCCAATAAACACTAGTGGGTGATGTCTGGAGATCGGTTCAAGCTGCTTAAACAATGCAACAACTTGTTCCGATAGCGGCACAATGTGAGGTCGCTTCATCTTCATCACCTCAGCCGGGATCTCCCACAAATTCTTCTCAAAATCGATATCTTCCCAACGGGCAAAGCGAAGTTCCTGCGTGCGTACACCCGTTAACATAATAATCTGAGTTGCTGTTTTGGTGATGATGCTACCTGTATAACCCGCTAAATCATTGAGAAAGTGAGGAAGTTCATTGGCAGTAAGGAAGGGGAAATGTACCTTTTTGGGAGTAGCTAAAGCACTCGCGAGATCAGGAGCGGGGTTATAGTCCGCTCTGCCAGTGACAATCGCATAGCGAAACACTTCACCGCAACGTTGGCGAACCTTCCTCATCTTCTCCAGAGCGCCACGTTTCTCCATTTTACGTAGTGCTTCCAGTAGCTCCATTGGCTTGATTTCAGCAATAGGGCGCTTGCCAATATAGGGGAAGATATCTTTCTCGAAAGTATCGATGATTTCATCACGATAGCGTAATGACCAGCGATCAGCTTTATGCTGATGCCATTCACGAGCAACGGCCTCGAAAGTATTTTTCAGACTCATTTGCTGTGCCATTTTTTCTTCTTTCTTTACTTCGCCAGGATCACTTCCAGCAGCGAGAGTTTTTCTGGCTTCATTACGTTTCTCTCGTGCGTCGGCAAGCGTTACATCGGGGTATACGCCAATAGAAAGCATCTTTTCTTTACCAGCAAAGCGGTACTTCATACGCCAGTATTTAGAGCCATTAGCGTTAATCAGCAGATACATACCACCGCCATCAGCCAGCTTATAGGGCTTTTCTTTTGGCTTGGCGGTTTTCACTTTAACATCGGTTAGCGCCATGACATCCTCCGGCTTTTGATGAATCCATGCTCCTGAGGGGATTTCTGCCAGTAAGTAACCCGAGACCCCCAATGCACCCCTTGTATAACAAAGATGTTGTTAAAAGCCATTGTTATACATCACATTTTTACCATTGTGGGGGTGTTGATATTTTAAGGGAAAATAACACCCCCTAAAGCACCCCCAAAAACAACTCGATGCAGGTTGAAGTCGGTTGACGTCAGAATACAAGGAAAGCTCGATATATAAGGGATTAGAAGGGGATTTGTTGACTTCAGGAGAGTTTAGTAGAGGCAAATTGGCGGAAGATCACAGGAGTCGAACCTGCCCGGGGCCGCTGGCGGTCCCAACTGGATTTGAAGTCCAGCCGCCTCACCGGAGACGACGATCTTCCGCGCCTGCATTGCTACATGGAGGCGGGCGCATTATAGCTACTTTCCCGCTTTTACACACATCTATTAGCGCTTTTTTCACTGTCCCGTTTCGTTGCCACCCGCCGTTTTGGTTAAAACCCTATAGTTTCCGTAAGTTACAATCGAATCCGCCTTTTTAGCCTACCGCGATCACAGAAAACAAGAATCGTAATTTGATAACCAGAAAACGGAATACCCGCGCTGAGGGGGATGGTTTACAACGTCTGCAACCGGTCTCAGAACGTTTCCTTACCTGAAGGATAAGAAAAATGAAGAGTCAGATTATTTCTGTAAAGGAGAAGATTGGCTACGGCATGGGCGACGCCGCCAGCCATATCATCTTTGATAACGTCATGCTGTACATGATGTTTTTCTACACCGATATCTTTGGTATTCCTGCCGGCTTTGTTGGCACCATGTTCCTGCTGGCCCGCGCGCTGGACGCTATTTCCGACCCCTGCATGGGCCTGATTGCCGACCGCACCCGCAGCCGCTGGGGCAAGTTCCGCCCGTGGATTTTGTTCGGTGCCATCCCCTTCGGCATCGTCTGCGTGCTGGCCTATACCACGCCGGACCTCAGCCACAGCGGCAAGCTGGTCTATGCCGCCGTCACCTATACGCTGCTGACGCTCCTCTACACCGTAGTCAATATCCCTTACTGCGCGCTCGGCGGCGTGATCACCAATGACCCGACCCAGCGCATCTCGCTCCAGTCCTGGCGCTTTGTGCTGGCGACGGCGGGCGGCATGCTCTCTACGGTGCTGATGATGCCGCTGGTACATCTCATTGGCGGTGACAATAAGGCGCTGGGCTTCCAGGGCGGCATCGCGGTGCTCTCGGTGGTGGCGTTTCTGATGCTTGCCTTCTGCTTCTTTACCACCCGCGAGCGCATCCAGGTGCCGCCGAGCACTACGCCGATGCGTGAGGATCTGCGCGATATCTGGAACAACGACCAGTGGCGCATCGTTGGCTTCCTGACGCTGTTGAACATCCTCGCGGTCTGCGTGCGCGGCGGGGCGATGATGTACTACGTCACCTGGATCCTCGGCCAGCCGGAAGTGTTCGTCGCCTTCCTCACTACCTACTGCGTCGGCAACCTGATCGGCAGCGCGCTGGCAAAACCGCTCACCGACTGGAAGTGCAAGGTCAGCATCTTCTGGTGGACCAACGCGGCGCTGGCAGTGCTAAGCGTGGCGATGTTCTTTGTGCCGATGAGTGCCAGCCTCACCATGTTTGGTTTTATCTTCGTGATTGGCGTCCTGCACCAGCTGGTGACGCCTATCCAGTGGGTCATGATGTCCGACACCGTCGACTACGGCGAGTGGTGTAACGGCAAACGCCTGACCGGGATCAGCTTCGCTGGCACGCTGTTTGTGCTGAAGCTGGGCCTGGCCCTCGGCGGGGCGGTGATCGGCTGGGCGCTGGCGGGCGGCGGCTACGATGCGGCGGCAAAAGCGCAGAACGGCACCACGATCACCATCATTATTGCCCTCTTTACTCTCGTGCCGGCGGTCTGCTATCTGCTGAGCGCCATTATTGCTAAACGCTTCTACACCCTGAAGACCCCTTTCCTGACCGCCATGATGCAGCAGCTCGCCGTGGGCGCACGCCGCAATCAGCAGGCGTTTGACCAGGAATCGATCGGCAAAGAATTAACGCATTAAAAGGAACAGAGCATGAAAATCAGTGATGGAAACTGGCTTATTCAACCCGGCCTTAACGTGATCTCTCCGGTGCAGTTCTTTGATGTCGAGCAGCAGGGCAGCGAGCTGCTGATCCACGCCGCCCCGCGTGACATACGCGAGCGGACGTGGCAGCTGGATACGCCTCTTTTTACCCTGCGCCTCTTCTCGCCACAGGAGGGTGTGATCGGCGTGCGGATGGAGCACTTTCAGGGCGCACTGGATAACGGTCCGCACTACCCGCTGAATGTGCAAAAAGGCGTCGAGGTCGAGCTGCAAAATGGCGAGACGTTCGCATCCCTGACCTCCGGCAACCTCACCGCACGGGTGACCAAGGGCGAGACGTGGTCGCTCGATTTTCTGCGCAACGGTGTGCGGATCACCGGCAGCCAGCTGAAGAACAGCGGCTACGTGCAGGATGCGCACCATAGTAAAAACTACCTGTTCGAGCGGCTGGATCTCGGCGTCGGGGAAGCGGTCTACGGCCTGGGCGAGCGCTTTACCGCTCTGGTGCGTAACGGCCAGACGGTGGAGACCTGGAACCGTGACGGCGGCACCAGCACCGAGCAGGCGTACAAGAATATCCCGTTCTACCTCACCAATCGTGGCTACGGCGTGCTGGTGAACCATCCCGAGTGCGTCTCGTTTGAGGTGGGATCGGAGAAGGTGTCGAAGGTACAGTTCAGCGTTGAGGGTGAGCATCTCGAATACTTCGTGATCGACGGCCCGACGCCGAAGGATGTCCTTAACCGCTACACGCAGCTCACCGGTCGCCCGGCGCTGCCGCCCGCGTGGTCGTTTGGGCTGTGGCTCACCACCTCGTTTACCACCAACTACGATGAGGCCACGGTAAACAGCTTTATTGACGGCATGGCCGAGCGCAATTTGCCTCTGCACGTCTTCCACTTCGACTGCTTCTGGATGAAAGCATTCCAGTGGTGCGATTTTGAGTGGGACCCGGTGACCTTCCCGGATCCAGAGGGGATGATCCGCCGCCTGAAGGCGAAGGGGCTGAAAATCTGCGTCTGGATCAACCCCTACATCGGCCAGAAGTCGCCGCGCTTTAAGGAGCTGAAGGAGAAGGGCTACCTGCTTAAACGCCCGGACGGCTCGCTCTGGCAGTGGGACAAGTGGCAGCCGGGGCTGGCCATCTATGACTTTACCAATCCCGAAGCCTGCCGCTGGTACGCCGACGAGCTGAAGAAGCTGGTGGCGATCGGCGTCGACTGCTTCAAGACCGACTTTGGCGAGCGCATCCCTACCGACGTTCAGTGGTTCGACGGCGCCGATCCGCAGAAGATGCACAACCACTATGCCTATATCTACAACGAGCTGGTGTGGAACGTGTTGAAAGAGACGGTGGGCGAGCGCGAGGCGGTGCTGTTTGCCCGCTCGGCCTCGGTGGGGGCGCAGCAGTTCCCGGTGCACTGGGGCGGCGACTGCTACGCCAATTATGAGTCGATGGCGGAGAGCCTGCGCGGCGGGCTGTCGATTGGTCTCTCCGGGTTTGGTTTCTGGAGCCATGATATCGGCGGCTTCGAGAATACCGCCCCGGCGCATGTCTATAAGCGCTGGTGCGCGTTCGGGCTGCTCTCCAGCCACAGCCGCCTGCACGGCAGCAAATCCTACCGCGTACCCTGGGCCTATGACGACGAGTCCTGCGACGTGGTGCGCCACTTTACACAGCTGAAGTGCCGCATGATGCCCTATATCTATCGCCAGGCGGCACTGGCTCGTGAGCAGGGTACCCCAATGCTGCGGGCGATGATGCTGGAATTCCCGGACGATCCGGCCTGCGACTACCTTGACCGCCAGTATATGCTTGGCGACGCCGTGCTGGTTGCGCCGGTCTTCTCCGAGGCGGGTGATGTACAGTTCTACCTGCCGGAAGGGCGCTGGACGCATCTCTGGCGCAACGATGAGCTAAAGGGTAGCCGCTGGTACAAACAGCAGCATGACTTTATGAGCCTGCCGGTCTATGTGCGCAACAATACGCTGCTGGCGCTGGGAAGCAACGACCAGCGGCCGGACTATGCGTGGCATGAGGGAACCGCCTTTCAGCTCTTTGCCCTTGAGGATGGTCACGAGGCTACCTGCGGGGTGCCGGGTGACGACGGCGCGGTAATGTTTACCCTGAAGGCGAAGCGCGAGGGTAATACGCTGCGCGTAGTGGGTTCCGGCGAGGCGCAGGATTGGACGCTCTGCCTGCGAAACGTGCAGACGATTGGCGACGTGCAAGGCGGCACATCCGCTGGCAGCGAGTGGGGTGTGGTCGTGACCGCCAAAGGGAATACGCTCGCGATCGAGCTCTAGACCCGGCAAGCGTAGCGCCACCGGGCGATGTGTTTACTGCACGACTTCGCCGTTGCGCATCGTCTGGGTGAGCTGCTGTTTCATCACGTCGATCACCTTCAGCTCGCCGTTCACCGTTGGCTTCAGCGGTGCCTCGGCGTTAACCCTGCCGGTGGCGGTGAGCTGGATATTACCGCCGCCGGAGAGGGGCAGAGCAGGCCAGCCCCACTGCTGCAATATGCTGAGGGGAATGCCGCGCCCGTTGAGGTTAACGCTGACCTGCCGCTCCGGCCCTTGAGATACGGTAGCGGTCCCTTCCAGCAGGCCCTGGCCGGTAAAGGCACTCAGCTCGCTGATGTTGACCGTGCTGCGGTCGGCAGCCAGCGCTAGCGAAGGGCGGCGAACGTCAACACGGTTAAAGGTTGCGGCGGCGGCGTTGAGCTTGGCGCTGCCGCCCCATATCCCCCACTGGCGATCCCGCGCCAGCTGCAAATTTGCACCGTAACCATCCAGAGCGGTGATCTGCCACGGAAATGCAGGATCGATATCGATCACCAGGTTACGGCTGGCGCTAAACCTTTTCAGCGTAACGCTGTTCAGCCAGCCCGGGAGTTGATCCATCCACAGCTGTTTCCAGTTAGCGGGCAGGGTATATTCCAGACCCGCCAGCGCCGTATCGTCCAACACCAGCGCTTTGCCATCCCGCAGCCAGTTGCCCGAGGTTCGCACCATGCCACCCTCCCAGCGGGAGGTGAACTGACGCAGCGCGATGCCCTGCGGGGAAAATTCGGCGTTAAAAATCGGATCGAAGAGGTGCAGCGAGCCAAAAATGAACTCGCTGGCGTTCATCGAGAGTCGGCCATCCTCGCTCTGCCAGTCGCCCTTTGTCAGGGTCAGAGCGCGGGCGCTGAGGTCGAGATCGGTCACCGCCCAGTCTGGCCCCTGCAGGCGAGCATCGGTCACCTCAAGACGGCCAATCTGTAGTGAGGGCAGGGTAGTCAGCGGGGCAAAAAAATCGGTCAGGGATTTATCGCTCTGGAGGCGTATGTCGTTCAGGCGCAGGCTGTCGACAATCCAGCCCCCGTCGGCGGTGCGGCGCGCTGTGCCGGTTAGCGATCCGCGCGCCATATCCGCGCCAATGGTGCTCAGGGTCACGTCGCTGTTATCGATACTGCCCTGAATCAGCACGTTGCTGACGGGGACGCCGTTTAGCGTCATCGAGCCGGCGCTGAACTGGATCTGCGCTTTGCTGCCCATCACGTTACCCGCTATCGGCTCCCAGGGCGTGATACCGCCGGTTACCCGCTGGGCGCTCAGATCCCAGCCGGTGGCCGGGCTGTTAAACGCCATATCGCTCAGCAGCAGGCGGTCGGCCTTGAGCGGCAGCGGCGCGGTGGCGGGCGAGAGATTAAGCGTTCCATCCTGGAGCAAAATAGTGTCCGCGTGCAGCGGATCGGTGAGCTGGCGGCTGCTAAAACCGATGTCCACGCTCTTCGCTTCCAGCGTCGCGGGTTGACCTTTGCGGCCAAAGTTGACGTTCTTGAGCAGCAGATGGGAAGGTGAAGAGAAGCGGTGATCGGCGGCGTCAAAGGCGAGGTGATAGTCGGTATTGCTACTGACCCACTTGCCAACCTGCGTTGCACCCCAGCGCGTCTGGACCAGAAAATAGCAGGCCACAATCGCCAGCAGCAGGGCGATCGCAATGTAGAGCAGCATTTTTCCAATCAGTTTCATGGTCTTCCTTCCCGATGAGCATACAAGGAGTTTATGCACGATTTGTGCACAATGCTCAAGGAAGGAATGGTGAGACAGTGTTACGGCGGCAGCGGGTGAATACCGCTGCCGCGATAGGGACTAGTTCTTCTCTGGCGGGAAGACGAGGTTCAGCACGATAGCGGTGATACCGCCCGCAGCGATGCCGGAGGAGAGCAGGTTTTTCAGCCAGTCCGGCGCAAACTGCAGGATCAGCGGCTGCTGGGAGACGCCGAGGCCCACCGCCAGCGAGAGGGCGATAATCATAATCGCGCGGCGGTTCAGCGGCTCTCGGGAGACGATACGCACCCCGGAGGCGGCGATGGTACCGAACATCACCAGCGTTGCACCGCCGAGCACCGGCTCAGGAATATGCTGTACGAAGCCACTCACTGCCGGGAAGAGGCCGAGCACGATCAGCATCAGCGCCACGATAAAGCCTACGTAGCGGCTTGCAACGCCGGTCAACTGGATCACGCCGTTGTTCTGACCGAAGCAGGAGTTCGGGAAGGTGTTGAACACCGCTGAGACAAAGGAGTTCAGGCCGTTTGCCAGCACGCCGCCCTTCAGACGCTTCATATAGAGCGGACCGGAGACCGGCTGCTCCGAGACGTCGGATGTCGCGGTGATGTCGCCGATGGTCTCAAGGGAGGTGATCATAAACACCAGCATCAGCGGCAGGAGCAGGCTCCAGTCAATGCCCAGGCCGTAGTAGAGCGGAGTCGGGATCATGATCAGGTCGCTGCTGGTTGGGGCGCTATTCTGCGGCAGCATGCCCATCCACCACGCCAGCAGGTAGCCTACCGCCATCGCGATCACCAGTGAGGCTACGCGCAGGTAGGGGTTACGCTGGCGGTTCAGCAGGATGATCACGGCCAGCACCACGCCTGCCAGCAGCAGGTTTTTCGGTGCGCCGAAGGTGTGATCCGCCATCGCGCCGTAGCCGCCGCCGATAGAAGTCAGGCCAACCTGAATCAGCGACAGGCCGATAATCATTACCACCACGCCGGAGACCAGCGGAGTGATCACCCGGCGAGCAAGGTGCAGCACGCGGGAGATGACCATCTCGGTGCAGCTTGCCAGCATCAGGGTGCCGAACAGCGCCGCCATCATCGTTGGCACGTCCGCGCCGCCGGTTTTCAGCGCCGTGCCGCCCATAATCAGCGGGGCAACGAAGTTAAAGCTGGTGCCCTGAATGGAGAGCAGACCTGAACCCACCGGACCCCAGGCTTTAATCTGGATAATCGAGGCCACGCCCGAGGCGAACAGCGACATGCTGATGATGTGCTGCGTATCCTGCGCGGGCAGGCCCAGCGCCTGGCAGATCAGCAGTGCCGGAGTGATGACCGCAACAAACATCGCCAGCAGGTGCTGGCAGGCGGCGAAAAGGGTGTGCGCCAGCGGCGGGCGATCTTCCAGACGATAGATCAGTTCGCTGTTGTGTGGCTGCGCAACCGGTTGCGCATCTTTAGACTCGAGGGTGTTAACGGACATCTCAGGCAATTCCACGGTGGAAAAGCGGGCATTTTAGCTGAGCAACTCATAAAAGCAAACGATTGCATTTATAAATTTTACAAGGTGTTTCTAAGCGGCGTTATCAGGCGTTGGAATAACGTTCGGTTTCCGGCATCCAGCGCTCAATTAACGCCGCGGCCTGCTCCGGGTAGCGTTCATGAATATGGCGGGCGAGGCGCTGAACTTCCGGGATCATCGCCCGGTCGCGTAGCAGGTCGGCGACCTTAAACTCGGCGTTGCCGGTCTGACGGGTACCCAGCAGCTCGCCGGGGCCGCGGATCTCCAGATCTTTTTGCGCAATCACAAAGCCGTCGTTACTGTCACGCAGCACCTGCAAACGCATTTGCGCCGTTTTGGAGAGCGGAGATTTGTAAAGCAGTACGCAGTGGGAGGCAACCGCACCGCGACCGACGCGGCCTCGCAGCTGGTGGAGTTGCGCAAGACCAAGGCGCTCGGGATTCTCGATAATCATCAGGCTGGCGTTGGGTACGTCCACGCCTACTTCAATTACGGTTGTTGCCACCAGCAGATGCAGCTCGCCCTGCTTGAACGCCTGCATCACCGCCTGCTTCTCGGCGGGCTTCATGCGGCCGTGGACCAGCCCAACGTTCAGCTCCGGCAGGGCCAGCTTCAGCTCCTCCCACGTCGCTTCGGCGGCCTGGGCCTCGAGCAGGTCAGACTCTTCAATCAGCGTGCAGACCCAGTAGGCCTGGCGGCCTTCGTTGGTGCAGGCATGGCGCACGCGCTCGATAATCTCGCCGCGCCGCGTATCGGCAATTGCCACGGTGGTAACCGGGGTACGTCCTGGCGGCAGCTCGTCGATCACCGAGGTGTCGAGATCGGCGTAGGCGGTCATCGCCAGGGTGCGGGGGATAGGGGTGGCGGTCATGATCAGCTGATGCGGATGGAAGCCCTGCTGCTGGCCCTTCTCCCGCAGCGCCAGCCGCTGATGGACGCCAAAGCGGTGCTGCTCGTCGATGATCACCAGCGCCAGACCGTTAAACTGCACCTGCTCCTGAAAAATGGCGTGCGTGCCGACCACCATCTGCACCTGTCCACTGGCAATTGCTTCCTGTTGTGCAAGGCGGGCCTTGCCCTTCTGCTTGCCCGCCAGCCAGCCTACCTGAATGCCCAGCGGCTCAAACCAGCTACGGAAGTTGTTGGCGTGCTGCTCGGCCAGCAGCTCGGTGGGCGCCATCAGCCCCACCTGCTTGCCGTTGGCGATAGCGCGCAGCGCGGCGAGAGCGGCCACCAGCGTTTTACCCGAGCCAACGTCGCCCTGCACCAGGCGCATCATGGGGATATCCAGCGCCATATCGTGTTCGATCTCTGCCGTAACCCGCGCCTGGGCGGCGGTAGGCTTAAACGGCAGGGCCGCCAGCAGCTGGTTTTTTAACGTATCGTTGGCCTTCAGAGACAGAGCGTGGAACCGCTGCGCCCCGGCGCGCAAAGCCAGCATACTGAGGTTATGCGCCAGCAGCTCTTCCAGGATCAGGCGGCGCTGGGCGGGATGCTGGCCAAGCTCTAAGTCGGCCAGCTGTAAGGTCGGCGGCGGACGATGCAGCGTGCGCAGCGCCTCCGGCAGGCTCATCATCCCCTGCGCCAGCTCAGGCGGCAGCAGCTCGGCAATGGCGCAGGTGTCGAGCAGATCCAGCGCCTGATCGGTCAGCTTACGCAGCGTTCCCTGCTTGATGCCTTCGGTAGTGGGGTAGACCGGCGTCAGGGTCTCCTGCATCTCCGGGGTGCTGAGATCGCCCTGAATGCGGTACTCGGGGTGGATCATCTCCGCGCCGTACTTGCCGCGCTTCGCCTCGCCGTAGGCCAGCACGCGGCGGCCTGGCGAGAGGCTATTTTTCATCGCCGCGTTGAAGTTGAAAAAGCGCATCGTCAGAATGCCGCTGCCGTCGCTGATCTGGCAGGTCATCATCCTGCGACCGCCGAAGGTAACGTTGCTGTTGAGCACTTCGCCCTCGACCGTGGCGTAGACGCCCGGCAGCAGATCGGCAATAGGGTAGAGATGGGTGCGGTCTTCGTAGCGCAGGGGCAGGTGCAGGAGCAGATCCTGGACGTTCACCAGGCCGATTTTAGCCAGCTTGCTGCTTTGCGCCGCGCCAACGCCGGTTAAAGAACTGAGCGGGACAGCATCGAGCAGTTTGCCTTGCATAATCTTACCTGGCTGCCTGCATGGTGGCCCACCACGCGGCGTCGGCTTCTATTTCACCGTGCGCGTTAAGGTCGGGATAGGGCAGTCCCTTCTGCTTCGCCACGCGGGCAAGCACCGGGTAGCTGCCTTCAAACAGCAGTCGATGCTGGTCATCATCATCTATGGTGCTAGAGTCGCGAGCGTACATCCCGGCGTTCTGCCGCTGGCGCTGCGCTTCATAGAGGATCAGCGCAGAGGCGACTGAAACGTTGAGGGACTGCACCATGCCAATCATCGGGATGATAATATCCTGGTCCGCGAGGTCCAGCGCCTCTTGGGTGATACCGGTCTTCTCCTGGCCCATCAGGATACAGGTGGGGCGGGTATAGTCGATATCACGGAAATCTACGGCTTTTTCAGAGAGATGGGTAGCCAGCACCTGCATTCCCTGGCCTTTCAGATGCCCGACGGCATCGGCAATGGTGCGGTGCGTTTTGACCTGCACCCAGCTGTTACTCCCCGCAGCGGAGGAGGCCATGATGCGCATCCGGTTTTCTGGCCAGACGGCGTGTACTTCATGCACGCCGACGGCATCGGCGGTGCGAATGATTGCCGAAACGTTGTGCGGCTTATGAACCTGTTCCATGCAGACGGTCAGATCAGGCTGGCGCCTGGCGAGCATCTCACGTATACGCGCATAACGTTTCAGAGTCATAGGGCTAGTTTCGGTTACGGGTGACCTTGATCACGTCCGGCAGCACGCGGATTTTGCGCATGATATTCGCCAGATGCACGCGGTCGCGGCAGGTCAGGCGGATAAAGGCGCTATAGACGCGACCGTCCTTCTCTTCGGTATTCAGACTTTGAATATTGGAAGAGGCCGTGTTGATTGCCGCCGTCAGGTTGGCCAGCGCGCCCTGATGGTTGAACATATCAACCTTGATCTCGGTGATAAACTCCTGCGCCGTCTCTTTATCCCACTCGACCGCCATAAACTTCTCAGGCTCTTTCTGATAGCCACGGATGTTACGGCAGGACTCATGGTGAATAACCAGCCCTTTGCCGGGACTGACGTGCGCGATAATCGGGTCGCCGGGGATCGGACGGCAGCATTTTGCAAAGGTGATCAGCACCCCGTCCGCGCCCTTAATCGGCAGGTGGCCGTGGCTCGGTGCGGTAGAGACAGCGGAGGCTTCGCCCTGCTGCAGGTTTTTCGCTACCACCACGCTCATGGCGTTGCCGAGACCGATCTCCGCCAGCAGATCGTCGAGAGAGACCAGCTTCATGCGCACCAGCTCGCGCTGGATATTCTCTGATGGGATCTCCGCCAGCTTGCGGCTGCCGCCGAGGGCGTGATTCAGCAGACGACGGCCCAGGCTTACCGAGTCGTCGCGCTTGAGATTTTTCAGCATCTGGCGGATTTTGGCGCGCGCTTTCGAACTCACGACAAAGTTAAGCCAGGCGGCGTTCGGGCGTGCGCCCGGCGCGGTAATAATCTCTACCGTTTGCCCGCTGGTTAGCGGCTGCGACAGCGGGTAGGGCTGTCGATCGACGCGCGCGCCAACGCAGGCGTGGCCGATATCGGTGTGCACCGCATAGGCGAAGTCGACCGGTGTCGCACCGGCAGGCAGCTCAACGATGCGCCCTTCCGGTGTGAAAACGTAAATCTCATCCGGGAAGAGATCGGATTTAACGCTCTCGATAAATTCAAAGGAGCTGCCCGCGCTCTGCTGAAGTTCTAGCAGGCTCTGCATCCAGCGCTGGGCGCGGATCTGCGCGGTGGTGCTGCTCTCACCATGCTCTTTATACGCCCAGTGTGCCGCAACCCCCATCTCTGCCATCTGGTCCATATCCTCAGTACGGATCTGCACCTCAACCGGCACGCCGTGCGGGCCAATCATGGAGGTGTGCAGAGACTGATAGCCGTTCGCTTTTGGAATGGCGATATAGTCCTTCATGCGCCCTGGACGCGGCTTGTAAAGGCTATGCATCTGACCCAGCACGCGATAGCAGGTATCGAGATCGTGGACAATCACCCGGAAAGCATAGATATCCATGATCGAGTGAAAACGTTGCTCTTTCAGCACCATCTTGCAGTAGATGGAGTAGAGATGCTTCTCGCGACCGCTTACGCGGCAGGGAATTCCCGCCTCCTGCAAGCGCCCTTCGATCTCCGAGAGGATTTTTTGGATCATCTCTTTACGGTTGCCGCGCGCGGCCTTCACGACCTCTTTAATCACGCGGTAGCGGTTCGGGTGCAGCGCTTCAAAGCCCAGCTCTTCCAGCTCGGTTTTGATGTGATGGATACCTAAGCGGTGCGCCAGCGGACTGTAGATTTCGAGGGTTTCACGGGCGATGCGGCGACGTTTATCCGGGCGCAGTGAGCCCAGCGTGCGCATGTTATGGGTGCGGTCAGCAAGCTTGATGAGAATGACGCGGATATCCTGCACCATCGCCATGATCATCTTGCGAAAGTTTTCGGCCTGCGCCTCTTTCTTATCGCGGAAATTCAGCTTATCAAGCTTTGAAACCCCTTCCACCAGCTCGGCCACGGTTTTGCCAAACAGCTGCTCCATGTCCTGGTAGGTGGCGGGGGTATCTTCAATTACGTCATGCAGCAGGGCGGCCATCAGCGTTTCATGGTCGAGTTTCATCTCGGCCAGAATACAGGCCACCGCTACCGGGTGCGTAATGTAGGGTTCACCGCTTGAACGTGTCTGGCCCTCGTGAGCGTCACGTGCAACGAGATACGCCTGCTGGAGACGTTTGATCTGGTCTTCCGGCAGGTAGGTGCGAATCAGTTGATTCAGGCTTTCAAACAGATACAAGGGTGACCTGCAGCGTTATTAACGACGACCTTCAGCAATAGCGGTGACGGCCTGTAACTCAGCGGCTTCCTGCTCTTGCTGCTCCTGGCGCTCACGTACGTCGAGGATCTGGTTGTTGATCAGACCTTCTTCGATTTCGCGCAGCGCGATAACGGTAGTTTTATCGTTCTCTTCCGCTACCAGCGGATCTTTACCGCCAACCTGCATCTGACGAGCGCGACGCGCGGCCACCAGTACCAGGTCAAAACGGTTACCAATTTTCTCTACAGCGTCCTGAACAGTTACGCGTGCCATACTTAAAGTGCTCCACAGATGAAGAAATGACTGGGCATGATACTGAAACCCGGTTCAATCTGCCAATAGTTTGCTGATTAAAGCGTCATGTCGCTGCATTTGGCGGCCCATGCGCAGACGTTCAGCACGGATGATGGTCTTCATATCGCTGATAGCGGTATCAAAATCATCGTTCACAACCAGATAATCATATTCGGCGTAATGGCTCATTTCTGCAACTGCCTGTGCCATACGCCTGGCGATAACCTCTTCGCTATCCTGACCGCGGCCACGCAGGCGGCGATCCAGCTCCAGCTTCGACGGCGGCAATACAAAGATGCTGCGCGCCTGGGGCATTTTTGCGCGGATCTGCTGCGCGCCCTGCCAGTCGATATCGAGGAAGACGTCTACGCCCGTGGACAGCACCTGCTCGATGGCTGCCCGGGACGTACCGTAGTAGTTACCAAACACTTCCGCATGCTCAAGGAAGGCATCGTTGCTAATCATGGTTTTAAACTCGTCATGATTCACAAAGAAGTAGTGTTCACCGTGCACTTCACCGGGACGCGGCGCGCGCGTGGTATGTGAAACAGAAACCTGGGTGTCGTACAACGGTTGGGTCTTTAACAAAGCCTGAATGAGGCTTGATTTACCCGCGCCACTGGGGGCGGAAACGATATAGAGCGTGCCTTGAGCCATGAGTATCTTTTATATGTAATGAACGAACGGAAATGTCTACATACGTGCCTATTATACACGTCGACACCCTTTAACGTAGTTTTTGTCACATTTTCGCACGAGATTATTGCATTTTGCGTACTCTCTTGCCGATCCAACTCTCGTTTGCAGCAACGTTTTAAAAAGCGCTGAAGCCGCCTCGCAGCCTGACGTTTTGCCCGTCGCCTGCCGGTTCGCCACGCGCTATACCGTGCTGGTCGAGGCAAGGGAGACAGAAAATGTGGAAGCGTAGAGGATTAGCGCTCGGCTTAACCATCTGGAGCTGTTACAGCACGGCGGCCTGTCCGTCCTGGTCGCCCTTTCGGGCCCAGCTGGAGATCGCCCGGCTCCAGCGGCAGGTTACCCAGTGGAACACGGCGTACTGGCGAGAGGGGAGTAGCGGAGTGAGCGATGCGGTGTTCGATCGCCTTAGCGATCGGCTGGCGCAGTGGCAGCGCTGCTTTCTATCCCAGCCGCAGCCCGACGTCTCAGCGCCGCCCGTGAGTGGTTCGGTGCCGCACCCGGTGATGCATACCGGGGTGCGCAAGCTGACGGACAAGTATGCGCTCAAACGCTGGATGCGCGACCGCCGTGACCTGTGGGTACAGCCTAAGGTTGATGGCGTGGCGGTGACGCTGGTCTACCGCAACGGGCAGCTGGTGCAGGCCATCAGCCGTGGCGATGGCCGCAAGGGGGAGTCGTGGACTGAGAAGGTGCGCCTTATTCCGTCTCTGCCTAAACGACTTGCCGGGCCGCTGGCAAATAGCGTGCTGCAGGGCGAGATCTATCTGGCGCGTGATGGGCATATCCAGCAGCGGATGGGTGGCGTCAATGCCCGAGCAAAAGTAGCGGGCGCGCTGATGCAGCGGGGGAACTCTCCTCTACTAAATGAGCTGGCGCTCTTTGTCTGGGCGTGGCCGGACGGGCCTGCCGCGATAGAGCAGCGTCTGAAGCTGCTAAGCGAGGCCGGGTTTAGTCGCAGCGAGCGTTTCAGCCTGCCGGTAAAAAATGCGGATGAGGTTGAGACGATCCGCACCCGCTGGTTCGCCTCTCCGTTGCCCTTTGTCACCGACGGGGTAGTGATCCGTGCGGCAAAAGAGCCGGAGGGCCAGCGCTGGCGGCCCGGCGAGGGCGACTGGGTCGTGGCCTGGAAATATCCGCCCGTTGAGCAGGTTGCCGAGGTAACGAACATCCGTTTTGCCACCGGTCGCAGCGGTAAGATCGCCGTGGTGGCGGAGCTTGAACCGGTACAGCTGGATGACAAAATGGTGCGTCGGGTGAATCTTGGCTCTGTCCGCCGCTGGCAAGAGCTGGATATCGCCCCGGGTGACCAGGTGCAGGTGAGTCTGGCAGGCCAGGGCATCCCGCGTATCGACCAGGTGATATGGCGCAGTCTGGCGCGTGATAAGCCCGAGCCGCCACCTGCGCATTTCAATGGGCTAACCTGCTTTTATGCCTCACCTGAATGCCTGCCACAGTTTTTTGCCCGGCTGGTATGGCTTAGCTCGAAGCCGGTGCTGGATATTGCAGGGCTGGGCGATGCGGGCTGGCGGCTTCTGCATCAGGCGCACCGCTTTGAGCACATCTTTTCCTGGCTGGCCCTGACCCGGCAGCAGCTGGAGAACACGCCGGGGATGAGCGCAGCCAGAGGAGAACAGATCTGGCACCAGTTTAATCTGGCCCGTGAGCGGCCGTTTATCCGCTGGGTAATGGCGCTGGGCCTGCCGCTCAACCAGGCCGCGCTCAGGCTCACCGGCGACAGCAATTGGCCGCAGTTTACCAGCCGTAATGAGCTTAGCTGGCAGCAGCTGCCGGGCATTGGTGCTGAGAAGGCGCGGCAGGTGGTTACCTTTGTACACCATCCGCTGGTGCAGAGCCTCACCGCATGGCTGGCTGCGCAGGGAATAAGGGGATTTTGAGAAAGGGGGCTAGCCGATGCAGGTGATGACCGCGTCGCTAAGAAACGTATACCTGCCGCTAAAGACGGTGCCACATTTTAGCTCTGGGGTTAAGGTCTCGGTGAGCGTCAGGGTAAAGCGCTGCTCTGCTTCATCGACGTGGGTGACCTTTGCAGCCTGGAAATCAAAGTAGCGCCTCACTTCAGGCCACTGCGATTTATACAGGCTCTCTTTAGCTGAAAAGAGCGTTAGCAGCGCCTGCGGATAGGGCAGCGTTAAAGCGGATAGCAGTTTCTGCTCGTCTGGCGAGGCGAACATATCCGCCGTCTCCAGCATGATCTCGGACTGCCACTGCTCTATATCAATGCCGGGCATTAACCCCGTAGGCTCAGGCGCAACAACGACCAGTGCATATTTATCGCTGTGGGAGATACTACCCCGCCAGCCAGCTGGCCATTGAGGAACGCGGTCATCAGTGCCGATCACCGTTGAGGCTGCCTGCGCCTGCTCAAGGAGCACCTGCCCGCAGTAGCGGCTCGCCAGATACTCGGCCCTGCGCTTCGCCACCGCATTAGCCAGCACCGCCGGGAGCGGCTGCGAGAAAAGCTGGAACAGGTCGTCGCTGTAGTGCGCCCGGTCATACTCAACGAGGCAGTAGGCCAGCGCAGGCTGGTGTCTCATGTAGCCGGACTCCGCACGCCGGATAAAGGGCGGGGCGTCGAAGGTGCGAGTGGGTGAGAACATGGTGTTTGTCATGGGAGAGTAAAACGCCCCGGTATGGGGCGCTTAAACTGTTGCAGGCTGAATGCCAGATTACTCAATATTCTGGATCTGCTCGCGCATCTGCTCAATCAGCACCTTCAGCTCAATAGCAGAAGTGGTGATATCAGCATTAATAGACTTCGACGCCAGAGTGTTCGACTCGCGGTTGAACTCCTGCATCATAAAGTCCAGTCGGCGGCCTACGGCCTCTTTCTTTTTCAGAATGTTGTAGGTCTCTTTAACGTGCGCGTCGAGACGGTCCAGCTCTTCGGCCACGTCGATGCGCTGGGCCATTAACACCAGCTCCTGCTCAAGGCGGTTGTTCTCCAGCTGCACCTGAGCATCTTCCAGCTTGGCAACCAGGCGCTCACGCTGCCACTTCAGCACTTCCGGCATCTGGGCGCGTACTTTAGTGACTTCCGCGCTAACGCCCTCCAGACGCTGCTCGATCAGGCTCTTCAGCGCCTGGCCTTCGGTTTCACGGGCAACAATAAAGTCATCCAGCGCGCCGTCCAGCGCGGCGAGGATCTCAGCGGCAATTGCGTCCAGATCCTGCTCCTGAGCGGCCATCACGCCCGGCCAGCGCAGAATATCAACCGGGTTAATTTCACCCTCGTCGCTCTGCATTTTGACCCAGTTCGCGGCTGTTACTAGCTGTTTAGCCAGTTTTTCATTCAGAATCAGCTCGCTTTGCGCGCTGACGTCAGGCTCGAAGCGCAGGTTACATTCGATTTTGCCGCGGGTCAGTCGGGTGCGGATACGCTCGCGTACCACTGGCTCAAGGCTGCGGAACTGCTCCGGCAGGCGGAACCAGGTCTCCAGATAGCGCTGGTTAACCGAGCGCAGTTCCCAGACTGCGCTGCCCCATTCACCCTTGATTTCACGCCGGGCGTAGGCTGTCATACTGCGGATCATAGACGTTCCTGTTTTTAAAGAGGAGATGGGGGGATTATAGCTTTCGGGGCCTTCTCAAGATAGGAATAAGCGTATTTAGTCCGTATAATGCGCAGCCACATTCGTAGAAGCCGGAGAAATCATCATGCGTCCAGCAGGCCGTAGCGCTAATCAGGTGCGTCCCGTCACCCTGACCCGAAACTATACAAAACACGCTGAAGGTGCCGTGCTGGTTGAATTCGGTGACACTAAAGTTCTGTGTACCGCCTCTATTGATGAAGGCGTGCCGCGTTTTCTGAAAGGCCAGGGCCAGGGGTGGATCACCGCTGAGTATGGCATGCTGCCGCGCGCTACCCATACCCGCAACGCACGTGAAGCCGCGAAAGGCAAGCAGGGTGGCCGCACGCTGGAGATCCAGCGCCTGATTGCCCGCTCTCTGCGCGCTGCCGTAGACTTAAAAGCACTGGGTGAGTTTACCATTACCCTCGACTGCGACGTGATCCAGGCCGACGGCGGTACGCGTACCGCCTCCATTACCGGGGCGTGCGTGGCGCTGGCAGATGCGCTGAACAAGCTGGTTGCCGCAGGCAAGCTGAAGACCAACCCGATGAAAGGGATGGTGGCAGCGGTCTCCGTGGGCATTGTCAACGGCGAAGCGGTATGCGATCTGGAGTATGTTGAAGACTCTGCCGCCGAAACCGATATGAACGTAGTGATGACCGAAGATGGCCGGATGATCGAGGTGCAGGGCACCGCCGAGGGCGAGCCGTTCACCCATGAGGAGCTGCTCTCGCTGCTGGCGTTGGCCAGAGGGGGCATTGAATCTATCGTAGCGACGCAAAAAGCGGCGTTAGAGAATTAGTTTTTAAGGGCGACCATTGAGTCGCCCTTTTTTTACGCGTCATACTTCACGCAGCCTCTTTGTCGGCTGCCGTAAGTCACCCCAGTCACATAGTTATCTATGCTCCTGGGGATAACTTACGTTGCCTTCGCGATGCTGCGCGAATTATTTAGCGTAACCTTATATAGCGTAATAATGAAAGTGAGATGAGGAGCGAATCCATGAAACCGTATCAGCGCCAGTTTATTGAGTTTGCGCTTAACAAGCAGGTACTTAAGTTCGGCGAATTTACGCTGAAATCCGGGCGTAAAAGTCCCTATTTCTTCAACGCCGGACTGTTTAATACCGGGCGCGATCTGGCACTGTTAGGCCGTTTCTATGCCGAAGCGCTGGTGGATTCCGGTATCGATTTTGATCTGCTGTTTGGTCCTGCCTACAAGGGCATTCCCATCGCTACCACCACGGCGGTCGCGCTGGCGGAGCACCACGAGCGCGATGTGCCCTACTGCTTTAACCGCAAAGAGGCCAAAGACCACGGTGAGGGCGGCAATCTGGTAGGCAGCACGCTGCAGGGCCGCGTGATGCTGGTAGATGACGTGATCACTGCCGGAACCGCTATCCGTGAGTCAATGGAGATTATCCAGGCCAATGGCGCGACGCTGGCTGGCGTGCTGATCTCTCTTGACCGTCAGGAGCGCGGGCGCGGTGATATCTCGGCGATTCAGGAGGTCGAGCGCGACTACGGTTGCCAGGTCATTTCTATCATCACCCTGAAGGATCTGATTGCCTATCTGGAAGAGCGCCCGGAGATGGCAAACCATCTGGCGTCGGTGCAGGCGTATCGGGAAGAGTTTGGGGTTTAAGCGTTAAACCGCCCGGTGGCGCGTACGCTAACCGGGCTTACAGATTAATGTAGCTGGGCCACCATCAGCGGCCAGCGGACGTCAAAGTCGTCCGTAGGCCGGCATTTGAACTCGCTGCGTACAAAGCGCGACAGCAAACCCTCACACTGGGCCAGCAGCTGGCTCGCCAGCAGCGTTTCATCCACGCTGAAGCCCTCGCCCTCGCGCATCCTCCGCTCGCGCAGAACCTGGCGCAGCTGCGACTCAATCCGCTCAAACAGCTGGTTAATACGGCCCTGGAGGCGATCCTGTTCAAACATCAGCGCATGACCGGTGAGGATACGCGTTAGCCCCGGATTGCGTTCACCAAAGCCTAAAATCAGCTGAACGATAAGACGCAGGCGTGCCACCGTATCTTTCTCGTCTTTTAGGATTAAGTTGATACGCGTCGTCAAGCTATCTTCGATAAACTCGATCAGGCTGTCAAACATGCGCGTTTTGCTTGGAAAATGCCGATAAAGGGCCGCTTCGGAGACACCAACCGATGCAGCCAGCTTTGCCGTGGTAATGCGTTGGCTGCCATCGCTGGATTCAAGCATTAGCGCCAGAGACTGGAGTATTTCTTCGCGACGATTCCTTTTCGCGGTTTGTTTTTCTGCCATGTTTTAGACGCATCCTGGATGATATAAGGACGAGGCGAATTACTGACGCCCGGAATGGCCGAAGCCGCCTTCACCACGTTCAGAGCTGTCAAACTCCTCTACCAGGTTGAACTCTGCCTGCACCACCGGCACAAATACCATCTGTGCAATACGTTCGCCCGGCTCAATCGTGAAGCTCTCCTTGCCGCGGTTCCAGACGGAAACCATCAGCTGTCCCTGGTAATCTGAATCAATCAGGCCAACCAGGTTGCCCAGCACCACGCCATGCTTATGGCCAAGGCCCGAGCGCGGTAAAATCACGGCGGCCAGCGACGGATCGGCGATGTGAATAGCCAGGCCCGTCGGCAGCAGCGTCGTTGCGCCCGGTGCCAGCTCTACGGCGTCATCAAGACAGGCTCGCAGGTCAAGACCGGCAGAGCCGGAGGTGGCGTAGGTTGGCAGCGGGAATACTTTGCCAACCCGCGGGTCCATAATTTTAACGTCGATTTTTTTCATCATATTGCCCTCTGGAGAACCTGCCCGGTCAGGCAGGAAGAAAAGGGGGTGCTAAACAACCTGACTTCTTTTTGTTTGACCACTGTCAATACCTCTCATATTTCTGCGCGTATGTTGTCAAGCCATGAAACGCGCATACAAATACCGGTTCTATCCAACACCCGAGCAGGCTGAGCTACTGGCTCAGACGTTCGGGTGTGTGCGTTTCGTTTACAACTCAATCCTCCGCTGGCGCACCGATGCCTGGGATGAGCGTCAGGAGAAAACGGGGTATGCTCAGGCCAGCGCAAGACTGACGGCCCTGAAAAAAGAGCCGGAATTTTCCTGGCTGAATGATGTTTCCTGCGTACCGCTCCAGCAGTCGCTGCGCCACCAGCAAACCGCCTTTTCAAACTTCTTTGCCGGACGCGCCAGATACCCGACATTCAAAAGCAAGCGCCATAAACAGGCCGCAGAACTGACTACCAGCGCCTTTAAATACCGAGACGGCAGGCTGTACATGGCAAAGAGCAAAGCGCCCCTTGACGTGCGCTGGAGTCGCCCCTTGCCGTCCGTTCCGTCTACTGTCACCCTCACCAGAGACACTGCCGGACGATATTTCGTCTCCTGCCTCTGCGAGTTTGAACCTGTATCACTGCCGGTCACCGCAGCAACGACCGGCATTGATGTTGGTTTAAAAGACTTGTTCGTCACCGATACCGGATTCAAATCCGGCAATCCCCGCCATACCGCTAAATACGCGGCACGTCTGGCGCTGCTCCAGCGCCGGTTAAGCAAAAAGGCCAGAGGCTCAAAAAACCGCGCCAAAGCCCGCTTAAAGGTGGCCCGGCTCCATGCGAAAATTGCCGATTGCCGTCTGGATGCCCTGCACAAGGCCACCCGCAAACTGATTAACGAGAACCAGGTTGTTTGCGTCGAATCCCTTAAGGTGAAGAACATGATCCGCCATCCGTCGCTGTCCGGCGCGATAGCAGACGCGAGTTGGGGCGAATTTGTGCGCCAGCTAGAGTACAAAGGTGAATGGGCAGGGCGCAGCGTGGTCGCCATTGACCCGTTTTTCCCGTCCTCAAAACGCTGTAGCTGTTGCGGTTTCACCCTGCAAAAAATGCCTCTTTATGTTCGTAAATGGTCCTGCCCGGAATGCGGTGCAGACCACGATCGCGACGTCAACGCGGCCCGTAATATCAAAGCTGCCGGGCTGGCAGTGTTAGCCCACGGAGAGCCTGTAAATCCTGAACCGCATAAAGCGGCTCAGGTCCGATTCCGTGAAGTGGGAATCCCCGCCCTTTAGGGTAGGGAACAGTCAACATAACGGGTAACGATCTCGTCCAGTAGTAGTTGTCCCAGAAGTGCTTTGCGCTCAAGCGGCAAGACTTTATCGCCGTCCTGCCAGAAAAGGTGTAATGCGTTGCTGTCGCTATTAAACCCTTGATTTGCGTCAGATACGTCGTTAGCGCAGATCAGATCAAGGTTTTTGCGGATACGTTTTTGCCGGGCGTATTCTTCCACATTATTTGTTTCGGCGGCAAACCCTACCACGTAGGGGCGGTGGGTACCTAGCGCCGCAACGCCGGCAACAATATCCGGGTTTTTAACCATTTTTATTGTTATTTCATCGCCTTGCTTTTTGATCTTCTCATCGGCAACGGCGGCGGCGCGGTAGTCAGCGACGGCAGCACAGCCGATAAAAATCTGCTGCGACTGAACCCGAGCCTGTACGGCAGCTTCCATCTCCAGCGCGGTCATGACATCGACACGCGTCACCCCTGCCGGTGTCGGCAGCGAAACCGGGCCGCTCACCAGCGTCACGTTCGCGCCAAGGCGGGCAGCGGCGGCGGCAATGGCGAAGCCCATCTTGCCGGAGCTTTTGTTAGTGATGTAGCGCACCGGATCCAGCGGCTCCTGCGTCGGACCCGCGGTAATCATGATATTAAGATGTTGCAGTGTTTTGACAGGCGAAAAATGCGCTGCGGCCAGATCGACAATAGCCAGCGGGTCGAGCATCCGGCCTGGGCCCACGTCACCACAGGCCTGGCTGCCGCTGTCCGGCCCCCACTGCAGCAGGCCACGGGCGGCTAGCACGCTAAGGTTATGCTGGGTGGCGGCGTTGCGGTACATCTGCTGGTTCATCGCGGGAACCACCGCGACGGGCGACGGCGTGGCCAGGCAGATCGTTGTCACCAGATCGTTAGCCATACCGGCGGCCACGCGGGCAATCAGGTCGGCAGTCGCCGGGGCAAGGATCACCAGGTCGGCCCACTTGCCCAGCTCAATATGACCCATTGCCGCTTCGGCAGCCGGATCCAGCAGGCTATCGGAAACCGGGTAGCCCGACACCGCCTGCAGGCTCAGGGGAGTAATAAAGGCTTTGGCACCCTCTGTCATTGCCACGCGTACCTCTGCGCCGCGATCGCGCAGGCGACGCACCAGCTCTGGCGTTTTATAGGCAGCGATGCCGCCGCTCACGCCAAGAACGATTTTTTTACCGGCCAGGCTCATCATGATTCATTCCTGTTGGGGTTTCACCAGAAGGTGGGCATTTTATCACACTCTGTAAAGTGAGGTGCTTTTGCGCATCACTCCCTTTACGAGCTGCCACGCAAATGCGGAAACCGCAGATCGAGCCGCCGGTTGCGCCGTGGCAAAATAGGGTTTTTACAGGGAGGAGCGCTATGGAGACGGCTACGCCGCTGACGTCATATAAGAACGTGCCGCGTGAAAAGATGCCCCGCGAGAAGATGCTGCGCCTGGGAATTGCATCTCTCACCGACGTCGAACTGCTGGCGCTGTTTCTGCGTACCGGCACGCCGGAGCGCAGCGTGATGGCGTTCGCTGAATATCTGGTCGCGCATTTCGGTTCACTTTACGCTCTGCTCTCCGCGGATGCGGAGCAGTTTGCCGAGGTGTCGGGTATCGGCGTAGCTAAGTTTGCCCAGCTTAAAGGCATCGCCGAGCTAGCGCGCCGCTACCATGCGTCCAGCATTCAGGAGGCGCAGGTCCTGGACAGCCCGCACTCCACCAAAGCGTTTCTGCAAAGCCAGCTTGCCGACGAGCCGCGCGAGATCTTTCTGGTCATCTATCTCAACAACCAGAACCGGGTGCTCCGGCACAGCCGCCTCTTTTCCGGCACGCTGAGCCATGTTGAAGTGCATCCGCGGGAAATTGTCCGGGAAGCCATCGCGATCAACGCCGCCGCCGTGATCCTTGCCCATAATCATCCTTCAGGTTGTGCGGAACCCAGTTTTGCCGATAAACAAATTACCGAACGTGTGGTAAAATGTTGTGAATTCATGGATATCCGTGTATTAGATCACCTCGTGGTAGGCCGGGGAGAGTGGGTTTCATTTGCCGAACGTGGTTGGATTTAAACCACCCCGCGCGATCCAGCGGGATCTTTGTCTGTTCGGGACTTGAGCACACAGCCGACACAGCGTATACTACGCCACCTTTGAGAATCTCGGGTTTGGCATTTGGGCCTGGCAATCGCGAGTTCACACTGAACCGCCGTGACCGGGCCTTACAGCCTGACGAGGCGTCAAAACCCTATACGAAGCTCGAGCTAATTTGATTTTTGGAGAATAGACATGTCCCGAGTCTGCCAAGTTACTGGCAAGCGTCCGGTGACCGGTAACAACCGTTCCCACGCACTGAACGCGACTAAACGCCGTTTCCTGCCGAACCTGCACTCTCACCGTTTCTGGGTTGAGAGCGAGAAGCGTTTTGTCACCCTGCGCGTATCTGCTAAAGGTATGCGTGTAATTGATAAGAAAGGCATCGATACAGTTCTGTCTGAACTGCGTGCCCGTGGCGAAAAGTACTAAGTACTTAAAGAGGAAATAAATCATGGCTAAAGGTATTCGTGAGAAAATCAAGCTGGTTTCTTCTGCTGGTACTGGTCACTTCTATACCACTACGAAGAACAAACGTACTAAGCCGGAAAAACTGGAACTGAAAAAGTTCGATCCAGTTGTCCGTCAGCACGTTCTTTACAAAGAAGCTAAAATTAAATAAGTTTTAGTTTTCTTGTACAGAAACCCGGCTTCGGCCGGGTTTTTTGCATTCTGCGTCTCTAAGGAGGAAACATGCCTGAATTACCTGAGGTAGAAACCAGCCGCCGCGGTATAGAGCCGCACCTGGTGGGTCAAACTATCCTGCACGCGGTGGTACGCAATGGCCGCCTGCGTTGGCCCGTTTCCGACGAGATCCACCGCCTGAGCGATAAACCCGTGCTGAGCGTGCAGCGGCGGGCAAAATACCTGCTGCTGGAGCTGCCCGACGGCTGGATCATCGTCCATCTCGGCATGTCCGGTAGCTTGCGCATCCTGCCGCACGATCTTCCTGCCGAGAAGCACGATCATGTCGATCTGGTGATGAGCAACGGCAAAGTGCTGCGCTATACCGATCCGCGCCGCTTTGGTGCCTGGCTGTGGACCAAAGAGCTGGAGGGGCATAACGTGCTGGCGCACCTGGGGCCGGAGCCGCTCAGCGATGCGTTCAATGCAGAGTATCTGCAGCAGAAGTGCGCCAAAAAGAAAACCGCCATTAAACCCTGGCTGATGGATAACAAGCTGGTGGTGGGCGTGGGCAATATCTACGCCAGCGAATCGCTGTTTGCCGCCGGGATCCATCCCGACCGACTCGCCTCGTCGCTCTCTTATGAAGAGTATGCCCTGCTGGTGCAGGTGATTAAGGCGGTGCTGCTGCGCTCGATAGAGCAGGGCGGGACAACGTTAAAAGACTTTCTGCAAAGCGATGGGAAACCGGGTTATTTCGCCCAGCAGCTGCAGGTTTACGGACGTAAAGGCGAACCCTGCCGCGTCTGCGCAACGCCAATTGTGGCGACCAAGCACGCCCAGCGCGCGACCTTCTACTGCCGCAATTGCCAGAAGTAGTCGCATCACGTAAATACTGCTATCACCTGTAAGTGTGTTTATGTGTCTGAGCTGCAAACCGCACCGTGCCCACCGTAGGCCGGGCAAACGCAGTGCCGCCCGGCATTGCAGCGTCAGCAGAGTAACGCCCGGTGGCGCTGACGCTTACCGGGCCTACGCAGTGCACCCTGCTCACCGTAGATCGGGTAAGGCGTAGCGAATCCTACTTAAGCTTCTCCATCAGCGCCTGGTGCACGTTTGGCGGCAGGAAGTCCGTAACGTCGCCCTGATGGCGCGCCACCTCTTTGACCAGCGATGACGAGATGAACGACCACTCTTTGGCGGGCATCAGAAAGACGCTCTCCAGCTCCGGCATCAGGTGGCGATTCATATGCGCCAGCTGGGTCTCATACTCAAAATCCGCCACCGCCCGCAGACCACGGATCAAAATGGTCGCCTGCTGGTCGCGGGCAAAGCTCGCCATCAGATCGCTGAAGCCAATGACCTCAACGTTTTCAAGATGGGCGGTAGCTTCCTGCGCCAGGGCAACGCGCTCATCCAAAGAGAAGAGCGGCTTTTTGCTCGGGCTGGCGGCAATCGCCATGATAACCCGATCGAACATGCCCGCGGCCCGGGTGATGATGTTGATATGGCCGTTGGTGACCGGATCGAAGGTGCCCGGGTAAATAGCGCGCTTTTGCATATAAAAACCTTAATGGGCTTTTGGTGGCAGATAGGGTTCCAGCAATTGTAACAGACGCTGTAGCGCACCCTGGTTTTGATAGAGCACCTCTACCGCATGGCGACCGTAAAAGTTGCGGTAGTCTTCATCGGTCAACAGGGAGGCGACCTCTTTGCTCAGCGAGGCGACGTCAGCAACGGTGATCAAACCATCCGCCTGGCTCAGACGAGCGCAGATATCTTTAAAGTTAAACGTATGCGGCCCCATCAGCACCGGAATAGCATGCGCAGCGGCCTCCAGCGGGTTATGCCCGCCGCGTTCTACCAGTGAGCCACCAACAAAGGCGAGATCGGCAATGCCGTAGAGCAGCATCAGCTCGCCCATTGTATCGCCCACCACGACCTGGGTACTGCTGGAGGGGACCTCGCCGGATGAGCGGGTGATGTAGCTCAGGCCCGCCTGACGCACCAGGTTGATGGCGTCCGGGAAGCGTTCCGGATGGCGTGGAACCAGAATCAGCAGCAGGTTAGGAAACTCGCGCAAAAGTGCCTGGTGCGCCTCGATAACAATGCTCTCTTCGCCCTCGTGGGTGCTGGTGGCAATCCAGACGGGGCGGTGCGGCGCCCACTGGCGGCGCAGCGTCACTGCCCGGGAAGCAAGCTGCGGCGTCACAGAGATATCAAATTTCAGGCTGCCGGTGACGGTGAGCTGGTTACGCTTTGCCCCAAGGGCAATAAAGCGCTCGCCATCCTCTTCGTTCTGGGCAGCAATGAGCGTGATTCGGCGCAGCAGAGTGCGAATAAAATCGCCCAGCTTTGCATAGCCTTTAGCGGAGCGCGCAGAGAGACGGGCGTTGGCGATCACCAGCGGGATCTGGCGTTTGTGCAGAGCGGCGATCAGGTTTGGCCACAGTTCGGTCTCCATCACCAGCACCAGCTTCGGATCCACGGCGTTTAGAAAACGATTGAGCGCGTCCGGCAGATCGTAGGGCAGGTAGACGTGCTGCACGTCGTTGCCAAAAGCGGAGAGCACGCGCTCCGAGCCGGTCGGGGTCATCGTAGTGACGGTAATCGGCAGATCGGGATAGCGGTGGCGCAGGGCGCGAACCAGCGGAATGGCCGCCAGGGTTTCGCCTACGGAAACGGAGTGCATCAGAATGCCGCCGGGCTTAAGCGGTTTCTTATAGAAGCCGTAACGCTCGCCCCAGCGTTTGCGGTAGGCCGGTGCTTTGCGACCACGCACCCAGAGACGCAGCCAGATAAACGGCTGAATCAGGTAGAAAAGAGTGGTGTAAAGCAATTGAAGCATAGTACGCAACTGGCTGATGGATGTGCTGGGAATTCTATGTATTTAGCTGCATCAATGCCATTACTTTTGCCGAATTCGCTGCAAATCCCCTCTTCCGCGGGCGATGAATCCTAAATCGCTTACTTTTTTGTAGTATTTTTATAAAGTTAGTTGAAATCAGCGGGTTGCTGAAAAAACATTCGTGTCGGCTTAGACAGCAAAAAATGCTACACTAGCGCGCAAAAATGGGCGCGTTACGGTGCACGGGCAGCGGGTAAGCCTGGGCGGTAGCGTGCTTATTGTTATCTATACTGGTCATCATCAACGGATAAGAGCCGCTTGTGGAAAAGCCATTTCAAAGAATTCTGCTGATAAAAATGCGGTTTCATGGGGATATGCTGCTCACGACGCCCGTCGTAAGCACCCTGAAACGCCGCTACCCTGATGCGAAAATCGACGTGCTGCTCTACCAGGATACGATCCCCATCCTGTCAGAAAATGCAGAGATCAACGCGCTCTACGGCCTCAAAAATAAAAAAGCCAACGCCGGAGAGAAAATCGCCAACTTTGTGGATGTGCTCAAACAGCTGCGCGCCAACCGTTACGATCTCATCATCAATCTGACTGACCAGTGGATGGTCGCTGCGCTGGTGCGCTGCCTGCCTGCCCGCGTCAAAATTTCGCAGGCGTTCTCCCATCGGCAGGCGGCTTTCTGGCGTAAAAGCTTTACCCACCATGCGCCTGTCGTTGGCGATCACATTGTTGAGCGCAACCTGTCGGCCCTGCGTCCGCTGGGGATCACCGAAGATTGCCGCGAGCTGACCATGAGCTATACCGGACAAAACTGGCAGGCGATGCGCGAGCAGCTGAACGCTGCTGGGGTAGGGGAGCACTATGTGGTGATCCAACCTACGGCGCGGCAGGCCTTTAAGTGCTGGGATAACAGCAAATTCTCGCAGGTTATCGATGCGCTGCATCATCAGGGCTATGAGGTGGTGCTCACCTCCGGGCCTGGCGCGGACGACCTGGCGTGTGTGGAAGAGATTGCTGGCGCCTGCGCAACGCGACCGGTCACCGCGCTGGCGGGGAAAACGCGTTTTCCCGAGCTGGCCGCGCTGATCGACCACGCCGCGCTGTTTATCGGCGTCGACTCCGCGCCCATGCATATCGCCGCGGCGGTAAAAACCAAAATCATTGCCCTGTTTGGCGCAACCGATCATATTGCCTGGCGTCCGTGGTCAGATGACGCCGTCGTGCTCTGGGCCGGGAATTACCAGCCGATGCCGACGCGTGACCAGCTCGATCGCAACCGGCGCTACCTCTCTGTGATCCCTGCGGAGGAGGTCATTGCCGCAGCCCGGAAGCTGCTTCCGTCGCTTAACGCTGCCGGGTCGGCGGGTGGCTCGCTATGATTATTGCCTTTTGTCTCTATAAATACTTCCCGTTTGGCGGGCTACAGCGCGATTTTATGCGCATTGCCCGGACGGTAGCAGGGCGCGGCCACCAGGTACGGGTCTATACCCAGTCCTGGCAGGGCGAGTGTCCCGAGGAGTTTGAGCTGATTGTCGTTCCGGTCAGGAAACGCACTAATCACGGGCGCAACGCCGAGTACTATCAGTGGGTAACAGCGCATCTTGCCCAGCATCCGGTGGCGCGGGTCGTGGGCTTTAACAAGATGCCAGGCCTCGATCTCTACTATGCGGCAGACGTCTGCTATGCCGAGAAGGTGGCGCAGGAGAAGGGCTTTTTCTACCGTCTGACGTCACGCTACCGTCACTACGCGGCCTTTGAGCGAGCAACCTTTGAACAGGGCAAAAAGACGCAGCTGCTGATGCTGACGGATAAGCAGATTGCCGATTTCCAGCGCCACTATCACACCGAGCCTGAGCGCTTTCATATTTTGCCGCCCGGCATCTATCCCGATCGCAAATACAGCCAGCAGATCCCCGATAGCCGTCATATCTACCGGGAAAAAAACCGCATCGGCGCGGATCAGAACTTTGTCCTGCAGGTGGGGTCAGATTTTAACCGTAAGGGTGTGGCGCGCACTATCGAGGCCATCGCCGCGCTGCCTGATGCCGTGCGGCAAGATACGCTGCTGTTTGTCGTCGGGCAGGATAAACCTGGACCCTTCGCTGCCCTTGCCGCAAAGCTGGGCATAAAAGAGAATGTACACTTCTTTGCCGGACGCAGCGACGTGGCGGAGCTGATGGCAGCAGCGGACCTGCTTGTGCACCCTGCAAAACAGGAGGCGGCGGGCATTGTGCTGCTGGAGGCGGTAGCGGCAGGGCTACCGGTGATTGTCACCGAGGTCTGTGGCTACGCGCCCTACATAGCGAATGCCCGCTGTGGCGTAGTAATTAACGAACCGTTTTCGCAGGCAGCACTGAACAAGACGCTGGCCGATGCGCTGAGTACGCCGTCGTGCCTGAGCGAGTGGGCGGCCAACGCCCGTCACTATGCGGATACGCAGGATCTCTACAGCCTGCCGGAAAAGGTGGCTGATATGATAACGGGTGAAGTGAATGGTTGAACTGAAAGAGCCGCTGGCCACCTTATGGCGCGGTAAAGATGCTTTTGCCGAAGTGAAAAAACTGCAGGGCGATGTGTTTCGCGAACTTGAAACGCGCAGAACGATCCGCTTTGAGCTGGCCGGCAAGAGCTACTTCCTGAAGTGGCACCAGGGCACGTCGGTAAAAGAGGTGGTCAAGAATCTTTTCTCTTTGCGTCTGCCGGTGCTGGGGGCCGACCGGGAGTGGAACGCTATTCACCGCCTGCACGAGTGCGGCGTTGACACCATGCACGGCGTGGGCTTCGGGGAGAAAGGGGCCAATCCGCTGACTAAGACCTCGTTTATCATTACCGAGGATCTCACCCCGACCATCAGCCTCGAAGATTACTGTGCCGACTGGCGCGTGAATCCGCCCGATCTGCACGTGAAGCGCATGCTGATTCGTCGCGTTGCTACGATGGTGCGCAAGATGCATCAGGCTGGCGTTAACCACCGCGACTGCTATTTATGCCATTTTCTGCTGCACCTGCCTTTTTCCGGAGAGGAGCGGGATTTAAAACTGTCGATTATCGACCTGCACCGGGCGCAGATCCGCCGTCGTGTTCCGCAGCGCTGGCGTGATAAAGACCTTATTGGCCTCTACTTCTCCTCGGTCAATATCGGTCTGACGCAGCGGGATATTTTACGTTTTATGAAGATCTATTTCGCCACGGATTTGAAGGCGATATTTAAGAGTGAAGGGCAGTTACTATCGTCATATGAGCGTAAGACTCATAAGATCGTAACGCATTCGCAGCGCAATAACTTGTAGCGCTTTTTTACAGCTGATTGTCAGTTTTATGATGGGTTTTAATATGATAGCCGTTCAGTCTTTAGCGAATCTTTCCGCTAAAAAAGTGACCACCTCGCTTCTGCTTTTCTGTTTCTGCGTTCTGTGCTTCGTCTGGCCGATTGAGAACTCAAATCTGCCTGCCAACCGCAACCTGTTTATCTACCTTAGTTTGGCAATGACGCTGTTTCTCTATTTTAAAAAGCAGGGCATGCCGCTGGCGCATAACGCGACATCGCGTATGCCGATCTATATACTTGCTGGCCTGCTGGCATTTACCTTGCTGAACGGGTTATTTGTTGCCCCGGATCTTAAGCAGATGTTCCGCAGCTGGCAGGGGCAATATCTGCGCGCCGGGCTGCTCTTTTTCATCGGCCTGCTTATCTACTCCTTTAGCGCCAGCTGTTTTCGTGGCTTGAGTAAAACCCGCTTTCTCTCTTTAGTGGTGCTCTGCTCGCTGGGCGTCATATTTATCCATGTCATCCAGACTGCCTTTATGTACCTGCGTAACGGCTATATTGACTGGGGCGTGACCTGGATTGTCCGCACGCGCACCGAGATGAGTTTCCAGATTAACTTCATCTGCGGCATTCTCTTTGCCGAGCTGCTTTCCCGTCTGTTCCTGCACCGCAAGTTTTTAATCTTTAAAACCAGCCTGCTGCTCTTTTTCATTGCCATCTGCTTTGTCGCCACTGCGTTAGTCAATACCCGCTGGGGAACGATCGGTTTAATTGGCAGCACTATCTCTATCTGCATTTTTATCGCCGCCAAAATGCTCAGCCGGGACAATCGTAAGAAGATGCTGTTAACTGGGGCCGCGGTGGCGCTGATGGTTGCCGCCGTAGGCTACACCTCGTGGACCCAGGATCCACGCTGGCAGAGCCTGAGCCAGGATGCCGTCTCCGGGTGGAACCTCTCAGTGGATAACCGCTGCTACGACGGCTTTAAAGGACCAACGCTGCAGGACAGCACCGGCCGGGTGCTGGATGAGTCTAACGCCTGCCGTTCAACCTTTTTCCATCAGGGCTGGAAGCTGGTATTCGAAAACCCCTTCGGCACGGGCCCACGAAAAGATGCTTTCCTGGTGCTGTTACAGAAGGCTTACCACGATCCCACCATTGAGCAGGAAAATAGCCACTACGGCGTCATCGATTTTGCGCTGCAAAACGGCTTTATTGGTCTCGTGGGCTGGTTATGCTTTGTTATCTCGTTAATTGTGGTTGGCTGGAACGCGTTTTCTAAAAAGCTAATCATGCCAGGTCTCTTTTTATCGTTAATGGCGGTAAGTTTCCTCTTCCGCTCCAGCGTAGATAATATGTTAAGGGATCACTTCTTAGAGCAGTTTATGGCCTTTACCGGCCTGATGATTGGCTTGATCGTGACTAAAGATAAAAACAGCGTACCAGGGAGTGCGTCATGAAGGTTCTGATTATTCGTCGCGATAACATTGGCGATCTGATTCTGACCACGCCGCTGATTGCGACCATTGCCCGCGAAACGGGGAGCAAGGTCGATCTGCTGGTCAATACCTACAACAAGCCGGTGCTGGATAATAACCCGCACGTAGGCAACGTATTTCTCTACAGCAAGCTGCACCACCGCAGCAAAGGGACGTCGGCATTAAGCGTTTTGTGGCAGCGGTTAAAAACCATTATCGATCTGCGCCGCGCACGCTATGACGTGGCGATTGTTGCCAAAGAGCGCTGGGATAAACGTCCGCTGCAGTGGGCAAAGCTGGCAGGGGCGAAAAAAATCATCGCTATTGGTAACGACTGCCCGCCTGAAGTGACCGACGCGCTGCCGGAGTCAACTCAAAACGAGCACCTGGTGAAGCTGCTGGCGCGCTTAGCCGAGCCGCTGGGCATCACCGCTGAGCCTGGCCCGCTGGAGCTGTACGTGCGGCCTGAAGAGACGGCGGCCATTAAGCAGAAGATTAATCTTCCCAATGACGGCCTGCCGATCTATGGGTTACAGATTAGCTCCCGCCGGCCCGAACAGCGCTGGCCGGTGGAGAACTTCGTCGCTCTGGCGCAGCGGCTTACTGCTCAGCAGCCGTGCCATATCCTGCTCTTCTGGTCCCCGGGCAGCGCGGATAACAAACTGCACCCGGGGGATGATGAGAAGGCGCGCTATATCATTGATAACTGCCAGGGCGTGTCGCTGATCCCGGTCGTCACAGCCAATATCCGCGAGCTGATGGCGGGCATGTCGCTGTGCAATCAGATTGTTACCAGCGACGGCGGCGCGCTGCACATTGCCGCAGGGGTGCATAAACCGATTGTTGCGCTATTTGGCAACAAAGCGGCGTGGCTCTGGACGCCGTGGGCCGTACCGCATGAACTGCTACAGGGTGAGGGCTATGATGTCCGCAACATCCCGGTTGATGAGGTGTATAATGCCTTCATTCGTCTGCAGGAACAGCGTTAATAGAACAGGTTTCACTGAATGATTCGAGCACTGAGAAAGAAGATACAGCTAATTCTGGTTAACCTGTTTTTGCGGCTGTATACAGGGAAGAACGGCCTGGCCTCTACCCAGGCGGAATTCGCCCAGGAAGATAAGCGCAATATCAAAAATATTGTTATCTACTCCTCGACGGCGCTGGGCGATTTCATGATGAACTCCCCGGCGATCCACGCCATCCGCCAGGGGTATCCAGACGCGCATATTACCCTTATCTGCCATAAAAAAATGGTGCAGTTTCTTTCGGCGGGTAAAGATTGGGATAGCCTGATCGCCTGGGATAACAAGCTGACCACGGTCTCAGCGCTGGTAAAAAACATCAAACAGCAGGGCCGCCCGGACGCGGCAATTATTCTGCACTCCCATACGCCGTATGATTTTCTCAGCGCCCTTCGCGCCGGGGCAAAATATGTCTTTATCGATAACGATAAGCAGGCTATTCCCCTGGTCAGCAAATGGGCGACCAGCCGCCTGAAGAATTTTGTGGGTCATACTATTCAGCGCAAGCTGGAGCTTATTGCCCCTTTCCTTAGCCATGAGCCCTCCCGGGCGATGCGCCTGCCCGCAGAGGTTGTGGTAGATGAAGCGACCCGCGATCCGGCGGTGAAGTATATTGGCTTCCAGATGGGGGCGTCGAGCCTGCGCAAATGCTGGTCGACAGAGAATTTTGCCCGTCTCGCGACCCAGCTGATTAACGATTATGACGCGGTAAAAATTGTATTGATTGGTGCACCGAACGAAGTCGCGCTGCAGGATAAGTTTCTACAGCAGCTCGATGCCCGCTACCACGATCGCGTTTTGCCGCTGATTGGCAAAACCACTATTCCCGGCCTGCTGCAGGAGATCAAGAAGATGAGCCTGTTGGTGACGTCCGATACCGGCCCTCTGCACCTGGCGGTGGCGATGCAGATCCCAACCGTGAGCATGTTCGTGGTGACCTCGCCTATGCTCTATGGCCCCTACCAGGATCCAGAGCTACACTCGGTTATCTATAAAGCCTTTACCACATTTGATGAACAACACTACGCTTCCGCATTAGATAAAATTAGCCTTAGCGAAGTGTATGCGCGGGTGAAAACGTTTCTCTAGCTTTTGTTCGCGGGTATAAGGAAAACAATAATGAGCGTGGCGTTTAGCCGTAAACAGGGTTTTGAGATCTATCAGCGCATCAACGATGATGATTTCACCACCCTGCTTACGCAGTATAAAAATAACCAAATCCCGGTGCGCAAACTGGCCAGCGGCAGTGCCGCCAGGTCAGTGGCAATTATCGCCTCGGAGAAGCGCAAATATATTCTAAAAGAGGATCGCGAGCGGGATAAGCGGCTTGAGAAGAAGATCGCCAATTTTATATTTGGCCCGTTCCAGTCACGCCTAATCAGGCTGATGGACCGCGCTGTGGATGAGGGCTGCCACGTTTTCCAGGAGCTCTACTTCGTTGCCGAAAAAAACCGTTTTCGCACTACGCAGGATGTCTACGCCTTCTACGAGTATATTGAAGGTACGCCGCTTACCGAGGTAGAGAACCCTGAGCAGTATATTCCGCAAATCATCGAGTGCATATTGGAGCTGCATCGCCACGGGCTGGCCTCAAACGATATCCACTATGGCAACTTTATCCTGACGCCTGGCGGCACTCTCCGCATTATCGATATCTCCTGCAAGGCAAGCGTGAAGGTGTGCCAGGCAAACGATCTGCTGGCGCTGCGCAGGAAATTTGGCGTGAACATTAAAAGCAGTAGCCGGGTGTATAAGATCATCCGTACTAAAGAGGCGCTGCGGCGAAAAATACGCGCCCTTAAGCATAAAAAATAACGCCCTGTCAGGGCGTTATCGTTTTAAACACGTTCTCTGCGGTGAGCTGCTGCAGATCGCCATGTGGTGAACGCACCGCCAGCTGATTCTTGCCGTAGCCGCCAATCAGCCCCGGATCGGTCGGGCCATAGAGCGTGAAGTTAGGGCGGTCGAGGGCGGCGGCCATATGACTGAGCCCGGTATCGACCGATACCACCATCTTCGCCCCTGCCAGCTCGCGAGCCACCTTCTCCAGGCTCAGGCGCGGCAGTACCTCCACATAATCAAACCCTTCCGCCAGCCGTCTGGCGCGCGCTTCTTCATGAGGTGCCCCCCACGGCAGCTTAATCTTTAACCCCGACGTCGCCATCAACGCCAGCAGATCCCGCCAGCGGGCTTCTGGCCAGTGCTTATCATCCCGCGTGGTGGCATGCAGAAACACGGCGTAAGGCGCGCCCGTTGTACTCTCTTTGACAAAATGCTGCGCAATGGCGTAGTCACCCTGGGTCTGCGGCTTGCTGTAGCCCAGGCTTTTCGCAAACAGCTCCCGGGTGCGCTCCACGGCATGCTGCTGCTTAGCGATGTGGTGGCGACGATTGAAGAACAGGCTGGCCAGCGGCTCGCGCGCGGTTTTCCAGTCCATGCCGTGCTTCAGGCCATGCGCCAGCCGGGTGACCAGCGCCGCGCTTTTCACCAGCCCCTGGGCGTCGATCACCGCGTCATAGTGCACCGCTCGCAGGGTCTCGCGAAACGCCCGCCGCTCGGCCTTCACCGGATCGGAGAACCAGGCTTTACGCCAGCGGCGCAGAGCCACTGGAATAACGCGATCCACCGCCTCGTGCCAGGAGGGGATCTGGGCGAAGCCCTCCTCTACGACCCAATCGAAGCGGATCCCGGCAATCGCCTGCATAGCGTCCGTCAGGGCGGGCAGGGTGTGTAGCACATCACCCATCGAGGACGTTTTAACAATCAGTACCCGCATCCGTTAGCCTTCTTCATCCAGCAGCAGGCCGTTGAGCGTCTCCAGCACCTGCTCAGGCTGAATATCGATTAGGCTCTGGTGATAGCCCTCTGCCGCATCGCCTTTGCGCACTTTGTGATAGCCCGTAATGAGGCGGATCACCCGCGCCTTATGCGACAGCGGTGGGGTAAAGTCCGGGCTGCTGGGACCGTACAGCGCCACCAGCGGGCGGTTAAGCGCGGCGGCAACGTGCATCAGGCCGGAGTCGTTGGTAACTACCGCCCGACAGGCCGCCAGTAAAATCACCGCCTGCTCAAGCTGTGTCTCACCGGCCAGATTACGGCACCATGCCTGCTGCTCAAGGCTCAGCATGGTCAGAATCTCATTCCCCGCCTCGTGATCTTTCGCTGAACCAAACAGCACCACCTGGTAACCTTCGTCGATCAGCTGCTTTGCCAGCTCGGCATAGTGATAGTGCGGCCAGCGCTTCGCCGGGCCAAACTCCGCGCCGGGGCAGAAGCCAATAACAGGGCGATCGGTCAGGATGCCGAAGGTGTGACAGGTGCGGCGCTGCTCGCTCTCTTCTACGTGCAGTTGCGGCCAGAGCAGCGGCTGGGGTAGGTCTTTTGCCGAGTCCATCACGCCTTTATCGTAGGCCAACGCCACGTAGCGCTCGACCATCAGCGGCCAGGCTTGCTTATCGAGCACGCGAGCGTCGTTAAGCACGCCGTAGCGCATCTCGCCGCGCCAGCCGGTGCGCACGGGGATATTGGCAAAGAAAGGTACTAAGGCAGATTTATACGAGTTTGGCAGCACGTAAGCGCGATCGTAGCGGCGCTCGCGCAGGCTCACGCCAAGCCGGCGACGCGCACCAAGCTCCAGCGCCCCATGCCCAAGCGGCATAGGGATCGCTTCATTCACTTCCGGCATCCGCGACAGCAGCGGACGACACCATGCGGGTGCCATCACGTCGATTGTCGCCTGGGGATAGCGCGCCTTGAGCGTGCGATAGAGACTTTGCGACATCATCATGTCGCCCACCCATGACGGGCCGATCACCAGTATTTTCATGCAGGTTCTTACGCGTCGCGGTTCAGCCAGGCCATATACTCCGCTACGCCTTCGGCAACGGTTTTAAACGGCTTGTCGTAGCCGGCCGCACGCAGATTGGTCAGATCCGCCTGGGTGAACGCCTGGTAGCGGCCTTTCAGCTTCTCGGGGAACGGGATGTACTCGATCTCGCCCTTCTTGTGGAACGCCAGCGCGGCGTCGGCCACGGCCTGGAAGGACTCTGCGCGGCCGGTGCCGAGGTTGTAGATACCGGAGACGCGGTTTTCCCAGAACCAGAGGTTCACTGCCGCCACGTCGCCAACGTAGACGAAGTCGCGCTTGAAGCCGTCGCTGCCTTCAAACAGCTTCGGCGTTTCGCCGTTGTTCAGCTGGGTGTTGAGGTGGAAAGCAACGCTGGCCATGCTGCCTTTATGGCCTTCACGCGGACCGTAGACGTTGAAGTAGCGGAAGCCGACGATCGGCGAGCTTGCTTCCGGCAGGATCTGGCGCACGTACTCATCGAACAGGAACTTGGAGTAGCCATAGACGTTCAGCGGCTGCTCATACTCGCGGGACTCGATAAAGTTGCTGGTGCGTCCGCCGTAGGTGGCCGCAGAGGAGGCGTACAGGAACGGAATATCGCGCTCCAGGCAGTAGTGCAGCAGCTCTTTGGAGTACTGATAGTTGTTATCCATCATGTACTTGCCGTCCCACTCGGTGGTGGAGGAGCATGCGCCTTCGTGGAAGATGGCTTCGACGTCGCCGAACTCTTCGCCCGCCATGACCTGGATGAGGAAATCCTCTTTATCCATATAGTCGGCGATGTTCAGATCGGCCAGGTTGACGAACTTGGTGCCATCTTTCAGGTTATCGACCACCAGAATGTCGGTGATGCCTTTGTCATTAAGCGCTTTGACAATGTTGCTGCCGATAAAGCCTGCGCCGCCGGTAACGATAATCATAACTGTAACCTTTAAATGTGGATGCGCTGAGACAATCTCAGGCATGAATACCTTTATCATACCATCACATTGCCGACCCTTCAGCCCTTCGCCGCGATCCCAACCACCCGTACGTGATTTGTGCTGCAAAAACGATAACCGGTGCGGCATCATCTCGTATCAGCGTAATGCTTTCGGTAAGATGTGCTGAAATTTGCCCAGTCTGGAGAATTGCAATGCGTGGGGATTTTTACCAACGGTTGAACAGCGACCTTGAAACCGCCCGGGCGGAAGGGTTGTTTAAAGAAGAACGCATTATCACCTCGGCCCAGCAGGCCGATATCACCGTTGCCGACGGCAGCCAGGTGATCAACTTCTGCGCCAACAACTACCTCGGTCTGGCGAACCATCCGGATCTCATCAGCGCGGCGAAGGCCGGAATGGACAGCCACGGCTTCGGCATGGCTTCTGTGCGTTTCATCTGCGGCACCCAGGACACGCATAAAGTCCTTGAGCAGAAGCTGGCTGGGTTCCTCGGCATGGAGGACGCCATTCTCTACTCCTCCTGCTTCGACGCCAACGGCGGCCTGTTCGAAACGCTGCTGGGCGCGGAGGACGCCATTATTTCCGACGCCCTGAACCACGCCTCCATCATCGACGGGGTCCGCCTCTGCAAAGCCAAACGCTATCGCTACGCCAATAACGATATGCAGGAGCTGGAGGCACGTCTGCAGGAGGCGCGCGACGCGGGCGCACGTCAGGTACTCATTGCCACCGACGGCGTCTTCTCTATGGATGGCGTCATCGCCAACCTGAAGGGCGTCTGCGACCTGGCGGATAAGTATGAGGCGCTGGTGATGGTCGACGACTCCCACGCGGTGGGCTTTGTTGGCGCCAACGGGCGCGGCACCCACGAATACTGCGAGGTGATGGGCCGGGTGGATATCATCACCGGCACGCTGGGCAAGGCGCTCGGTGGCGCATCCGGCGGCTATACGGCGGCCCGTAAAGAGGTGGTGGAGTGGCTGCGCCAGCGCTCGCGCCCCTATCTCTTCTCCAACTCGCTGGCCCCGGCGATCGTCAGCGCCTCCATCAAGGTGCTGGAGATGCTGGAGTCCGGCGCGGCGCTACGGGAAAAGCTGTGGGCTAACGCCAGCCTGTTCCGCGAAAAAATGAGCGCCGCGGGCTTTACCCTGGCCGGCGCCGATCATGCCATTATTCCGGTGATGCTGGGCGATGCAGTCGTGGCGCAGAACTTTGCCCGCGAGCTGCAAAAAGAGGGGATCTACGTGACCGGTTTCTTCTTCCCGGTGGTGCCGAAAGGCCAGGCGCGCATTCGCACCCAGATGTCGGCGGCCCACTCACCTGAACAGATTGAACGTGCGGTGGAGGCCTTCACCCGCATTGGTAAACAACTTGGCGTGATTGCCTGAGGACAAGAGATGAAAGCGTTATCCAAGCTGAAACCACAGGAAGGGATCTGGATGACCGATGTGCCAGAGCCAGAGGTGGGCCATAACGATCTGCTGATCAAGATCCGCAAAAGCGCGATCTGCGGTACGGACGTGCACATCTATAACTGGGACGAGTGGTCACAAAAAACCATTCCGGTACCGATGGTGGTAGGTCATGAGTACGTTGGCGAAGTGGTCGGGATTGGCCAGGAGGTCAAAGGCTTTAAAATCGGCGATCGCGTCTCCGGTGAAGGCCACATTACCTGCGGGCACTGCCGTAACTGCCGCGGTGGCCGCACCCACCTCTGCCGTAACACCGTCGGCGTCGGCGTTAACCGCCCCGGCTCCTTTGCCGAGTATCTGGTTATTCCGGCCTTCAACGCCTTTAAAATTCCGGACAACATCTCTGACGAGCTGGCTTCAATCTTCGATCCGTTTGGCAACGCTGTGCATACCGCGCTCTCTTTCGATCTGGTGGGTGAAGACGTGCTGGTTTCCGGTGCGGGGCCTATCGGCATCATGGCGGCGGCGGTGGCGAAGCATGTTGGCGCACGCCACGTGGTGATCACCGACGTCAACGAATACCGCCTGGATCTGGCGCGCAAAATGGGCGTAACCCGGGCGGTTAACGTCGCCACCGAGAGCCTGGATGAGGTGATGGCCGAGCTGGGCATGACCGAAGGGTTTGACGTGGGTCTTGAGATGTCCGGCGCACCGCCGGCGTTCCGCACGATGCTCGATACCATGAACCACGGCGGCCGCATTGCGCTGCTGGGTATTCCGCCGTCGGAGATGTCTATCGACTGGAACAAGGTCATCTTCAAGGGCCTGTTTATCAAGGGTATCTATGGTCGTGAGATGTTTGAAACCTGGTATAAAATGGCGGCGCTGATCCAGTCCGGACTGGACCTCACGCCGATCATTACCCACCGCTTCAGCATCGATGAGTTCCAGCAGGGCTTTGACGCCATGCGCTCTGGCCAGTCCGGGAAAGTGATCCTGAGCTGGAACTGATCCTCGCCAGCATTCACAGAAGCCAGGCCCAAAAAGCCTGGCTTCTCTTAATTGTGCAGCTTTTAACCTTATCTTAATAATCGGCTGGTAAAAGGGAGGGATACTCTAAGAGATGGATTGATTATCCCATGACAACCCCTACAAAAAAGCTGAGCGTCATCATCCCGCTGTACAACGCCGGGAACGATTTTAAAGCCTGCATGGAGTCGTTGATCGCCCAGACATGGACCGATCTGGAGATCATCATTGTTAACGATGGCTCGACGGATAACTCCGTGGAGATCGCCAAATTTTACGCTGAAGCGTACCCCCACATTCGCCTGCTGCATCAGGCAAACTCCGGTGTCTCCGTCGCCCGCAACCGGGCGCTGGACATAGCAACCGGAGACTACATTGCTTTTGTCGACGCCGACGATGAAGTCTATCCCACCATGTACGAAAAACTGATGGCGATGGCAATGGAGGACGACCTGGATGTAGCCCAGTGCAACGCCGACTGGAGTTCGCGCGCCACGGGTAAGGTATGGCAATCCATCCCTACCAGCCGCCTGCGCTCGACGGGCGTACTCACCGGGCCGGACTGGCTGCGGATGGGGCTGAAGTCACGCCGCTGGACGCACGTGCTGTGGATGGGGGTCTATCGCCACGAGCTGATCAAACAGCACCGGATCCGCTTCGTACCGGGCCTGCATCATCAGGATATTATCTGGAGCACCGAGTTTATGTTTAATACCCGGCGCGTCAGGTACACCGAAGAGTCGCTGTACCGGTATTATCAGCACGATAACTCCGTCAGCCATATGAAACGGCAGGGAGAGAAGAACCTTGCCTATCAGCGGCACTACATCAAGATCACCCGCCTGCTGGAGAAGCTGAACAGCGACTATGCGGGTCGTATCCCTATCTATCCTGAGTTCCGCCAGCAGATTACCTACGAGGCGCTGCGCGTGTTCCATGCCCTGCGTAAAGAGCCGGATACCCTCACTCAGCAACGCATGATCGCCGAGGTATTCACTTCGGGGATGTACCGCCGGATGCTGACCAACGTGCGTAGCGTCAAGATGGCCTACCAGGCGCTGCTCTGGTCGCTGCGGCTCTACAAGTGGCGCGATAAAACGCTGTCGCACCACCGTATCGCCCGCAGAGCCTTAAATCTCGGTTAGCGTTGACCCCAACCCTGCCACTGCTGCTGGAACCAGGCCGTGACCGAGCTCTGGCTAATGCTCTCAGCCAGCACGGTAAAGAAATGGCTGGCGTAGACCGGTTGCAGAGGCTGCTTCGGTTTACACAGCTTCACGCCGTGGAACGGATTGCGCGGCGCGGCGGGTTGGCCGTTGCCGCCAGGCGGCGTCAGGTTCGGTCTTGAGGTATCAATCTGCGGTTCGTTAAGCAGGCTGCTCGGGCGTACCAGGGTGATATCACTCGGCAGGCTGTAGAGCATCTGCTGCAACACGCGCACGGTAGACGGGTGAGGATGGCCGATGGCAATCGCCGAGCCGTTGCGACGGGCCAGATCTACCGCCCGGTTGAACTGGCGGCGGATATCCCCTTCGTTCTGCGTATCGTCGAGAAATACCCGACGCTTGATCACTTTCACGCCCGTCCCGGCGGCGGCGCGCATCGCCTGACTGTTGCCGATGGTCATGCTATCGAGGAAGTAGAGGTTATAGCGCTCCAGAGCCTGCATCACCTTCTGCATGCCAAACAGGCTTGAGGTCATGGCGCTGCCCATGTGGTTATTCAGGCCCACGGCATAGGGCACTTTGCCATAGGCGTCACGAATGATGCGTTCGATCTCGGCGCTGCTCATCTCCGGGCGAAGGGTATCTTTTTCCAGCGGCTGCTTGCTCAGCGGGGCCATCGGCAGATGGATCAGGACCTCGTGGCCGCTGTTATGCGCTTTGGTCGCCATCTCATGGGCGTGAGGCGCGTTGGGCAGCACAGCAACGGAAACCGCGGCGGGCATCGCCAGCACCTGGTTTTCCGTATGCGGGCGATAGCCGAAATCATCAATAACAATGGAGAGCTTGCCGGCGTGCGCCGGAACAATAAACGGCAGAAGCGTCATAATCGCGAGAAACAGACGACGAAACTGAAGCAAAACTTATCTTCCCAACCACGGTTGTGGATTAACCGCCTGACCCTGACGACGAATTTCAAAATAGAGTGACGGACGGCCCTGACCGCCACTGCTGCCCACGAGGGCAATCGGCTGGCCCGCGCGAACCTGTGTTCCGACGCTGACCAGTGCACTCTGATTATAGCCATAAAGGCTCATATCGCCTTTCCCGTGCTCAATAACGACGACCAGACCGTAGCCCTGTAGCCAGTCGGCGAGGATCACCCGTCCATCAGCAATGGCTTTCACCTCGCTGCCTTCGGAGGCGCCGATAACAATCCCTTTCCACCGTAGCTCGCCCTGCAGCTGCTCGCCATAGCGATGCAGGATAGTACCGCGTACTGGCCAGTAGGCCTGTCCACGCGGCGAGCCTAAACCGCCGGTGCGTGACATCAGCGAACGCTCGCTCTCGGTGGGCTTATAGGTGGTGCCCTTACGTGACGCCTCCTGCTGGCGATCGCGAACGGCATCGGCCTCGCGGGCCTCGCGCTCCGCCCGCGCCTTCGCAGCGGCTTCCGCCCGGGCAATGCTGTTGCGCAGACGAGATTCGTTGGCACGCATTTCGCTCAGCTGCTGCTGGCCTGCCTGAATAGAGCTTTCCAGACTGGTGAGGGTCTTTTTACGTTCGTTACGCGCCTGCTCCAGCTTCGCCTGCTGGGCCTGCTGGTCATAGAGGAGCGTCTGCTGCTGGCTCTGCTTCTCTTCCAGTTCAGCCCGTTGCACAGCGACCTCTTCACGAGTCTGCTTAAGCTGGGCGATGGTCTCCTGACGTGCCTGGTTCAGGTAGCCGTAATAGGCCTGCATGCGCTCGCCGCGGGCGCTCTCTTCGCTGTTAAAAATATACTGGACGCCAGAGTGCTCGCCCTGGCGAAATGCGGCGTCGAGCTGGGCCGCCAGGTTGCGCTCCTGACTGGCTTTCTGCTGCTCAAGCCTGGCAATTGACGCATTCATGGCGTCAATCTGCTTGTTGAGTTCGTTGAGGGTGCTTTGGGTTTCACGCAGTTTACGGGCGGCGGCGGAGATCGCCTCCTCTTGCTCTTTAAGCTGCGCCAGAAGCGTAGCGCGCTGCTGCTGCTGCTGGCGTACCGCCCGCTCTTTGCTGGCGATATCGGCCTGAATCGATTTTAGCTGGTCGCGATCGTCCGCGTGGGCGGGAAAAGCGCATAGCAAAACGCCAGCGCTAAGTGCGCTGGCACAGAACAGTGGCCGGACAGTGCCGGCCCATGTGATTGAAAAAATCGCCTTTCCCCTCATGGGGAGCGATTATTCCACGATGAACAGCGGCTTGCCAGTCATCTCTTGCGGGATTTCCATGCCCATCAGGCTCAGCATGGTCGGTGCGATGTCCGAAAGTTTACCGCCGCTGACTGCTTTAACCGATTTACCACCAACGTAGATCAGCGGAACCGGTAGGTTGGTGTGAGCGGTATGGGCCTGGCCGGTGGCCGGGTCGCGCATCTGCTCGGCATTGCCGTGATCCGCGGTAATCAACAGCTGGCCGCCTGCAGACTCTACCGCATCGGCAACCTGAGCAATGCATTTGTCCAGCGTTTCGACGGCGGCAACGGCAGCCTCAAACACGCCGGTATGGCCGACCATATCACCGTTCGGATAGTTGCAGATGATGGTGTCGTACTTACCGCCCTTGATGGCAGCGACCAATTTTTCAGTTAATTCTGCAGAGCTCATCTCCGGCTGCAGGTCGTAGGTTGCCACTTTCGGCGAGTTGATCAGGATACGATCTTCCCCGTTGAACGGCTCTTCTACACCGCCGTTGAAGAAGAAGGTGACGTGCGCGTACTTTTCCGTTTCAGAGATGCGCAGCTGGGTTTTGTCGTTCTTCGCCATCCACTCGCCGAAGGTGTTGGCCAGCGAGGCGGGCGGGTAGGCGCAGGACGCGTTGATGTCAGCAGCGTATTGAGTCAGCATCACGAACTCGCCCAGCTTGACCGCTTTTTTACGGGCAAAGCCGTCAAAGTCGGCGTTGACGAAGGCGCGGGTGATCTCACGGGCGCGGTCGGCACGGAAGTTCATGAAGATCAGCGCGTCGCCATCCTGCATGGCAGAGTCGGCCTGGCCTTCAGCGCGGATCACCGTCGCCTTCACAAATTCGTCGTTCTCGTCACGCGCGTAGGCGGCCTGAAGAGCCGCCACGGCGGTGTCGGCCTGGTATTCGCCCTTCGCCTGGGTCATCAGATCGTAGGCCTGCTCAACGCGATCCCAGCGGTTATCGCGGTCCATAGCGTAGTAGCGGCCAATGAGCGTGGCGACGCGGCCTTTACCCAGCTCGGCAAACTTCTCTTCAACGCGTTTGAGGGAGGACTCTGCGCTGCGCGGCGGGGTATCACGGCCATCGAGGAACGCGTGCAGGTAGATCTTCTCTGCGCCACGTGCCGCGGCCAACTCAACCATCGCCAGAATATGATCTTCATGGCTGTGCACGCCGCCGGCGGAGAGCAGGCCCATAATGTGCACTGCTTTGCCCTGTGCCACGGCGTTGTCCACTGCGCCCGCCAGCGCCGGGTTGCTGAAGAAGGTGCGCGCTTTAATCTCGACGTCCAGGCGAGTGAGATCCTGATAAACAATGCGGCCCGCGCCCAGGTTGACATGGCCCACTTCTGAGTTACCCATCTGGCGGTCCGGCAGGCCCACTTCGAGGCCGGATGCGTCCACCAGCGTGTGCGGACGTTTCGCCCACAGGGCGTCCATCACCGGCGTTTTGGCGTTAAAAATAGCGTTATCCTGCTGATCTTCGCGGTAGCCGTAGCCATCCAGAATCACCAGTACCATAGGTTTTTTAGTAACCGACATTGCGACAACCCTCAAGCTCATAAGACAAAAATTTGCCTGATTTTACTACGACTGAATCGATTAAATAGCCGCAGAAGATCAAAGAAAAGCACCGGGAAAGTGCCGATTGGGGCGGCTTATAGCGCTTTTTTTCGTGCCGGTACGCAGAAAATGCATTCCTTGTTGCTCGCTGGCTGTATTTGCCACACTGCACAGGTATACTCCCATCCTGGTTTTTTTATTCACTGAGTCGGGAGCTGTTACCCCCCATGCAAGAAATTATGCAATTTGTTAGCCGTCACCCCATCCTCTGTATCGCGTGGGTTGTGTTACTGGGGGCGGTGCTGTTCACCACCTTCAAAGGCCTTACATCCAAAGTGAAAGTGATCACCCGTGGTGAAGCGACGCGTCTGATTAACAAAGAAGAGGCCGTGGTTGTCGATCTGCGTCAGCGTGATGATTTCCGCAAAGGGCATATCGCCGGCGCGGTGAATTTGCTGCCAGCCGAAATTAAAGCCAATAATGTAGGTGAGCTTGATAAACACAAAAGCAAACCCATTATTGTTGTAGATGGTTCTGGCATGCAGGCGCAGGAGCCTGCCAGCGCGCTGGTCAACGCGGGCTTCACACAGGTTTATGTGCTGAAGGACGGCGTTGCAGGCTGGAGCGGCGAAAACCTACCGCTGGTTCGCGGTAAATAATCTGGAGAAGCGTTATGGCCAACATTGAAATCTATACCAAAGCAACCTGCCCGTTTTGCCATCGTGCAAAGGCGTTGCTGAGCAGCAAAGGCGTGACCTACGCGGAGCTGCCGATTGACGGCGATGCCGTGAAGCGTGAAGAGATGATTCAACGTAGTGGCCGTACGACCGTGCCGCAGATTTTTATTGATGCACAGCACATTGGCGGCTGTGACGACTTGTATGCGCTGGATGCGCGTGGTGGACTCGATCCCCTGTTGCGCTAAGGCGTTTGAGTATATTACTAAGGGCTTTTCTCATGTCAGAACAAAATAACACCGAAATGACGTTCCAGATCCAGCGTATCTACACCAAGGATGTCTCTTTTGAAGCGCCAAATGCGCCTCATGTATTCCAGAAAGACTGGCAGCCAGAAGTGAAACTGGATCTGGATACCGCGTCCAGCCAGCTGGCTGATGATGTATACGAAGTGGTCTTGCGCGTGACCGTTACCGCAAGCCTGGGCGAAGAGACCGCGTTCCTGTGCGAAGTGCAGCAGGCAGGTATCTTCTCCGTTGGTGGTATCGAAGGCAACCAGATGGCGCACTGCCTGGGCGCGTACTGCCCGAACATTCTGTTCCCGTACGCCCGCGAATGCATCACCAGCCTGGTTTCTCGCGGTACCTTCCCGCAGCTGAACCTTGCGCCGGTCAACTTTGATGCGCTGTTCATGAACTATTTGCAGCAGCAGGCTGGTGAAGGTACTGAAGAACATCAGGATGCCTGATGAGTACACCTAATGCTCATATGACTGTGATCGGTGCCGGCTCTTACGGCACCGCTCTTGCCATCACCCTGGCAAGAAATGGCCACCAGGTTATTCTCTGGGGGCACGATCCAAAACATATCGCGACCCTGCAGCACGATCGCTGCAATGCCGCGTTCCTTCCCGATGTGCCTTTCCCCGACACGCTGCATCTTGAGAGCGACTTAGCGACCGCTCTGCAGGCCAGCCGCAATATTCTGGTGGTGGTGCCAAGCCACGTGTTTGGTGACGTGCTGCGTCAGATCAAGCCGCTAATGCGCGACGATGCGCGTATCGTCTGGGCCACCAAAGGGCTGGAAGCCGAGACGGGCCGCCTGCTGCAGGACGTGGCGCGTGAAGCGCTGGGCGATACCATTCCACTGGCGGTGATCTCCGGGCCAACCTTTGCGAAAGAGCTGGCGGCGGGCCTGCCAACGGCCATCTCGCTGGCCTCAACGGATAGCGCCTTTGCTGAAGATCTCCAGCAGCTGCTGCACTGCGGCAAAAGCTTCCGCGTCTACAGCAACCCGGACTTTATCGGCGTGCAGCTCGGCGGCGCGGTGAAAAACGTCATCGCCATTGGTGCGGGCATGTCAGACGGCATCGGCTTTGGTGCCAACGCCCGTACCGCGCTGATTACCCGCGGGCTGGCGGAGATGTCACGCCTCGGCGCTGCGCTGGGTGCGGCACCCGAAACCTTTATGGGGATGGCAGGTTTAGGCGATCTGGTACTGACCTGTACCGATAACCAATCCCGTAACCGCCGCTTTGGCATGATGCTCGGCCAGGGCATGGACGTGCAGCAGGCCCAGACGCAGATTGGCCAGGTGGTAGAAGGCTACCGCAATACGAAAGAGGTCCGCGAGTTGGCACACCGCTTTGGTGTCGAAATGCCAATTACCGAGGAGATATTTCAAGTATTGTATTGCGGTAAAAACGCGCGCGAGGCAGCATTAACTCTGTTAGGGCGCACGCGCAAGGACGAGCGTAGCAGTCAGTAATTTCAAATCATCTAAATGGACACGGCCAACGTAGATTGGCCGGTCTCTTTTATTACGTCTGGAGTATGCAATGCCGTGTGAAGAGCTGGATCTGGTCTGGAATAATATTAAAGCCGAAGCCCGGGCGCTGGCGGACTGTGAGCCGATGCTGGCCAGTTTCTATCACGCGACGTTACTTAAGCATGAAAATCTTGGCAGCGCGCTGAGCTATATGCTGGCCAACAAGCTGGCGTCGCCCATTATGCCCGCCATCGCTATTCGCGAAGTGGTCGAAGAGGCCTACGCCGCCGATCCGGAGATGATCGCCTCCGCCGCCTGCGATATTCAAGCCGTGCGTACCCGTGACCCGGCGGTAGATAAATACTCTACGCCGCTGCTCTACCTGAAAGGTTTCCATGCCCTGCAGGCCTATCGCATCGGACACTGGCTGTGGGCAGAGGGCCGCCGCGCGCTGGCCATCTTCCTGCAAAACCAGGTCTCGGTCTCGTTCCAGGTCGATATTCACCCGGCGGCGCGGATTGGTCGCGGCATCATGCTTGACCATGCAACCGGCATCGTCGTCGGTGAAACGGCGGTGATTGAAAACGACGTCTCGATTCTGCAATCCGTTACTCTTGGCGGGACCGGCAAAACCAGCGGCGATCGTCACCCGAAAATTCGTGAAGGGGTGATGATTGGCGCGGGGGCAAAAATCCTCGGCAATATCGAAGTCGGACGCGGGGCGAAGATTGGCGCGGGCTCGGTGGTGCTGCAGCCTGTTCCGCCCCATACCACCGCCGCAGGCGTCCCGGCTCGCATTGTTGGTAAGCCAGAGTCGGACAAGCCCGCGATGGATATGGATCAGCACTTCGCTGCCCATCACGGGTTCGAGTACGGCGACGGAATTTAATCCGCGCACGTCATGTAGGCCGGGTAAGCGTAGCGCCACCCGGCGAAACCTTAGCTGCGCAGCACCGCTCCGGCGTACCCCAGCTGACGCCAGGCCTCATACACCACTACCGACACCGCGTTAGACAGATTCATGCTGCGGCTGTCCGGCATCATCGGGATGCGGATCTTCTGCTCAGGCGGCAGCGCATCCAGAATCGTCGCGGGCAGGCCGCGGGTCTCGGGACCAAACATCAGATAGTCGCCCTCCTGATAGCTCACCGCGCTGTGCGCAGGCGTGCCCTTGGTGGTGAGCGCAAACAGGCGCTGCGGGTTTTCCGCCGCCATAAACGCCGCGTAGTCAGCGTGACGCTGCACGGCGGTGAACTCATGGTAATCCAGCCCCGCACGGCGCAGGCGCTTATCGTCCCAGGTAAAACCCATCGGTTCGATAATATGCAGGCGGAAGCCGGTATTGGCGCAAAGACGAATGATATTCCCGGTGTTCGGCGGGATCTCCGGTTCAAATAAGACGATGTTCAGCATGGTGCCCCCTCAATAACGCGGGGCAGCATAGCAGAATTACGCTTAAATTACGCCGCGTCGCCGGTCTTCACCGGTTCAAATACCGACTCGTGCTCGACGTTCTGCACCAGCAGGTCGCGGGTGATCTCCTTAATGGATTTCGCCCCGGTCAGGGTCATCGCCACACGCATCTCTTTCTCGATCAGGTTCAGCAAGTTCGCTACCCCTGCCTGGCCGTGGGTCGCCAGCGCGTAGAGGTAGGCCCGGCCCAGCAGCACGCTGTCCGCCCCGAGGGCTATCATTCGCACCACGTCGAGGCCGTTACGGATCCCGCTGTCGGCCAGAATAGTGATGTCGCCCTTCACCGCATCGGCAATCGCAGGTAGCGCCCGTGCCGAGGAGAGCACCCCATCCAGCTGGCGGCCGCCGTGGTTCGAGACCACGATGCCGTCCGCGCCAAAGCGCACCGCGTCGCGGGCATCTTCGGCATCAAGGATCCCTTTGATCACCATCGGGCCGTCCCAGAATTCGCGGATCCACTCCAGGTCCTTCCACGAGATAGAGGGATCGAAGTTGTTCGCCAGCCAGCCAATGTAATCTTCAAGCCCGGTTGGTTTGCCAAGATAGGTGGAGATATTTCCCAGATCGTGCGGACGGCCGTGCAGGCCCACGTCCCAGGCCCAGCGGGGATGGGTTACCGACTGCCAGTAGCGGCGCATGGCGGCGTTGGCACCGCTCATGCCGGAGTGGGCATCGCGGTAGCGTGCCCCCGGCGTCGGCATATCAACGGTAAAGACCAGCGTCGAGCAGCCCGCCGCTTTGGCTCGCTCCAGGGCGTTGCGCATAAAGCCGCGATCGCGCAGAACATAGAGCTGGAACCACATCGGGCGCTTCAGCGTGGGGGCCACCTCTTCAATCGGGCAGACCGAGACGGTAGAGAGAGTAAACGGAATACCTTTCGCATCGGCAGCGGCAGCGGCCTGCACCTCGCCCCGGCGGGCGTACATTCCACAGAGTCCCACCGGTGCAAGAGCGACCGGCATAGAGAGCTTTTCATTAAACAGCGTGGTCTCCAGGCTCAGGTCGGCCATGTTCTTCAGCACGCGCTGGCGCAGAGCAACCTGGGCGAGATCCTCAACGTTGCGGCGCAGGGTATATTCCGCGTACGCGCCGCCGTCGATGTAGTGAAACAGGAAAGGAGGCAGGATGCGCTGAGCCGCTGCGCGGTAATCACTGGCTGCAGAAATAATCATGTGTTGTTCTCCCTGGTAGGGTCGGGATCGCCCGGCAGGCGGGTGATGCGCGCCTGCCGGGCCTGATCTTCATCAAATTGTTTGATAGTGGTATGGACAAATCCCAGATGCGCCATCATCGCCTTGCGCGCGGCCTCGGCGTTGCCGGCCAGGATAGCGTCGAGCACCGCCTGGTGCTGTTCGGTAAGCTGGGCGAACACAGGCGGAACCTGATACATGCGCTGGCGACTCTGCTTAACCGACGACTGCAACAGATCGAAGAAGCCGCGCATGGTCTGCAACAGCACCACATTATGTGAGGCTTCGGCGATCGCCAGATGAAAACGCACGTCCGCCTGCGAGGCGATGTCCGGATCCTTGCTCTGGGTAGCCTCGTAGCAAGCACGAAGCTTCTCTTTATCGGCATCGGTGGCGCGCATCGCCGCGTGCCAGGCGGTGCTGGCCTCGATGGCGTGGCGGGCTTCGAGTATATCGAAGCTGTAGTCGGGATCGTGCTCCAGCAGGGTTTTCAGCGGCTGGACAATATTTTGCTCAGACCAGTCGTCGTGCTGCCAGCGCACAAAGGTGCCGCCGCCGCGACGGCTCAGCAGTACCCCTTCGTTGACCAGCGTAGCCAGCGCTTCACGCAGCGAGTTGCGCGACACGCCAAGCTGCGCCGCCAGCTGGCGCTCGGCAGGCAGCTTCATGCCCGCCTCCAGCTGCTGCTCTTTTATCAGCGCCCGCACGCGAGAGGCTATCTCATCGGAGAGGCGTTTAGGCATGACGATCACGGGATCATCCAGGTTAAGACATAGGCCTGAAGGGTGGTAATAATCCCCACCATGCAGGTGAAAATCAGGCTGTGCTTCACGGTAAAGCGGAACAGATCCGACTCTTTACCCACCAGCCCCACCGCCGCGCAGGCAATGGCAATGGACTGCGGAGAGATCATCTTCCCGGTCACGCCGCCGGTGGTATTGGCCGCAACCAGCAGCACGTCCGAGACGCCAATTTGCTGCGCGGCCGTCGCCTGCAGGGCGGCGAACAGGGCGTTTGACGATGTATCGGAGCCGGTAAGGAACACCCCCAGCCAGCCGAGGAACGGCGAGAAGAAAGTAAAGGCGTTGCCGGTATGGGCCAGCGCCAGCGCCAGCGTCGAGGAGAGACCGGAGTAGTTCGAGATAAAGGCGAACGCCAGCACCATGCCGATGGAGTAGATAGGCAGGGCCAGCTCCTTCAGCGTGCTGGCGAAGGTCTGCACCGCCGCCGCGGGCTTCATCCGCAGCCAGACGATGGAGAGCAGGGCGGCAAACAGGATCGCCGTACCGGTCGCCGAGAACCAGTCGAATTTATAAACCGCCGCATAGGGCGTTGCCGCGTTGACCACTGGCGGCATACGGGCCACCAGCTTATCCAGGTACGGTACCGAAATGTTGATCACCATGTCGTACAGCGCCCCGCCCGGCGCAAACAACGCTTTGAACGGCGGCACGCTCCACAGCGTCACCGTCGCGGTGAGGAACAGGAAGGGCGACCACGCCTTGATAATCTGCCCGGCGCTATAGCGGGTACGCGTCAGGGACTCATCGACCTGCGACGCGCCCATATCGCCGAAGCGGAAGATGCGCACCGGCTGCCAGCGTTTCAGGAACAGCGTCAGGCAGACCAGCGACACCAGCGAGGAGATGATATCTGGTAGTTCGGGACCAATAAAGTTAGAGCTCAGGTACTGGGCGATGGCGAAGGAGCCGCCCGCTACCATGACTGCTGGCCAGGTCTCTTTAATGCCGCGCCAGCCGTCCATAATCGCCATGATCCAGAACAGCACGATAATGGTTAAAAACGGCAGCTGACGACCCACCATCTGGCCGATCGCGAAGCTGTCCAGTCCCGTGACCTGCCCGGCCACCAGAATCGGGATCCCCATCGCGCCAAAGGCCACCGGCGCGGTATTGACGATCAGACACAGTCCGGCGGCATAGAGCGGGTTAAAGCCCAGCCCCACCAGCAGTGCAGCAGTGATCGCCACCGGCGCGCCAAAGCCCGCCGCCCCTTCAAGAAACGCGCCGAAGGAGAAGCCAACGATCAGCATCTGCAGGCGCTGGTCTGGCGTAATAGAGAGGATGGACGAGCGGATAATGTCAAACTGCCCGGTCTTGACCGAGATTTTGTAGACGAACACCGCGGCAATAATAATCCATGCAATTGGCCACAGGCCGTAGAAGAAGCCATACACCACCGACGCCATCGCGCGATCGACCGGCATCTTATAGAAAAAGAGCGCTACCAGCAGAGCGATAGCAACGGTGTACGTTGCAGCAAGGTAGCCCTTCAGCTTGAGCTTTATCAGCGCAAAGAAGAAGAACAGGATGGGCAGGGATGCGATCAGGCTCGACAGCCAGATGTTACCAGCCGGATCGTAGTTTTGTTGCCACAGGCTCATTGCGTCTCTCCTGGGACCCTTCAGGCCGATCGGCGGTGAGTCTGCGCTCATCTCTGCGTCACGGTCAGTGTAAAAGTGGTCCAGCCAATTGGGTTGTGTAGGGTTTATGACAACAAATGGTTAACCAGATGTTATGTTTCAGCAATGAGTTTGTAAGTGGAAATCGTGGAAGTGTGAAGCGCAGGGCGGTTGGTTCAGGGATTGGTAGGGCCAATTAGAGGATATGCCGGGCAGGCATGGCGCTACCCGGCAAAAAAATCAGAACTCGGTCTTCGCGAAGCCGGTCATCTCTTTCAGGCCCATCTCGCGGCCCAGCGCAGTCATCGGGTGCACCACCACCAGTCCACGGACGCTCTTCTTCAGCTTGCCCATGTCGGCCTGCTCTTTTTTGGTAATCGCCCGACGGTACGGCAGATCCATCAGCTTCTGCGCCTCTTTGCTCAGCTTCTGGCCGTGTACTTCGCGCAGGCGAGTAATCTCCGCTTCCAGCGTCTCTTTCTCTTTTTCCAGCTCGGCGTACTTGTCGGCAGATTCAACCAGCGACAGGGCAGCCTGCTGGTGGCGGATGGCATCAAGGCGATCGCTCAGGCGTTTAATTTCGTTCTTTTCGATTTCTTTCATAACAGATGACTCTAAAAACAGGGGAATTACTGCAAAGGATACACTAATGTGCGCAACGTTACTTCTGAAAGGCTTTTTTCAGGCTGATGCGAGAGATCAGCCCGGTCAGGGAGAGGACCATCGTGGAGCGTACCACCTGCTGGTAACGCTGTCTCTGCATGGCGTAGAGGTTAGCGTCGCTGGTATCAAACTGGGGCAGAGGGGGCAGGGCAGAGACGCAGTGCAGCTCGCCAAAGGGACCGAGGATCTCGTCATCGGTAAACCCATACTCGTTGCCGTCGTGGTTCAGCTCTTCACGCAGGGCCATCAGCAGCTCGGCGTCCTCATACTCGTGACGACTGATCACGCCGAGGCCGTAGATCAGCTTTAAGCGCACGGAGAGATCGCCCAGCGGGCCATCGCCCTCCAGCAGCGGCTCCACGGCGTATTTCACCGCATAGTCGTCTTTGCGGAACACCTGAAGTACCAGAATATTCACCGCTTCCGTGAGTAGCTCAACGGCGGCGATGAGGAAACTTCGGACGGTTTTGCCAGCATTCAGACGCTCAAGCACACGGTTTTCAAAGGCCTGGGTTTCTTCCATTATTGCCTGCATATCCGACAATCTTATATTCGGGCGCGGAGGTTCACCCCGCGCCGGGTAGGGCATCATGCCTGAGCGTTATAAACGTTAACCGCTTCGGCGACAACGTCGCTTGTACTTTCCAGGCCAGAGATCTGCGCCAGCGCAGCCTGCGGGCCTTTTTCGTCAATCAGCGCGGCCAGCTCAAGCGCCTGCGGATCCTGCTCGCTGCGGTAATGCATGGCAGCGGCGATCCCTTTGACCAGGTTCTCGTGCGGCAGGCCGTACTCCAGGGTGCCGAGCAGCGGTTTAATTAGACGGTCGCCGATGCTCAGCTTACGCAGCGGCTGACGGCCTACACGCTCAACGTCATCCTTCAGGTACGGGTTCTCAAAGCGGCCGAGGATCTTCTCGATATAGGCAGCGTGCTTGGCTTCATCAAACTGGTAACGCTTGATCAGCACCGCGCCGCTCTCCTCCATCGCTCCCTTCACCACCGCACGGATCTTCTCATCAAGAATAGCGTCGCGAATGGTCTGGTGGCCCGCCTGGCGGCCAAGGTACGCGGTTATAGCATGACCGGTGTTCAGGGTGAAGAGCTTACGCTCTACAAACGCCATTAAATTATCTGTCGGTTCCATGCCTGGAATATTCGGCAGCGCGCCCTTGAACTGGGTCTTGTCGACAATCCACTCGCTAAAGGTCTCAACGGTGACCTCCAGCGGATCGTGGGTGGCAGAGGCCGACGGTGGAACGATGCGGTCTACGGCCGAGTCGACAAAGCCAACGTGCGCTTCAACCCACGCTTTGTCTTCATCGGCCAGGATGTCAAAAACGTGGCCCTTCAGCTGCATGGTGCCGCGCACCATGTTCTCACAGGCGATAATGTTCAGCGGGGCCTCTACGCCCTGGGCTTTACGCTTCGCCAGTCCTTTAGCAATGGTCGGGGCGATGCGCTCCAGCACAACCGGGCCGACCGCCGTGGTCACCAGATCCACGTCGGCGATCAGATCGACCACCTCATCACCGATGCTGCTTACCGCGTTGACGCCGGAGACGGTATCAACCTGCTCATTTTCACCCACTACATGAACCTGATAGCTATGACGGGCATTCAGGGCGTCGAGCACCGTCTGATTCACATCGGCGAACGTCAGGGTAATGCCAGCGTCCGCCAGCAGTTTGCCGATGAAGCCACGTCCGATATTACCTGCGCCAAAATGTAATGCTTTCATAGTATTAACCTTCATTAAGTTTTTACCCGAGAGGGCTGGGGTGAGGCTCTGACCTCACCCAAACCCTCTCCGCAAAGGGAGAGGGGAGGAGGGCTTACTTGTTCAGCAGCGCCAGCACTTCTTCAACGCTATCGGTATGCGCCAGGCGCTCGATAATGGACTCATCGTCCAGGGCGTTGGTCAGGCTGGTAATCACCTGAATGTGCTCATTATTACGTGCAGCGATACCGATGACCAGACGGGCAATGTCATCTTCCTCTTCGCCAAAGCGCACGCCCTGCGGGTACTGGCAGAACACGACGCCGGTTTTCAGCACGCGATCTTTCGCTTCAACCGTACCGTGCGGAACCGCGATAGACTCACCCAGGTAGGTTGGGGTCAGTTTTTCACGCTCCAGCATGGCGTCGATATACTCCGGCTGCACGTAGCCGCCTTTTACCAGCTGCTCACCGGCAAAGCGAATCGCCTCTTCTTTATGGCTCGCGGTGCGGCCCAGGAAGATGTTCTCCGCGCCCAGCTTGAACAGATGGCTGTTGCTCTCGTCAATGCTGTCCTGCAGGCTGGTGCGCACTTTCGCTTCGTTGTCCGTATGACGCTGGGCCGCAACCAGACGCTCGGTAAGGTTGGTATAGAGGCCGCTGTCAAGGAAGTTAGTCAGCGAAATGTGCTGCGCCTGCGGAACCTGGCGCATCGCACGCTCGGTCAGGTCACGGTGGGTAATGACTACGTCTACATCTGCCGGCAGGTTGTTGATCGCGCTGTTGGTGACGGAGATGTTGGTCAGGCCAGCATCCTGCACTTTCTTACGCAGCACGCCTGCACCCATTGCGCTTGAACCCATCCCGGCGTCGCAGGCCACAATGATTTTGCGCACGTGGCTCAGGTCGTTAGAGACCGCACCCGCCGCCAGCGGCGTTCCAGCAGCGGCAGTGGTCGTGCCTTTGGATTCCGCTTTCATATCCTGCATACGACGGGTTGCCGCTTCGATATCGTCCTCTTCTTTCACCTTGCTGGTTTTAAGCAGAATGGCGGAGAGCACGAAAGAAACAGCCATCGCAGCAACGATAGCGGCAATGTTAGCGAAGTAGGCACCTTTCGGCGTCATCGCCAGCACGGCGAGGATAGAGCCAGGAGAAGCCGGAGAGACCAGGCCACCGTTCAGCACGCTCAGGGTAAACACGCCGGTCATACCGCCAAGGATAACGGCAATCAGCAGGCGCGGATTCATCAGCACATACGGGAAGTAGATTTCGTGGATACCGCCCAGGAAGTGGATGATAGCTGCACCGCCCGCAGACTGTTTCGCGCTGCCACGACCGAAGAACATATACGCCAGCAGGACGCCCATCCCCGGACCCGGGTTTGCTTCAATCAGGAAGAAGATAGACTTGCCGATGTCATGGGACTGTTGGATACCCAGCGGCGAGAAGATACCGTGGTTGATGGCGTTATTGAGGAACAGGATTTTTGCCGGTTCAACAAAGATAGAGGCCAGCGGCAGCATGTCATGGACAACCATGAAGTTAACGCCAGCGGCCAGGGCTTTAGAGAGCACTTCTACCGCCGGGCCAATGCCGAGGAACGCCAGAATCGCGAGGATCATACCGATGATGCCCGCGGAGAAGTTGTTCACCAGCATTTCGAAGCCGGACTTGATCTTGCCATCAACCCAGACGTCAAAGCGTTTAATCGCCCAGCCACCCAGCGGACCGGCAATCATTGCGCCGAGGAACATCGGCATATCCGCACCGACGATAACGCCCATCGTAGTGATGGCACCGACCACGCCGCCGCGATCGCCACCGACCAGGCGACCACCGGTGTAACCGATCAGCAGCGGCAGCAAATAGGTAATCATTGGGCCGACTAGTTTTGCCAGCGTTTCGTTAGGCAACCACCCTGTTGGAATAAACAACGCGGTGATAATACCCCAGGCGATAAATGCGCCAATGTTGGGCATTACCATGTTGCTGAGAAAACGACCAAAGCTTTGCACTCTGATCTTGATATCGGATGACATAAAACACCCCTTCTTATGTTTGCTGTCGCGCAGGGCGGAAGCCCAACTTTTTTTGTTAACGAGGCGGCAGAGGTAGCCGAACCCATGTTCTGTGTGGCGAATCTGGCACTGAATCGAGGAACTGTCCAGATGACGCCCTATAGTGTGATGAATATCACACTAATATGGGGATCACGCCCTACTTAGGTGTGATTCAGATCACAAATCATAGGTGTAAAAAAAGAACAGCGGCTAAAAAAAAGACGACAGGTAGCTGTTAATGTGATGTTAATCACAGTTATATGTCGTTACTTTGTTATTCATTTGTGATTTAGATCACAAGAAATTTTCACCTGGACTTTTCTTAACGTGAGCGGCAGCAACTTCTTATTACGGGGCTCGGCAATACTGTAAGTCAGCAACATCTTCTCAGCGTAAATTCGAGGTCAACACTATGTTCCTGAATTATTTTGCGCTCGGCATCCTGATTTTCGTCTTCCTGGTGCTCTTCTACGGCATCATTATTATTCATGACATTCCCTACCGGATTGCCAAAGCCCGCAACCATCCTCATGCCGATGCGATTCATATTGCAGGCTGGGTGAGCCTCTTTACCCTGCACGTGCTGTGGCCCTTTCTCTGGATCTGGGCCACGCTCTACCGCCCGGAGCGCGGGTGGGGGATGCAGTCCCACGTTAGCGGCGGCAGTGAGCTACAGCTGCACCAGCGCGTCGAGGCGCTGGAAAGAGAGCTGAAGCGAATGCAAACCCGAGCGGGGGAGTAGTATATGGATCTGCTGATCGTCTTAACCTATGTCGCTCTTGCCTGGGCGATATTTAAAATATTCCGCATTCCGGTGAATCAGTGGACGCTCTCCACGGCGGCGCTGGGAGGCATATTTCTCGTCAGCGCCCTGATCCTGCTCATGAACTACAACCACCCCTATACCTTTACAGCGCAGAAGGCAGTGATCTCGATTCCGATTACGCCGCAGGTCACCGGTATCGTCAGTGAGGTAACGGATAAATCAAACCAGCTGATTAAAAAGGGCGACGTGCTTTTTAAGCTCGATCCTGTGCGGTATCAGGCCAGGGTCGACAGGCTTAACGCTGACCTGGTGACGGCTACCCATAATATCCACGTGCTCAAGGCGCAGCTGGCGGGCGCCCAGGCCAATACTATGCGCGTCTCGGCCGAACGCGACCGCCTCTATAAAGACTACCAGCGCTACGTGCGCGGCAGCCGGGCAAGGGTGAATCCGTTCTCTGAAAGCGATATCGACAATGCGCGGCAGAACTACCTTGCCCAGGATGCGATGGTAAAAACCTCTGTGGCTGACCAGGTGCAGATCCAGAGCCAGCTGGACAGCATGGTCAACGGCGAACAGTCGCAGATCGTTAGCCTGCGGGCGCAGCTGACCGAGGCAAAATATAACCTTGAGCAGACGGTGATCCGCGCCCCGAGCGATGGCTATGTTACTCAGGTGCTGATCCGCCCGGGAACCTACGCCGCCGCGCTGCCTCTGCGTCCGGTGATGGTCTTTATTCCCCAGCAGAAGCGGCAGATTGTGGCCCAGTTCCGCCAGAACTCCCTGCTGCGCCTTGAGCCGGGCGACGAAGCGGAGGTGGTGTTCAACGCCCTGCCTGGCCAGGTGTTTAAGGGCAAGCTAACCACTATCCTGCCCGTGGTGCCGGGCGGCTCCTATCAGGCGCAGGGCGTCTTGCAGTCGCTGACGGTGGTGCCCGGTACCGACGGCGTGCTGGGCACCATTGAGCTGGAACCCAATGCCGAGGTGGACGCCCTGCCGGACGGCATCTATGCCCAGGTCGCGGTCTATTCCGATCACTTTCACCACGTCTCAGTGATGCGCAAAGTGCTGCTGCGGATGACCAGCTGGATGCACTACCTCTACCTTGACCATTAATCTCAAAAGGCAGGAATGTGCCAGGCATCACCTGCCTTTTTTTCATCGCTGATCCATAATTACTTTTTTGTGGGTAGACAGGATCAGATAATGAAACTTATCGGCAGCTACACCAGCCCCTACGTACGCAAAATCTCCGTTATCCTGCTGGAAAAGGGGATCACCTTTGAATTTGTAAATGAGTTCCCCTACAACGGCGAAAACGGCGTTGCGAACTATAACCCGCTAGGCAAAGTCCCGGCGCTGGTTACCGACGAGGGGGAGGTCTGGTACGACTCGCCAATAATTGCCGCCTGGCTGGAACTGTTGGACGCTGCGCCCGCTATGCTGCCGAAGGAGCCGAAAGCCGCCCTGAAGCTGCGCCAGATAGAGGCCCTGGCCGATGGGGTGATGGACGCCGCGCTGGTCTCGGTGCGCGAGCAGGCTCGACCGGCAGCCCAGCAGTCGGAAACCGAGCTGCTGCGCCAGCGGGAGAAAATTAGCCGGGCGCTGGACATGCTGGAAAAGCACGTCAGCGAGGGCGATATTCAGCCGGATAGCCTTAACGTTGCCACTATCGCCGTGGCCTGCGCCATCGGCTATATCAACTTCCGCCGCGTCTCGCCCGGCTGGTGCGTGGACAGGCCGCAGCTGGTGAAACTGGTGGAGACCCTGTTCCAGCGAGAAAGCTTTGCCCGCACCGAACCGCCAAAGTCCTAACTCACGATACTGACAGCCTGCGCCGGTACGCTGTACAATCCCCCTTCACGTCGAATCCTCTCCGACGGGAGGGGTAATCTACTGCAGGCTTTGTCATGACCCTTGAATCACGCTCACTTTTCAGCCAGATCCCGGCAACCGATCGTCTGCTGCGTGCCGACGCGTTTGCTGCCTTAGTCGACACCTTCGGTCACCGCCGCGTCGTAGATACCTTGCGCCAGCTTCAGGATGAGGCCCGTCTTGCAGTGCGTGAAACCCAGACGCTGCCCGCCTGGTGCGCGGACTGGGCGACGGCAACCGAGAGCCGACTGGCGCAGCATGAAACCCGCGCCCTACGGCCGGTATTTAACCTCACCGGCACGGTGCTGCATACCAACCTCGGGCGCGCCCTGCAGGCGGAGGTCGCCATCGACGCGGTTGCCGAGGCGATGCGTACCCCGGTGACCCTGGAGTACGCCCTTGATGAGGCCGGGCGCGGCCATCGCGATCGCGGCGTGGCGGATCTACTCTGCCGCCTGACCGGCGCAGAAGATGCCTGCATCGTCAATAACAACGCGGCGGCGGTGCTGCTGATGCTGGCCGCGCTGGCGAACGGCAAAGAGGTCGTGGTGTCGCGCGGCGAGCTGGTGGAGATTGGCGGAGCGTTCCGCATTCCAGACGTAATGCGTCAGGCGGGCTGTATGCTGCATGAGGTAGGAACCACCAACCGCACCCATGCCAAAGATTATCGTGAGGCGGTGAACGAGAATACGGCGCTGCTGATGAAGGTCCATACCAGCAACTATGCCGTCACCGGCTTCACCAAGGCGGTGGAGGAGGCGGAGCTGGTGCAGCTCGGCCTGCCGCTGAACGTACCGGTAGTGGCCGACCTGGGCAGCGGCTCGCTGATCGATCTCAGCCAGTACGGCCTGCCGAAAGAGCCGATGCCGCAGGAGATGATTGCCGCAGGCGTCAGCCTGGTAAGCTTCTCTGGCGATAAGCTGCCCGGTGGCCCGCAGGCGGGGATCATCATCGGCAAGCGCGAGCTGATTGCGAAGCTCCAGCAGCACCCGCTTAAGCGCGCCCTGCGGGTGGATAAGATGACCCTCGCCGCGCTGGAAGCAACGCTCAGGCTCTATCTGCATCCGGAGAAGCTGGCCGAACGGCTGCCGACGCTGCGCCTGCTGACCCGCAGCGCGGACGATATCCGCCAGCAGGCCGAGCGGCTGCAGCCCGCGCTGGAGAGCCGCTACGCTGAGTTTTTGGTTCAGGTTGAAGCCTGCCAGTCGCAAATCGGCAGCGGCTCGCTGCCGGTTGACAGGCTACCCAGCGCGGCGCTGACCTTTACCCCCCGCGACGGACGCGGCAGCCGCCTCGAGGCGCTGGCAGCCCAGTGGCGCACGCTACCGCAGCCGGTCATTGGCCGCATCTCCGACGGTCGTCTGTGGCTCGATCTGCGCTGCCTTGACAATGAATCCCGCTTTTTGAACAGGTTACTGAAATGATTATTGCAACGGCCGGGCACGTCGACCACGGCAAAACGACGCTGCTGGAGGCGCTCACCGGTATCAACGCCGACCGGCTGCCGGAAGAGAAGAAGCGTGGCATGACCATCGACCTCGGCTACGCCTACTGGCCGCAGCCGGACGGGCGCGTGCCGGGGTTTATCGACGTGCCGGGCCACGAGAAATTTCTCGCCAATATGCTGGCAGGCGTCGGCGGCATCGATGGGGCGCTGCTGGTGGTCGCCTGTGACGACGGCGTGATGGCGCAGACCCGTGAACATCTGGCGATTTTGCAGCTCACCGGCAACCCGGCGCTGACCGTGGCGCTCACCAAGGCCGATCGTGTGGACGCGGCGCGGATAGCTGAAGTCGAGGCCGAGGTGCGCAGCGTGCTGGCGGAGTTTGGCTACCCGCAAGCCACGCTGTTTACTACCGCCGCGACGCAGGGCCTTGGGATTGAGGCATTGCGTGGGCATCTGCTGGCGCTGCCCGAGCGCGAGCAGACGGCTGAGCACCGTTTCCGCCTCGCTATCGATCGTGCGTTTAGCGTCAAGGGGGCAGGGTTGGTAGTGACCGGCACGGCGCTCTCCGGCAGCGTAAGGGTAGGTGATACTCTGTGGCTCACCGGGGTAAACAGGCCGATGCGCGTGCGTGGCCTGCACGCCCAAAACCAGCCGGTAGAGCAGGCCCACGCCGGGCAGCGTATCGCCCTGAACATTGCGGGCGATGCTGAAAAAGAGGCTATCAGCCGCGGCGACTGGCTGCTGGCCGAGGCGCCGCCCGAGCCTGTGACACGGCTGATCGTGGCGCTGCACACCCACGCGCCGCTGGGCCAGTGGCAGCCGCTGCACATTCACCATGCCGCCAGCCACGTGACGGGCCGCGTCTCGCTGCTCGAAGATAACCTGGCCGAGCTGGTGCTGGATACGCCGCTGTGGCTGGCGGATAACGATCGGCTGGTGCTGCGGGATATCTCTGCCCGCGTGACGCTGGCCGGCGCGCGGGTGGTCACGCTCAATCCGCCGCGCCGGGGCAAACGTAAGCCGGAGTACCTGGCGTGGATCGCCGCGCTGGCAGCAGCAGGTGACGATGCCAGCGTGCTGGCGGTGCACCTGACCCGCGGCGCGGTAGATCTGCCGTCGTTCGCGTGGGAGAGACAGCTTAACGCCCAAGGGATGACGGCACTGACCGAGAGCCCAGAGCTGATCCAGGCCGGAAACAGCCTGATTAGCGCCGCGGTCGCCGCCCGCTGGCAGCGCAAGATCCTTGATACCCTGGCGACCTACCATGCGCAGCACCGGGACGAGCCGGGGCCAGGCCGCGAGCGTCTGCGCCGCATGGCCCTGCCGATGGAGAACGAGGCGTTAGTACTGACGCTCATCGAGCGGATGCGGGAGAGCAGAGATATCCACAGCCATCACGGCTGGCTGCACCTGCCGGATCATAAAGCGGGCTTCACTCCTGAGCAGGAGGCTGTCTGGCAGAAAGCCGCCACGCTGTTTGCGGATGAACCCTGGTGGGTGCGTGACCTGGCGCGGGAGGTAGGGGCAGACGAGCAGGCTATGCGCGGTGTTCTGCATCAGGCGGCACAGCAGGGGATGATCGTGGCGATCGTAAAAGATCGCTACTACCGTAACGATCGTATTGTGGCCTTTGCGAACCTGATCCGTGAGCTGGACGGCGAGCGCGGATCAACCTGTGCCGCCGATTTCCGCGACCGGCTCAACGTCGGACGCAAGCTGGCCATTCAGATCCTCGAATATTTCGACCGCATCGGCTTTACCCGCCGACGCGGCAACGATCACCTGCTGCGCGACGCCCTGCTGTTCCCGGCTGGCCCGGCCGTTATTGCCTGAATGCCGTGCGGCGCTACGCTTGCCCAGCCTACAAAAAACGCCAGACCGTAGGCCCGTGCAAGCGTAGCGCCGCCGGGCAACAGCCTAACTGGCAAGTGTTACTTACTCATCTGGGGTGATTTTCTGCTTTGCCAGCCACACTGCGCCTAATCTGCCCGCCTGATTTCCCAGCTTGCAGGGGTGGATCGGCACGCGCAGCGCCTCCCACATCTCGAAGGTTTCCAGGTGACGATCGAGTAGCTGGTAGACCTTCTCCTGCTCGCTCAGCCCGCCGCCAATCAGCACCGCCTCGGGGTCGAACATGGAGATGACGCTATAGACGCCACGCGCCAGGAAGAGCGCCCACTGGTTAATGGCCTCGCGCAGATGGACATCGCTATCCATCCGCTCGAAGAGCTCTTTACCGTGCGGCAGCTCGTCGGCGGAGACCGCCAGCGCCTGGCGGCAGGCTTTCATCAGACCGCTGCCGGAGGCGACCTCGTGCATACATTCGCCGTTGTTGCCGACCGGGATCACGCCAAACTCACCGGCGTGGAAGTGCACACCCCGGAACAGCTCACCGTTGACGATGATCCCGCCGCCGATGCCGGTTCCCACGGTGATGCAGACGAAGTTCTCAAATTCCTGCCCGGCACCGCGCCAGCGCTCGCCGAGCGCCGCACAGTTGGCATCGTTTTCCACCACTACGGGCAGATCGGTGAGGGTCGAGAAGAGATCGTGCAGATTTGCGCCATCCATAAAGTCCAGCGCGCCCGCTTTCTTCGCCTTGCCGGTATGCACGTTGATATGGCCGGGAAAACTGACGCCGATACCGGCAATCTCATGATCCTTCTGATAGGTTTCAACGACCTCTTTCCACGCTTTTTTAAACGACGCTTCGTCCTCAGGCGTGTCGAACTCCTCCGAAGAGAGCTCTTTACCATGCTCGTCGATCAGGCCATGCTTGATGTGGGTTCCCCCGACATCAAAACCAATAAAATAGTGCATAGGTATTTCCCTTTTCCGGTTCCATACGCTTAATTATGGCTCAGGCCAGGCGGGAGAATGTAAAGTAAGGTAATACGTGAACAGCGTCGAAAAGCGGCAATCTGATTGCTTCTTTTTTATCCACCGCGGCTACCCTTGAAGGACACCCCTGCAAGGAGACGGCCATGACAAACAATCCCCCCGCCAACCGCATCCAGCCTGGCGAATACGGTTATCCTCTTACCTTAAAAGCGCGCTATGAAAACTTTATCGGCGGCGACTGGGTTCCCCCTGCCGACGGCGAGTACTACCAGAACCTGACCCCGGTCACCGGCCAGCCGCTGTGTGAAATTGCCAGCTCCAGCAAGCGTGATATCGATCTGGCGCTGGACGCTGCCCATAAGGCGAAAGATAAGTGGGCGCATACCTCCGTGCAGGATCGGGCGGCCATTTTGCTGAAGATAGCCGATCGCATGGAGCAGAACCTGGAGCTGCTGGCGACCGCCGAGACCTGGGATAACGGCAAGCCGATCCGTGAAACCAGCGGGGCCGACGTGCCGCTGGCGATCGACCATTTCCGTTACTTTGCCTCCTGTATTCGTGCCCAGGAGGGCGGCATCAGCGAGGTAGACAGCGAGACGGTGGCCTACCACTTCCGCGAGCCGCTGGGCGTGGTTGGGCAGATTATCCCGTGGAACTTCCCGCTGCTGATGGCAAGCTGGAAGATGGCGCCTGCGCTCGCCGCCGGGAACTGCATCGTTTTGAAACCTGCGCGCCTGACGCCGCTCTCGGTGCTGCTGCTGATGGAGATTGTGGGCGATCTGCTGCCGCCGGGCGTAGTGAACGTGGTCAACGGCGCCGGGGGTGAAATTGGTGAGTATCTTGCCACCTCGAAGCGCATCGCCAAGGTGGCCTTTACCGGCTCCACCGAAGTGGGCCAGCAGATTATGCAGTACGCGACCCAGAACATTATTCCGGTCACTCTCGAGCTGGGCGGCAAGTCGCCAAACATCTTCTTTGCTGACGTGATGGACGAAGAGGATGCATTCTTTGATAAGGCGCTGGAGGGCTTTGCCCTGTTTGCCTTTAACCAGGGAGAGGTCTGTACCTGCCCGAGCCGGGCGCTGGTGCAGGAGTCGATCTACGAGCGCTTTATGGAGCGTGCCATCCGTCGGGTAGAGAGCATCCGCAGCGGCAACCCGCTGGATACCGTCACCCAGATGGGTGCCCAGGTCTCCCAGGGGCAGCTGGAGACCATCCTGAACTACATCGATATCGGTAAAAACGAGGGGGCGGACGTGCTCACCGGCGGGCGGCGCAAGCTGCTGGAGGGCGAGCTGAAAGAGGGTTACTACCTTGAGCCCACCATCCTTTTCGGACAGAACAACATGCGTGTTTTTCAGGAGGAGATCTTTGGCCCGGTGCTCGCCGTGACCACCTTTAAAACCGTGGAGGAGGCGCTGGAGCTAGCCAACGATACCCAGTACGGACTGGGCGCGGGCGTCTGGAGCCGCAACGGCAGCCTGGCCTATAAGATGGGTCGCGGCATCCAGGCCGGACGCGTCTGGACCAACTGTTACCACGCCTATCCCGCCCACGCGGCTTTCGGCGGCTACAAGCAGTCCGGCATCGGGCGCGAAACCCATAAGATGATGCTGGATCACTACCAGCAGACCAAGTGCCTGCTGGTGAGCTACTCGGATAAACCACTCGGGCTGTTCTGAGTTCCTACCTATAGCCGGGCGGCGCAAGCTTGCCCGGCCTACCTCTCTTTACCAGACCGCTCGCAATAAACTGTAATGCGTTCTCCTTTCCAACGTGTCTTTTCGTATCGCTTTCCAACCTGAAAATCCTCTGACTGCTTCCATTTTTGTTATGCGCTATTGTGATCCTGTAGCCATTAACTGTGTGTATGATGTGTATAATCCAGTGAAGGATAGGGATGTGAAGAGCCAGGATGTCATTACGATTTTGAAAAGGCATGGCTGGATGCTGGTCAGGGTCAGAGGAAGCCATCATCAGTTTTGTCATCCAACGCGTACCGGACTTGTGACGGTTCCGCATCCGCGAAAAGACATTAAACCCGGTACGCTGGCGCAGATTTGGCGTCAGGCTGGTTTAAAACTTTAATATGCAGGAGTCTCTATGTTTTATCCGGCTTATATTCATGCCGATCCTGACGGCAGCGCCAGTGGTTTCTTTCCGGATGTGCCGGGCTGTTTCTTTGCTGGCGATACGCTAGATGATGCCTTTCAGGATGCGAAAGAGGCCTTAACGGCACACTTTGAATTACTTTGTGAAACCCAGGAGACGCTCCCGGGCCCCGGATCGATAGAAGCGCATCTGAAAAATAATCCTGCTGATTTTACAGACGGGCAATGGTTACTGGTTGATATTAATATCAACCAGTTTGATGGCCGTGCAGAACGAATCAATATTACGTTGCCGAAGCGATTGCTAACGAAAATTGATCATTTTGTTCGTGAGCATCCCGACTACAGCAACCGAAGCGCCTTTCTGGCTGAGGCGGCCAGACGCGTTCTACCCAGTCGCTGAATCCTATGCTTTACCGGGTGGCGCTGCGCTTACCCGGCCTACAACGGTGTTAATTCGTCCGCTCCTGCCACGCAATCTCCACCTCTTCCGCAAGGATTTTCACCCCAGCCTCAATTTTATCTGGATCCGGCACATAGTTCATGCGCATGCACTGGTGGGTATGCGGCCAGGGCTTGTCGAGACCCGGGAAGAAGAAGTCGCCGGGCACCATCAGCACGCCGCGCTTTTTCAGACGCTGGTAGAGCAACTCGGTGGTGATCGGCAGATCTTTAAACCAGAGCCAGAGGAAGATGGCTCCTTCAGGCTTATGGATAAGACAGCGCTCTTCCGGCAGGTAGCGGCGCAGCGTGGCCATTGTCTCCTGCACCCGCTGGTAGTAGAACGGCTTGATCACCGTCTCCGACAGGCGCAGCAGGTCGTTGCGTTTAATCATCTCGCACATCATTGCCGGGCCAATCCCGCCGGGGGCAAGGCTGATAATGCCGTTCATGTTACGGATCGCCGAGATGGTCTGCTCATTAGCGATAATAATACCGCAGCGGCTGCCGGGCAGGCCCAGCTTGGAGAGGCTCATACAGAGAATGGTGTTTGGGTTCCACAGCGGGCGCGCCTCGCTGAAGATAATGCCTGGAAACGGCACGCCGTAGGCGTTATCGATCACCAGCGGGATGCCGTGCTGGTTGGCGAGGGCATCCAGCTTGATCAGCTCCTCGTCGGTAATGACGTTGCCGGTTGGGTTCGTCGGACGGGAGACGCAGATCATACCGGTCTCCTCGCCAATGTGCAGATGCTCAAAGTCGACGTGATACTTAAACTGGCCGCCCGGCAGCAGTTCAATATTAGGACGGGCAGAGACAAAGAGATCCTCTTCCAGCCCTGAATCCGCGTAGCCGATGTACTCCGGTGCCAGCGGGAACAGCACCTTCCTGGTGGTTCCATCGGCACGGCGGCCAGCAAACAGATTGAACAAGTAGAAAAATGCGCTCTGACTGCCGTTAGTCAGTGCAATATTCTGTGGCGCAATATCCCAACCCAGCGTGCTACGCAGCATATCGGCGAGTGCCACCAGCAGCTCGGATTTCCCCTGCGGGCCATCATAATTGCACAGCGCATCAGTGGCTTTGCCAGAGGCAAGCATCTCCGCCAGCAGCTTCTGGAAATAGTCAGTCATCTCCGGGATCTGCGCCGGGTTGCCGCCACCTAACATAATAGCGCCAGGGGTACGCAGGCCGTCGTTAAGATCCTCCATCAGGCGCGTGATGCCTGAATGGCGGGTAAATTTGTCGCCGAAAAGTGAGAATGTCATAGCAGGTGATCTGTCGGTCTGATTTTAAAATTGGCACACCTTAACGCTAGCGCAGGCCCGGTGCAAATCGCTGGCCTGGCTGCGCTTCGTGTTTTTATGCTAAAGACACTCTCACCGTCAGACGTTAATTCTGTTTCCCTGCCCACACCACCATGATCTTATCTGTGCCGTTTTCACGCATAAATCCGCTGCCCTGGGCCAGGTCCAGCGGCGACTGTTTACCTGCCCCCACGGCGGGGTGACGAGCGCGGAACTGCCCAAGCTTCTGCCAGTGTGCGACGGTGGCCGCTGACTGGCCGCTTACGTCCTGCCAGTTCATGTCGGACCGCGTACCCTGCAGCGGGTCAGAGCCGGTGGGGCCGAAGGGGCGCGCCGATTCATCACCATAGAAAATCTGTACCGCGCCGGGGGCCAGCAGCAAAAGCTCAGCGGCCCGCTGCCCGCCCTCACGGAACAGGCGGGTATCGTGGGAGGAGAGGTAGCTCAGGACGTTAAAATCCTGCAGTTTATCCGCCATCTGCTGCCAGATCGGCACCATATTTGCCAGACACTCGGTAGCTTTCGCCGCCTGCTCCTGATAATCAAAGTTGATCATCGCATCAAAGCCGTGGCGATAGTATTCGCTCTGCATCACGCCGTGACCCCAGGCCTCGCCGGTCATCCAGAATGGCGCATCGTCACGCTTTTTCTCCGGGTTCGCCTGCTTCCACTCTGCCAGCGCCGCCGTTGCCTGCGTCTTGAGCTGCTGCCACGCGGCCATCTCAACATGCTTGGCAGTATCCACCCGGAAACCGTCGATGCCATATTCGCCTACCCACTGGCTTAGCCAGTGGGTCAGGTAGTCGCGCGGCGTATAGCCTGCGATCTCTTTGGCGCGCGTGTCGGGCTTATGCTGATAGAAGACTGGCAGCCCAGACGGGGTGGTGGATTCGGTTTTGATATCCGGCAGGAACGCGAGGGACATGGTGAGATCGTCAAAGCCAGGACTGTCGTAGTCGCCAATATCGGTGCGGATCCAGCTTTTTCCCCACCACTTCTCCCACGCCGCTTTATCGCTAAAGTTGATGTAGTCATTAAAGCTGTGCCAGTTCTGCCCGGCGGCGGGCCGCCATTCCGTCCACCTGTCGGCAAGGATCTTCTGCCGCTCCTCGCCCTGCAAATAGAGCGCGCCGAACTGGTAAGTCTGCATATCCGCCAGCGTGGCATAGCCGGTGTGGTTCATGACGACATCCAGCAGCACGCGGATGCCGCGCTGGTGCGCGCCGTCGACCAGTGCCTGCAGATCCGCCTCGCTGCCCATATTGGCATCCAATTTTGTCCAGTCCAGGGTGTAGTAGCCGTGGTAGGCATAGTGCGGGAAGTCGCCCTTGGTACCGCCGCCTACCCAGCCGTGGATCTGCTCAAAGGGTGCGCTGACCCACAGCGCATTAACCCCCAGCCCGGCGAGATAGTCCAGCTTGCTGGTCAGCCCCTTCAGATCGCCGCCGTGAAAGGTGGCGATCTCCTGCATGCCATCTTGATGGCGACCATAGCTGTTGTCGTTAGCCGGATCGCCGTTGACGAAGCGGTCGGTAAGGACAAAGTAGACGGTAGCGTTGTGCCAGCTAAAGGGAACATCCGCAGGCGTATCGGCCTGCTCAAGCAGCAGCAGGCCGCCGCTTTTGGCATCGGGCTGGAGCGTAATTTTTCCTCCGCTCACCGTGGCAACCTGCTGGCTATAGAAGTCACGTACCTGGCTACCTTCTGCAAAGGTTTTACTCACGTCCACCGTCAGCGGTTTGCCGTCCCATACCGGACACTGGCGCAGGGCGGTGCTGTCGGTCTCTGCTTCCGGTGGAGCGGCAACCGTCAGCATCAGCGTTGGCGTCCCCGAGCGGGTATCTATCTGTAGCGCATAGTCGCCGTCGCGAAAGATGCGCCACTGCGGCGCGTCACCGGCGCAGGGCTGAAGCGACAGCATCTGGTTAAGCTTGGGCGCGCTGGCGGGCTGCCAGCACGCATTGTCACTTTTTAAGGTAAGAGGAGTGGTACCCTTTTTGAACGTGGCCTCACTGTGGTAAACCCCACTGCCGTTAGCGGTGAACGCAGGAAAACCGGGCGCGGTCCACTCGGACCAGGCGGTGATGGGAAGCAGTAAAAGCGCAAGGGCACAGCGTTGCATAGTGGCATCCTCTCCAGGGTTTCCATTAGTGTGCCACCCGTTGTGCTGGGCAAACTCATCCCTGCCGGGCGTTTGCCGGGGCGGAGGTCAAAGGCTGAGCGATCTGCTTCACATTTAAGCGGAAATTTGCGAGAGGCCACACAGTTTTTGACTATTTTTGCCTCTATAGACCCGTTTGGCTGATGACACCAATTAGGAAATGGACTATTTCTTAGGGTGCTCCCGAGGGGTATTTTTGATACAATTTGAGATTCCGCTCTCAAAATCTTGTAAAAATAAGGTGTTGGAATGCATCAATCCGACCAGGAGACCTAATGATATCGACTCCCATTCGACGATATGGGGCTGCGATACTCATGTTACTCACCGCGGCATTTTCAGGTGAGGCGATTGCGAAAACGCACGCAGAGACAACGAGTTATAAAGCCCACACAAGCAGTCATAAGCACAGTAAAACGTTAAGCAGTAGTAAAAAGGTTAGCAGTAAAACAGTTAGTAGTAAGCTGGCAAGCAGTAAACAAGAGTATTCTCGCAATAGTGCAAAGAGCAGTTCACTTCCTGATTTGCGAAAATACCCTTCCGGAACACCAAGGAAAAAGGCGTTTCTCCGGACGGTTATGCCCTACATCACTAGCCAAAATGCTGCGATTACCGCTGAGCGCAACTGGCTGATCTCTAAACAGTACGACAATCGCTGGTCGCCGACCGAGCGTGCGCGTCTGAAAGATATTGCTACGCGTTACAAGGTGAGCTGGTCGGGTAATACCCGCCGCATTCCGTGGAATACGCTGCTGGATCGCGTCGACATTATCCCTGCCAGCATGGTTGCCACTATGGCGGCGGCCGAGAGCGGCTGGGGAACGTCAAAGCTGGCGCGCAGCAACAACAACCTGTTCGGCATGAAGTGTGCAAAAGGTCGCTGTAACAACGGCCCGGGCAAGGTGAAAGGCTACTCCCAGTTTGACTCGGTAAAAGAGTCGGTGGGTGCCTACGCGGCTAACCTCAACACCCACCCGGCGTACGCGTCGTTCCGTAAATCCCGTGCGCAGCTGCGTAAAGCGGATCAGGAAGTGACCGCCAGTAACATGATCCACAAACTCAGCGGCTATTCGACGCAGGGTCAGCGCTATAACAGCTACCTGTTTGCCATGTATCAGGACAATCAGCGGTTAATTGCAGCGCATATGTAATCTTATAGTCCGTTATGGTCGGGTGGCGCTCTGCTTACCCGACCTACGCTTTTACAGGTAGGCCCGGCAAGCAGAGCGCCGCCGGGCGTTTTGTTTGCTTACATCACTATCTCGCTATAGCGATCCCGATAATCTTTTGGCGTACTGCCGTACTCCTTCTTAAATACCGAATAGAAGTATTGCAGCGACGGGTAGCCGCACATCTGCGAGATCTCGTTAATCGACAATGAGGTCGAGATGAGCAGGCTGCGCGCCTTCTCCAGCTTCTCGGCGTGGATCATCGCGTGAATGGTCTCGCCCACCTCCTCTTTAAAACGCTTCTCGAGGTTCGAACGGGAGATGCCTACCGCATCCAGCACCTGATCGACCTTAATCCCTTTGCAGGCGTGATTGCGGATGTAGTGCATGGCCTGGATCACCGCCGGGTCGTTGAGCGACCGATAGTCCGTCGAGCGGCGGGCTACCACCCGCACCGGCGGCACCAGCAGCCGCTGAAGCGGCATTGCTTCGTTATCCAGCAGGCGGTGCAGCAGCTTCGCCGCCTGATAGCCCATCTGCCGCGTGCCCTGCACCACTGAGGAAAGCGCCACCCGTGACAGATAACGGGTCAGCTCTTCATTATCGATACCAATGACGCACAGCTTCTCCGGAACCGGGATATGCAGATGCTCGCACACCTGCAGCACGTGGCGAGCACGGGCGTCGGTCACGGCGATAATGCCGGTCTGCGGCGGCAGGGTTTGCAGCCAGTCGGCGAGACGGTTTTGGGCATGCTGCCAGTTCTCAGGGGCCGTCTGTAGCCCCTGGTAGACCACGCCGCGATACTTCTCCTGCGCGACCAGCTGGCGAAAAGCGTGCTCCCGCTCCGCCGCCCAGCCTTTACCGCTGGCAGCGGGCAGGCCATAGAAGGCGAAGCGGTGTACCCCTTTCTCTTTTAGATGCAGAAAGGCGCTCTCGACCAGAGCGTAGTTATCGGTGGCGATGTAGTGCACCGCCGGGTAGTCCTCTGGGCGATGGTAGGAGCCGCCTACCCCGACGACTGGCACGCCAACCTCGGCCAGCACGCGCTCGATCTCGCCGTCGTCGAAGTCGGCAATTACCCCGTCCCCCAGCCACTCTTTAATATTGTCGAGGCGGGTACGGAAATCTTCCTCAATAAAGATGTCCCACTCTGACTGGGAAGCCTGAAGATATTCGCCAACGCCTTCAACGACCTGGCGATCGTAGGCTTTATTGGCGTTAAACAGCAGCGTGATCCGGTGGCGCTTGGCAAACATGTTGATCTCTTCCTGAAAAATCACCGTTTCTGATTATCACATTCAGCACAAAGCCGGAGAGATTTTCCCCGGCAGTGTGATCATCCCTGTAATTTGTGCGCTATGTGCGGCGTTTTGTGGCAGAGTCCATCCACACCGCCAACAGCAGGATCGCCCCCTTGACGATGTACTGCCAGAAGGTTGGGACGTCCATCATGCTCATGCCGTTATCCAGCGAGGCCATAATAAACGCCCCCATCACCGCGCCCGCTACGCTGCCGACCCCGCCCGCAAGGCTGGTGCCGCCGATAACGCAGGCGGCGATGGCATCCAGCTCGGCAATGTTCCCCGCCGACGGCGAGCCTGCGCCGAGACGCGAGCTGAGGATCAACCCGGCGATAGCCACCATCAGGCCGTTGATGGCGAACACGGCCAGCTTGGTGCGCTCGACGTTAATTCCCGACAGGCGCGCTGCCTCAATGTTGCCGCCGATGGCGTAGATCCGCCGCCCGAAGGCAGTGCGGGTAGCCATAAACATCCCCGCCAGCAGCAGGAAGACCAGCAGCAGCACCGGCGTCGGCACGCCACGGTAGTCGTTGAGCAGCCAGATCGCACCCAACACCACCACCGCTATCAGCGCCTGTCTGCCGACCACCATCGTGGAAGCCGATGTGGCCAGCCCCATCGACTGACGGCGCAGACGTCCGCGCCACTGCCAGAGTACAAACAGCACCAGCCCCAGCGCGCCGACGCCAAAGCCAAAACCATCCGGCAGGTAGCTCTGGCCAATCTGCGACATTGCCGCGCTGGTGGGCGAGACGGTGGTGCCGTTGGTGATGCCAATCAGCACGCCGCGAAACGCCAGCATCCCCGCGAGGGTGACGATAAACGACGGTACCTTGCGGTACGCCACCCACCAGCCGTTCCAGGTGCCCAGCAGCAGCCCCAGCACCAGCGTCACCGCCACGGTCAGCGGCAGCGGCCAGCCCAGCCAGACGTCAAAGATTGCCGCCGCGCCACCCAGCAGGCCCATCATCGACCCCACGGAGAGGTCGATCTCGGCAGAGATGATGACAAAGACCATCCCCACCGCCAGGATGCCGGTGATGGCGGTCTGGCGCAGCAGGTTAGAGATGTTACGCGCGCTCAGGTACGAGCCGTCGGTCATCCAGGTAAAGAAGAGCATAATTGCCACGATGGCGGCAATCATGACAAAGACCTGGAGATTGAGAGATTTTAGCCCGCTAAACGCCCCGGGAGCCGGGGAGGAGAGCTTCAGTTCAGACGGATTGCTTTTCGACATGATGTTCGCTCCTCAGCGCCGCTTCCATAACCTGTTCCTGGGTCAGATGGTGATTGATGAGATTGGCCTTGAGTCGGCCTTCATGCATCACCAGCACCCGATCGCTCAGCCCCAGCACCTCTGGCAGCTCCGATGAGATCACGATAACGGCAATGCCCTGTTGTACCAGCTGGTTAATCAGTTTGTAGATTTCGTACTTCGCGCCGATATCGATCCCGCGGGTAGGCTCGTCGAGGATCAGAATGCGTGGGTTGAGCAGCAGGCAACGCGCCAGAATCGCCTTCTGCTGGTTGCCGCCGCTAAGACGGCCAATCGCCAGCTCCGGCGAAGAGGTTTTGACTTTCAACCGTTGCAGCGAATTTAAAATGCACTGCTGCTCGGCGGCGTCGTCAAGGGTGCTGAGCGTGCCGGAAAATTGATCCAGCGCCGCCAGGGTGATGTTTTTGCCGACGGCCATCACCGGCACGATGCCATCTTTTTTCCGATCCTCCGGCACCATAGCGATCCCGTGGGCGATAGCCTGCTGGCAGTTGCTTATCTTCACCGGCTGGCCGTCGATAAATACGCTGCCTTCATGGCGACCAGGCCAGACGCCGAACAGGCACTGTACGGCCTCGGTGCGCCCGGCCCCCACCAGCCCGGCGATACCTAAGATCTCCCCGCGCCGCAGGGAGAAGGAGACGTCGTTTACCCGCTTGATGTGCCGGTTAACCGGATGCCAGGCGGTGAGGTGCTCCACGCGCAGGATCTCATCTCCCGCCGTATGTGGCTCACTCGGGTAGAGCGCGGTCAGCTCCCGGCCCACCATCATGGTGATAATGGCATCTTCGCTCATGCCCGCTGCGTCGCGCATCCCCACCGGCTTGCCGTCGCGGATCACGCAGATGAGATCCGCAATGGCCTTCACCTCATTCAGCTTGTGTGAAATGTAGATGCAGGCGATATCGTGGTTTTGCAGGTCGCGAATGATATCCAGCAGCACCGCCGTCTCCTGCTCGGTCAGCGAAGCGGTAGGCTCGTCGAGGATCAGCAGCCGCACCTGCTTGTTGAGCGCCTTAGCAATCTCAACCAGCTGCTGCTGGCCTAAACCCAGATCGCCAACCCGCGTATCCGGCGAGATGGCCAGGCTGACCTGCTTGAGCAGCTTGTCGCAGCGCAGCGTCATGGCCTCATAATCCATAATCCCGTGGCGGGTCAGCTCCGCGCCCAGGAAGATGTTCTCCAGCACCGTCAGGTGTTTAACCAGCGCCAGCTCCTGGTGAATAATGGCAATACCCCGGCGTTCAGTGTCGCGGATATGGCTGGCGATGAGCGGCTCACCGGCAAAGAGGATCTCGCCATCGTAGCTGCCGTGCGGGTAGATGCCGCACAGCACCTTCATTAAGGTAGATTTGCCCGAGCCGTTTTCACCGCACAGGGCCAGCACCTCGCCAGCATTTAGCGCCAGGCTCACGTTATCGACGGCTTTTACCGCGCCAAACGCTTTGGTGATGTTTTTCATTTCCAGTAAATAAGGCATACCTGCTCCGCGTGAATCGTTGGAATAACAGTGCCTGAGGGCGCTCCCCCGTTTTGCCGGGGGAGGATGTGATGCTTACAGCTCGCTTTTCTTATGGAATCCGTCTTTCACCACGGTGGCGTCGATATTCTCTTTATTCACTTCGATAGGCGTCAGCAGGCGGGCAGGGACATCCTTCAGGCCATTATTTAACGAGGTGTCCGCTTTCGGCTGCTGGCCATTTCCCAGCTCGACGGCGATTTCGGCCGCGGTATTGGCCAGCTCGGTGATGGGCTTATAGACGGTCATGGTTTGGCTGCCGTTCATAATACGTTTAATCCCGGCAAGGTCGGCATCCTGACCGGAGATAGCCACCTTACCTGCCAGCCCCTGGGCGCTAAGCGCCTGGATTGCGCCGCCTGCGGTGGCGTCGTTCGAGGCGACAACCGCATCGATTTTGTTATTGTTGGCGGTCAGGGCGTTTTCCATAATTTTCAATGCGTTTTCCGGCAGCCAGCCGTCGGCCCACTGGTCGCCAACCACTTTAATTTTGCCGCTGTCGATATAGGGTTTTAATACTTTCATCTGACCCGCCCGGAACAGCTTAGCGTTATTATCCACCGGCGAGCCGCCCATCAGGAAATAGTTGCCTTCAGGCACTTTTTTGACCAGGCTTTGCGCCTGCATTTCACCTACTTTTTCATTATCGAAGGAGATATAAAAATCGATATCAGCATTATTGATCATACGGTCGTAGGCTAATACTTTAATACCCTCTTGCTTGGCCTCTTTTACGACGTTACTTAATACCTGGCCGTTGTAGGGAATAATCACCAGCACGTCAACGCCGCGGTTGATCATATTTTCAATTTGCGACATCTGGGTCTCTTCGTTACCGTTGGCCGACTGGACAAAGACTTCCGCCCCCAGCGATTCGGCTTTTTTAACAAAGATATCGCGATCTTTTTGCCAGCGTTCGAGGCGCAGATCGTCAATGGCCATCCCAATCTTGACCTCTTTAGCATGGCTCGCGGCGCTGGCGAGCAGCAGCGAGGCGCAAAGCGTAAGGCAAAGGTTCTTTATCTTCATAATATTAATACCTTTTGTAGGGTTATCGGGCTTGAGATAAAAGAAACATGCACAGCGACAGACGTAGCAAATTTTTAACATCTTATTGCGGGCTGGCAATTACAGATTTTTATCTTCTGATTACGTTTTTTGGTTTATTTTCTAATTTATGACCGCGATCTTATTTTAAGCCGCCAGAGGGATATTTGAGAGCCAGCGCACGTTTGTGCATTCTCTCAATAGCAGTGTGAAATAACGTAATTGAGCAACGCCCGTCGAATATCCACTATTAATGCCACTGATACCCCCCTGCCGCAGAAATTGATTATGGAGCTGAATATGCAAGCCTATTTCGACCAACTTGACCGCGTTCGCTATGAAGGCCCGAAAACCGCCAACCCGTTAGCCTTTCGCCACTACAACCCGGACGAACTCGTGCTGGGCAAGCGCATGGAAGATCATCTGCGTTTTGCCGCCTGTTACTGGCACACCTTCTGCTGGACCGGCGCGGATATGTTTGGCGTCGGCGCGTTCGAACGCCCGTGGCAGCAGGCTGGCGATGCGCTGGCGTTGGCAAAACGCAAAGCTGACGTGGCCTTTGAGTTTTTCCACAAGCTCAACGTGCCCTACTACTGCTTCCACGATGTGGATGTCTCCCCAGAGGGCGCATCGCTGAAGGAGTATCTCAATAACTTTGCCACCATGACCGACATTCTGGCCGAGAAGCAGCAGCAGAGCGGCGTGAAGCTGTTGTGGGGGACGGCCAACTGCTTCACTCACCCACGCTACGGCGCGGGCGCAGCGACCAACCCGGACCCGGAGGTCTTTAGCTGGGCGGCAACGCAGGTGGTGACCGCCATGAACGCTACCCATAAGCTGGGCGGTGAAAACTACGTGCTGTGGGGCGGCCGGGAAGGGTACGAAACGCTGCTCAATACCGATCTGCGCCAGGAGCGGGAGCAGATTGGCCGCTTTATGCAGATGGTGGTCGAGCACAAACACAAAATTGGCTTCCAGGGCACGCTACTGATCGAGCCGAAGCCGCAGGAGCCAACCAAACACCAGTACGACTATGACGTGGCCACGGTCTACGGCTTCCTCAAGCAGTTTGGCCTTGAGAAAGAGATCAAGGTCAATATCGAGGCTAACCACGCCACGCTGGCCGGACACTCCTTCCATCACGAAATCGCCTCCGCCATTGCGCTGGGCATTTTTGGCTCCGTTGACGCCAACCGCGGCGACATGCAGCTGGGCTGGGATACGGACCAGTTCCCAAACAGCGTCGAAGAGAACGCGCTGGTGATGTATGAGATCGTGAAGGCAGGGGGCTTTATCACCGGCGGCCTGAATTTTGACGCCAAGGTGCGCCGCCAGAGCACCGACAAATACGATCTGTTCTACGGCCATATTGGCGCGATGGATACGATGGCGCTGGCGCTGAAGGTGGCGGCACGCATGATTGAAGATGGCGAGCTGGATAAGCGCGTGGCGAAACGCTATGCGGGCTGGAATGGTGAGCTGGGCCAGCAGATCCTGAAAGGGCAGCTTACGCTGACCGAGCTGGCGAAGTACGCTGAACAGCAAAACCTGGCCCCGCAGCACCAGAGCGGTCATCAGGAGCTGCTGGAGAACCTGGTTAACCACTATATTTTTGATAAATAGTCAGCAATGCCCGGTGGCGCTGCGCTTACCGGGCCTACGATCCTGTAGGCCGGGCAAACGCAGTGCCGCCCGGCGTTTTCAAGGGAGTCACTGCTATGTATATCGGCATCGATCTAGGCACGTCGGGTGTAAAAGCCATTCTGCTGAACGAGCAGGGCGAGATGCTGGCTTCGCACACCGAGAAGCTTTCCGTCTCACGCCCGCATCCGCTCTGGTCAGAACAGGATCCCGAGCAGTGGTGGCTAGCGACGGATCGCGCGTTAACGGCGCTGGCACAGCAGCAGCCGCTGTCCGGCGTAAAGGCCATCGGCATTGCCGGGCAGATGCACGGCGCAACGCTGCTGGACCGCGACGACCGCATTTTGCGTCCGGCCATTCTGTGGAACGACGGTCGCTGTGCAGAGGAGTGTGCCCTTCTGGAAGCGGCGGTGCCTGGCTCACGGCAGATCACCGGCAACCTGATGATGCCCGGCTTTACCGCACCCAAGCTGCTGTGGGTCAAGCGCCACGAGCCGGAGGTGTTTGCCCGGGTAGCGAAGGTGCTGCTGCCGAAAGATTATCTGCGTCTGCGCATGACCGGGGAGTACGCCAGCGATATGTCCGACGCGGCGGGAACCCTATGGCTGGACGTGGCCAAACGCGACTGGAGTGATGAGATGCTGGCCGCCTGCGGTCTCTCTCGGGATAACATGCCCGCCCTGTTTGAGGGCAGTGAGATCACCGGCCCCCTGCTGCCGGAGGTGGCTGCCGGATGGGGGATGCCTGCCGTGCCGGTTGTGGCCGGAGGCGGAGATAACGCCGCGGGCGCGGTCGGCGTCGGCATGGCAGACGCCGGGCAGGCGATGCTCTCCCTGGGCACCTCAGGCGTCTATTTCGCGGTCAGCAATGGTTTTCTTAGCAAGCCCGAGAGCGCCGTGCATAGCTTCTGTCATGCGCTGCCCGATCGCTGGCACCTGATGTCGGTGATGCTCAGCGCGGCCTCCTGCCTCGACTGGGCGGCAGCGCTCACCGGGCTGGGTTCGGTCTCTGAGCTAATTACCGCGGCGGAGCAGGCGGACGAGCGCGCAGGCGATCTCTGGTTTTTACCCTACCTCTCCGGAGAACGCACTCCGCACAACAATCCGCAGGCGAAGGGCGTTTTCTTTGGCCTGACGCATCAGCATGGACAGCGCGAGCTGGCCCGGGCGGTGCTGGAGGGGGTTGGCTACGCGCTGGCGGACGGGATGGATGCGGTGCATGCCTGCGGCGTCACGCCGAAGAGCATCACCCTGATCGGCGGCGGAGCGCGAAGCGCTTACTGGCGGCAGATGCTGGCGGATATTAGCGGCCAGCAGCTCGACTACCGCACCGGAGGGGACGTCGGTCCGGCGCTGGGCGCGGCCCGGCTAGCGCAGATTGCCGTTAACCCCGAGACGCCGCTGGCCGATCTTCTCCCACAGCTGCCGCTGGAGCAGGCCCATCGTCCGGATGCAGCACGCCATCGGGACTATGCGCCCCGGCGCGAGACCTTCCGTAAAATTTATCAGCAGTTATTACCGTTGATGTCATGATCCGTAGGCCCGGCAAGCGCACGCGCCGCCGGGCGTTATCAACTCACAAACCGACGCGTATCAACGCGTTGCAGGGCCATCGACAACAGCAGGCTAATCACCACCGTCACGCTGAAAATCCACACGATATCCGGTACTGGCCAGGGCAGCTCGATGCCGCGGGTGCGCAGGGCGTGGATCACCAGCGCGTGGAAGCCGTAGATCCCCAGCGAATGCCGTGAGATCAGTCCCAGCCCCGGCAGCGGGCGTGTGTTGAGCCTGTTTTTCACCAGCGTTAGCAGCGAGACCGCGCAGATAAAGACCATCGGCCCGCAGTAGACATACCAGGTGTCGGCGAAGTCGCCGCGCCACCGTAGCTCATAGAGAGTGCCGCGCGAGATGATCGTTACCGCGATAACAAACAGCGCCCCGCAGATCCAGCTGAGGTATTTTTTATCGGTGTCCATTGTGCCGATAGCGCGACCGAGCAGGCCGTAGAGCACGTAGTAGAAGGTATCTCCGGCGATATAGAGATTCACCGGTAGCCACTCCACGCCGCCCGCTTTCAGCGGCACGGTATTGGGGTTCGCCACAATCCCCAGCACGACCATCAGCGCCAGTAGCATCTTGCCGCTGACGTTTTTCACCTGAATCAGCGGTGAGACCAGGTAGATCACCACAATCGCGAAGAAAAACCACAGGTGGTAGAAGACCGGCTTCTGCAGCAGGTTGCGCAGGCTCAGTTCGACGTTCATCGAGGTAAACAGCGTGATGTAGAGCAGGGCGACGGTGCTGTAGAAGAGCAGGCAGAGCGCAATGCGCAGAAAATTGCGCGGCTGGGCGCTGCGTTCGCCAAAGAAGAGGTAGCCGGAGATCATAAAGAACAGCGGGACGCTGACCCGCGAGGCCGAGTTGAGAACGTTAGCAATATCCCAGTTGAGCAGGCTGATGCTCTGTGTATCCGTAATGTATCCGCTGGTGGTGTGGATCATCACCACCATTAAGCAGGCGATCCCGCGTAGGTTATCAATCCAGCTGATTTTTGCCGCCATCCGACTCTCTTTCTCCCGCTAACAATGACAGAGCGATAACCATGTGTTATCTAATAAATAACATAACAGCCAGCTCATCCGGCGGGGATTAAAATGATGACAAAGTGTTGCATAACGGCGCTAATTTTTCTGCTTGTAGGCTGCGGATCGACGCAGCAGGCCGCCGTGCAACCTGCTCATAAGCCGAAGGTGAGTCCGGCGACGACCCTGAGCATGGAGCAGCTCTGCCGGGAGACCGCGGCGCAGCGCTACAATACGCGCGAGCAAAGTATCGCAGTTACCGGGCTGGTGCAGTTTCAGGCCAGCTACGAGATGCGCGGTTTGACGCCACGAGAAGAGCGCTTCGTCTGCGCCTTCGATCCTGATGGGCAATTTTTACACCTTTCCATGCGTTAGCAGGCCAATTTTCCCAAACAACCCCCGTTTCGTACTGTATATCTTGCGGTCAATGGGTATACTGGCTGCTTCCTTTAAATCCACACGTATCCAGCACGAAATAATATGCAAAAGTTTGATACCCGGACCTTCCAGGGCCTGATCCTGACCTTACAGGATTACTGGGCTCGCCAGGGCTGCACCATTGTTCAACCGTTGGACATGGAAGTTGGCGCAGGCACCTCCCATCCTATGACCTGCCTGCGTGCGCTCGGCCCGGAGCCGATGGCCGCTGCCTACGTGCAGCCGTCACGCCGTCCGACCGATGGCCGCTATGGTGAAAACCCGAACCGCTTACAGCACTACTATCAGTTCCAGGTGGTCATCAAGCCGTCGCCGGACAATATCCAGGAGCTGTATCTCGGATCGCTGAAAGAGCTGGGTATGGATCCGACCATTCATGACATTCGCTTCGTCGAAGATAACTGGGAAAACCCGACCCTGGGTGCCTGGGGTCTCGGCTGGGAAGTGTGGCTGAACGGCATGGAAGTGACGCAGTTCACCTACTTCCAGCAGGTTGGTGGCCTGGAGTGTAAGCCGGTGACCGGTGAGATCACCTACGGCCTCGAGCGCCTGGCGATGTACATTCAGGGCGTGGACAGCGTTTATGACCTGGTGTGGAGCGACGGCCCGCTGGGGAAAACCACCTACGGCGACGTGTTCCACCAGAATGAAGTGGAGCAGTCCACCTATAACTTCGAACATGCCGACGTCGACTTCCTCTTCACCTGCTTCGAGCAGTATGAGAAAGAGGCGCAGCAGCTGCTGGCGCTGGAAAATCCGCTCCCGCTGCCTGCCTACGAACGTATTCTGAAGGCCGCCCACAGCTTCAACCTGCTGGACGCGCGTAAGGCCATCTCCGTGACGGAGCGTCAGCGCTATATTCTGCGCATCCGCACGCTGACCAAGGCTGTTGCCGAGGCTTACTACGCGTCCCGTGAAGCCCTTGGCTTCCCGATGTGCAACCGAAACAAATAAGAGGCGGCCATGTCTGAGAAAACTTTTCTGGTGGAGATTGGCACTGAAGAGCTGCCACCAAAAGCCCTGCGCAGCCTGGCAGAGTCCTTTGCTGCAAACGTTACTGCCGAGCTGGATGCAGCCGGCCTCGCCCACGGCAGCGTAGAGTGGTTTGCCGCTCCGCGTCGCCTGGCGCTGAAAGTGGCTAACCTTGCCGCCGCCCAGCCGGATCGCGAAGTTGAAAAACGCGGCCCGGCGATCTCCCAGGCGTTTGACGCCGAGGGTAAACCAAGCAAAGCGGCGGAGGGCTGGGCACGCGGCTGCGGTATCACCGTAGACCAGGCCGAGCGTCTGACCACTGATAAAGGCGAGTGGCTGCTCTATCGCGCCCATGTGAAAGGCGAAAGCGCGCAGGCGCTGCTGCCGAACATGATCGCCACCGCGCTGACCAGGCTGCCGATCCCGAAACTGATGCGCTGGGGCGCGAACGACGTGCAGTTTGTCCGTCCGGTGCACACCGTGACCCTGCTGCTGGGCAGCGATGTCATTCCGGCGACTATTCTGGGCATCGACTCCGATCGCGTGATCCGCGGTCATCGCTTTATGGGCGAGCCGGAGTTCACCATCGACAATGCCGACCAGTATCCGCAGATCCTGCTGGAGCGCGGCAAGGTAATGGCCGACTACGAGCAGCGTAAAGCGAAAATCAAAGCGGACGCCGAAGCGGCGGCGCGCCAGATTGGCGGCAACGCTGACCTGAGCGAAAGCCTGCTGGAAGAGGTTGCCTCGCTGGTAGAGTGGCCGGTGGTGCTGACCGCCACCTTCGAAGAGAAGTTCCTCGCCGTGCCGGCTGAGGCGCTGGTCTACACCATGAAGGGCGACCAGAAGTACTTCCCGGTCTACGCCAACGACGGCAAGCTGCTGCCGAACTTTATCTTCGTCTCCAACATTGAGTCGAAGGATCCGCAGCAGATCATCTCCGGTAACGAGAAGGTGGTGCGTCCGCGTCTGGCAGATGCCGAGTTCTTCTTCAATACCGACCGTAAGAAACGCCTGGAAGACAATCTCCCACGTCTGCAGACCGTGCTGTTCCAGCAGCAGCTGGGCACCCTGCGTGACAAAACCGATCGCATCATGGCGCTCTCCGGCTGGATTGCTACCCAGATTGGCGCCGACGTGGCTCACGCCGAGCGGGCGGGCCTGCTCTCTAAGTGCGACCTGATGACCAATATGGTGTTTGAGTTTACCGACACCCAGGGCGTGATGGGGATGCACTACGCGCGTCATGACGGCGAAGCCGAAGAGGTGGCCGTCGCGCTGAACGAGCAGTACCAGCCGCGCTTTGCCGGTGACGCACTGCCGTCTAACCTGGTGGCCTGTGCGGTCGCCATCGCCGATAAGATGGATACCCTGGCGGGCATCTTTGGCATCGGCCAGCATCCGAAAGGCGACAAAGATCCGTTTGCGCTGCGTCGTGCCGCGCTGGGCGTGCTGCGTATCATCGTTGAGAAGAACCTCAACCTCGATCTGCAAACCCTCACTGAGGAAGCGGTGCGTCTGTACGGCGACAAGCTGACCAACGCCAGGGTCGTGGATGACGTCATCGACTTTATGCTGGGCCGCTTCCGCGCCTGGTATCAGGACGAAGGCTACACCGTGGATACCATCCAGGCGGTATTGGCGCGTCGTCCGACCCGTCCAGCCGATTTTGACGCCCGCATGAAGGCGGTCTCGCACTTCCGCTCTCTGCCGGAAGCAGCGGCGCTGGCGGCGGCGAACAAGCGCGTCTCCAACATCCTGGCCAAGTCCAGCGAGCCGCTGAACGATATTGTTCACGCGTCGGTTCTGAAAGAGGCGGCGGAGATCCGTCTGGCAGGCCATCTGGTGGTACTGCGCGATAAGCTTCAGCCGTTCTTCGCCGAAGGGCGCTATCAGGAAGCGCTGATCGAGCTGGCGGCGCTGCGTGAGCCGGTCGATGAGTTCTTCGAGCAGGTGATGGTTAACGCGGAAGATAAAGACGTGCGTATCAACCGCCTGACGCTGCTGTCGAAGCTGCGGGAGCTATTCCTGCAGGTAGCGGATATTTCGCTGCTGCAGTAATTCGGTTTGGCTACAAAAACCAAAAACCCGCCTCTGGCGGGTTTATTTTTTTCAAACAGGTAAAGCGGGCAAAAAATCACTCCATCAGCTGTCGGCTGAGGCGTGGGTTTGCCTGAATCAATCGCATCAGTTTTAGCTCGGTGGTAGAAGGTTTTACTCGTTTAGATTCCCACTCATGCACCATCGCTACGCTAACGCCCATTACACGTGCAAAATCATCAATTTTCAGGCCCGTACCCTTGCGCAGCTTTTCAAATTCGCTAAACGGATTGGGTTTTTGGATCTGACTTACTTTCCGGGATTCATCTTTAAAAACAATTTGTTCCAGGCTGCTTAGCAGCTCAATCATTGGATCTTTATATTCCATTGAAAACTCCTCATACATCACATCACGAGGCCGTGAACAGCACAGAGAGATTTAAGAATAGTCGCTAAAAAATAACATGGTGGTGGGACGCGATAATTATTTGCCATACAAATCAATTTTACGCGTTTGGCCTGCATAGTTATGTGACTTTTTACTACGTAACAGGTTGATTTAGCTGGCTGCATTGCCAGACGAAAATTTTCGTCAATCCTTTGCAAAAAAATCGCTAATCACCCCGCCGCGTCATTTTTCTACCTGCTGATTTTCCGCACAAGAATGCAACGAAAGGGGTATCTTGCGCGGCTCACCTGGACTATCCTTGTCAGCGTCAGGCACACGTGTGCCGGTGTGCGCTTTTTTTGGGTGAAAGGAGTAATAAAATGGCGACAGGAAAGTCCTGCTCTCGCTGGTTCGCGCCTCTTGCGGCGTTATTAATGGTAGTTAGCCTGAGTGGGTGTTTTGATAAAGAGGGCGATCAGCGCAAGGCGTTTATCGATTTTCTGCAAAATACAGCGATGCGTAGCGGTGAGCGACTGCCGACGTTGACTGCCGATCAGAAAAAGCAGTTCGGCCCCTTCGTGTCGGACTATGCCATTCTGTATGGCTACTCCCAGCAGGTTAATCAGGCGATGGACGCCGGTCTGCGCCCGGTAGTGGACAGCGTGAATGCCATCCGCGTCCCGCAGGATTATATGACCCAGCGCGAGCCGCTGCGTCAGGCTAACGGCTCTCTCGGCGTGCTAAGCCAGCAGCTGCAGAATGCCAAAGTTCAGGCGGATGCCTCTCGCTCCGCGTTAAAGCTGAACGACGACCTGAAGCCGGTCTACGATCAGGTCTATGAGAAAGTGGTAACCCAGCCAGCTAATGCGCTACAGCCGCTGATCCCGGCGGCGCAGGTCTTTACCCAGCAGCTGGTTCAGGTAGGTGACTTTATCGCCCAGCAGGAGGCGCAGGTGAGCTTTGTGGCTAACGGTATTCAGTTCCCGACCTCTCAGCAGGCCAGCCAGTATAATTCACTGATTGGGCCGCTGGCCTCTCAGCATCAGGCGTTTACGCAGGCCTGGAGCGCGGCGGTAAACGCGACGCAGTAATACGCGAGCGTCTCTATGTCCCCGTCTACGGGCGGGGGCATTGTAATGAAAGGTAAGTAAAACAATTAGTGCTTGCCATGATGCCTGTAAAATGAGTTAATGCGTCATCGGTTTGATATACAGACCTTAAAGCAGTTTAGTAAAGCAGTCCCCTTCAAGAGTTATCCATAGATACTCCTCGTAGTGAGCTCTCCTTTATCGCTTAAAAAATCTGTAAAGCACGCCATAGCGCCGGAAGGCAAACTTAATTAAAAAGGTAATATCTATGTCTAACAAAATGACTGGTTTAGTAAAATGGTTTAACGCTGACAAAGGTTTCGGCTTCATCACTCCTGACGATGGCTCTAAAGATGTGTTCGTACACTTCTCTGCTATCCAGAACGATGGCTACAAATCTCTTGATGAAGGTCAGAAAGTATCCTTCACCATCGAAAGCGGCGCTAAAGGCCCGTCTGCTGGTAACGTTGTAAGCCTGTAAGCTTAACGTTTAAAGCACGATGTTAAAAAAACCCGCCTCGGCGGGTTTTTTGTTTTCTGCGTTTTACTTCGCTATCTGCGGATTCACGCAGTTCTTCTCTACCTTGCCGCTCAGGGCGTCGATCAGGTTATCGACGGCGCAGGCGGCCATGTTGTAGCGCGTCTCGTGCGTTGCCGAGCCGATATGGGGCAGGGCGACGACGTTCGGCAGGCTCAACAGCGGCGAGTCCACCGGCAGCGGCTCCTGCTCGAAGACGTCCAGCCCGGCGGCGTGGATCTCACCGCTTTTCAGCGCCGCAATCAGCGCCTGTTCATCGACTACCGGGCCACGACCGGCGTTGATAAAGATGGCTGATGACTTCATCTTCTTGAACTGCTCCGCGCCAATCATGTGGTGCGTTTCGTCGGTCAGCGGCAGCACTACGCAGACGTAGTCTGACTCCTGCAGCAGGGTATCGATATCACAGTAACGGGCCTGGAAACGCTCCTCCGCCTCGCTGTGATGGCGGCGGGCGTTATAGAGGATCGGCATACCGAAACCAAAGTGCGCCCGCTGCGCCAGCGCCAGCCCAATGCGGCCCATGCCGATAATCCCCAGCGTTTTGTGGTGCACGTCGATGCCGAACCAGTCCGGACCAATGCCCTGTTTCCATTCGCCTGCTTTTACTCGCTCCGCCACTTCTACCACGCGGCGGGCGGTGCTGAGGACCAGCGCCATCATGGTATCGGCGACCGTCTCCGTCAGCACGGTAGGAGTATGCATCAGGAAAATGCCCCGCGCGTTCAGCGCATCGACATCAAACTGATCGTAGCCAACCGATACGGTGGAGGCGGCACGCAGCTTCGGCATCTTTTCCAGCAGCGCCGCGTCCACTTTCTCACTCGAACCCAGCAAGCCCTCTGCATTTGCAAACGCCTCCGCGTTTTTTTGCACCGTCTCCGGGTCAAGGTTATCGACCCGGGTGACGGTAAAGTGGTCTTCCAGACGCTTGTGCAGATCGTCAGGCAGTGCTTTGTACAGGATGATGGACGGCTTCATGCGTATCTCCGTAATCAATGGGTTGAGGGGCGTCCGGCGCGCATCATGCGGGCAGGAGCCTGTTGATTATTCGCAGGCTTAACAATCAAAGTAAGCCATACCGAAACAAAAAGCGCTACCCCCATAAAAATGTACGATGCGGACGGGCTGCCGGTTGAACCGTTGAGATAACCTACAAACCACGAGCCAAAGAAGGAGCCGAGCGCGCCCATGCTGTTGATCAACGCCATCGCACCACCCGCCACGTTACGCGGCAGCATCTCGGGAATGATGGCGAAGAACGGGCCGTACGGGGCATACATCGCCGCACCGGCAATCACCAGCAGGGTATAGGAGATCCAGAAGTGATCCGCACCCACCGCCCAGGAGCCAATAAAGGCGAAGGCGGCGATCAGCAGCAGCGGCCAGACGAACAGCTTACGATTTTGCAGCTTATCAGAGGCCCAGGAGGCGAGGATCATCGCGATAGTCGCGGCCAGGTAAGGGACAGAGGAGAGCCAGCCCACTTCGACCATGCCTAAGTTCGCGCCGCCGCTGCGGATAATCGACGGCAGCCACAGTACGAAACCGTACACGCCAATGCTCCAGGCAAAGTACTGCATGCAGAGCAGGATAACGTTGCGCGAGCGGAAGGCTTCGCCGTAGTTACGTACCGCTTTAATACCCTCCTGCTCTTTCTCCAGCTGTGCTTTCAAGGCAGTCTTTTCATCTTCCGCCAGCCACTTAACCTGCTCAGGTTTATCTTTTACCAGCACCCACCAGCAGAAGGCCCAGATGATGGCCGGAACGCCTTCAATAATGAACATTTCACGCCAGCCGAAGGACTGGATCAGGTAGCCGGAGACCACCGACATCCATAGCACCGTGACCGGGTTGCCGAGGATCAGGAAAGTATTGGCCCGCGAGCGTTCAGATTTGGTAAACCAGTTGCTGATATAGATCAGCATCGCCGGCATTACTGCCGCCTCCACCACGCCCAAAATAAAGCGGATGGCGGCGAGCATTGGGATATTAGTGACCACGCCGGTCAGCGAGGCACATGCGCCCCACAGGATCAGACAGATGAAGATCAGCTTGCGGACGCTGCGGCGTTCGGCATACAGCGCGCCGGGGATCTGGAAGAAGAAGTAGCCGAGGAAGAAGAGCGCCCCCAGCAGCGATGAGATGCCTTTGGTGATCCCCAGATCCTCGTTAATCCCTGCAGCGGATGCGAAGCTGAAGTTGGCCCGGTCGAGATAGGCCAGGCTGTAGGTGATAAATATAATCGGCATAATATACAGCCAGCGTTTAGCTGCATTGGTCGAACTTTTCATAGGCTTGCCTCGAATGTTGAGGTTTATGCTGCCTCTGTGGTGTAGGGTACAGAGGATCTGTAATTAGAACGATTCTGCTAACTGCGCACGCGTCGGTAAGCCTTCGCTGTCGCCGGGAACCTGGATCGCCAGCGAGCCGATCTTATTCCCGCGAGCGACCGCCTGCGGGAAGGTTTTCCCCTCAAGCAGGGCGCTGATCACCCCAACGGCGAAGCCATCCCCTGCGCCAACGGTATCGACAACGTTATCCACCCGGACGGCAGCCACTGCACCCTGCTCACCCGCGGCGGTTTTGAACCATGCTCCGTCGGCACCGGTTTTAATGACTACTGCTTTGACGCCCTGGGCAAGGTAGAAATCTGCCATCCCCTCCGGCGTGCTTTGACCCGTAAGCGTGGCCGCTTCCTTTAAGCCTGGCAGCACCCAGTCGGCCTGGAAGGCGAGGCGGTTCAGCTTCTCAACCATCTCCGCTTCGCTTTTCCACAGCACCGGACGCAGGTTGGGATCGAAAGAGATCGTTTTCCCCTGCGCCTTCATCGTACTTGCCGCGTGATCCAGAAGATCGTAAGCGCTGGGGGAGAGCGCCGCTGCCACGCCGCTCAGGTGCAGATGTCGGGCGCGGGTAAAGGTCGCTGCATCAAAGTCATCACGAGAGAGATGGCTGGCCGCAGAGCCTTTGCGGAAGTACTCCACGATGGGATCGGTTCCATTTTCCGCCCGCGATTTCAGCTGAAAACCAGTAGGATAGCGATCGTCAACGGTGACGCTCTCGCTATTAATACGCTCCTTTTCCAGCGAGCTCAGTACGAAGCGGCCAAAGCTATCGGACCCGACGCGGCTGACCCAGCTAACGTTTAAACCCAGGCGGGCGAGACCGGTGGCGACGTTAAGCTCCGCGCCCGCGACGCGTTTGATAAAGGCATCGGCCTCGGCCAGCTCACCCGGTTCGGTGGCAACAAACATCGCCATCGCTTCGCCGATAGTGATGACATCCAGGGCGTTATGCATGATGAAACTCCTCACGTAACCAGGTGACGTAGCGGCGCGTGACGGCGGTCAAATCGCGCCCTTCAAGAGGGAATTCGATACCGCGCGGCGCGTCGGCGGGCAGCACGTCAAGCAGCGCCTGCCAGCGCGGATCGTCATGGTCTGGCGGCACGGCACGCCAGTGAAAATGGTGGGCCTGGGCAGCCTTCACGTGGACATAGCTCACGGCAGGTGCCAGCAGGCGCGCGGCCTCTTCCGGGGACTCATCCACCCACAGCCAGTTGCCCATATCAAAGGTCAGCGTCACGGGGAGATTCATTACCCTGCAGGCGGCGCTGAAACGCTGCATGGGGGCCAGCTTGCCACACTCGGTCTGGTCGTTCTCGACCACCAGCGCCATACCGCTCTCCGCCAGCATGGCGCGCAGTGGTTCAAGGGAAGATTTGTGCTGGAAGTGGCCAAGGGAGACCTTTAACCACAGGGCGTTAAGGGCGTGAGCTTCCTGCAGCAGCAAAGGCAGCAGCGGGTTCAACGTGCCGTCGGGCAGACAGAGCGGCTCCGGCGCGGAGTAGCAGGCCAGCAGATTGTGCCCAGCAATGGCGGCGGCCAGCTTGGAGAGGTTCTCCAGTTCCTGCGGGCTAAACAGCTCCCGGCGGATCTCGACACCGTCCGCACCGCCGTTAGCGATAAACGGGAGTACCGCCGCCTGGCCGCCCAACTGGTTTAGGCGATCGTGGCCGTAGGCGGCAGTGACAACAATAATTTTTCTTTCCATCTGGCAGCTCCAGCGTTAACTCTTGTCTTAACGCTAGATGGAACCGGTTCCAAAGAAAAGAACACCATCTCTAAAGCATGATCGTCGTCACGAAGGTTAGTAAAGAGACGTTGAGCCGCGCACAATCAGCTCGCCGGAGAAGAGCTGTTCGCGGACGGTATCGTCAGTGCCGTCGATACGGCGTACCACCTGCTCGACGGCGGCATAGCCAATCTGCCAGGTGGGCTGCTTGAGGGTAGTGATGCCAACGCCAGCCAGCTCGGCCCACTCCAGCTCGTCAAAGCCAAGCAGGCCAATGTCGCTGCCCCAGTGGAGGCCAATGCGTTTGAGCGAACGGGCTACCTGAAGCGTTAACGCGCCGTTGGCAGAGATCACCGCCTTACGCATGCCGCGATGACGGGCGTGGAACTGCCGCAGGGCGTTATCGATCTGCGCCGTCTCGTGAAGCACCGTCTCGGCGTTCTCGGCCACCACGCCGGGGTAGCGGGCAAGGGTAGCGCGAAAGGCGTTCAGACGCTCGCGGCGGGTGTTGACCGTGCCAAGCGGCTCGCTGAGAAACAGCAGCGCTTCAAACCCCTGCTGGATAAGATGCTCGGTGGCGGTGGTAGCGGCCTGGGTGTTATCCAGCCCCACCACGTCGCAGGCAAAATCAGGGATTTTGCGATCGATAAGCACCATCGGCAGCGCCGACTGTTGCAGGCGGTTCAGCGCCTCCTCCCGCATCCCGACGGCGTTGACCACGATCCCCTCGACCTGATAGCTGCGGAGCAGATCCAGGTAGTGCTGCTCCCGATCCAGCTCGTTATTGGTATTACAGACCAGCGGCGTAAAACCCTTCTCCCGGCAGGCCGCCTCAATACCGCTAAGCACGTTAACGGAGTAGGGGTTGGTGATGTCGGCGATGATCAGGCCAATCAGGCGGGTACGTCCGCGCTTGAGGCCCTGCGCCATCAGGCTGGGGCGGTAGTCGAGAGCGGCAATGGCGTGCTCTATGCGCAGGCGCAGATCCTCAGAGAGCAGGTTTTGCTCGCCGTTTAGATAGCGCGATACGCTGGTTTTACCGGTTTTTGCCGCTTTTGCGACATCGCTGATGGTGGGGCGCGCGGCCTTTGCGTTCATGTCCGTCTCCGAGGGGTAACCTTCTGGAGAGTAACATATTTTACGCAAGGTAGGATTTGATGTGAAATGCCGGGCGGCGACTCCGCCTTGCCCGGCCTACAGGAGCGAGCGTCTCTGTTTACTGCGTTGGGCTAAGCGTGATCTCGACGCGGCGGTTCTGCGCCTTGCCCTCTTCGGTGCTGTTGCTGGCGATCGGGTTCGCCGGACCCATGCCGCTGGTGCGCAGGCGGCTGGCATCCACGCCCTGGGTAATCAGCGAGCTGGCAACCGAGTCGGCGCGCTGTTGTGACAGGCGCATGTTGAGATCCTGGCCGCCGGTGCTGTCGGTGTAGCCCACCACGTTCACCGCCGTTTTCGGGTACTCTTTCAGCACCATCGCCACGCCGGTCAGGGTGTTAGCACCCGCCGGTTTCAGGGTGGCGCTGCTGCTGTCGAAGGTCACGTTGTTCGGCATGTTAAGCACGATGTTGTCGCCGTTTCGCGTCACGCTGACGCCGGTTCCCTGCATTTTCTCGCGCAGTTTGGCTTCCTGCACGTCCATGTAGTAGCCTGCACCGCCGCCGAGCGCCGCGCCTGCCGCTGCGCCAATCAGCGCACCTTTACCACGATCTTTCTTCGAGGAGGAGAGGACGCCTACGCCTGCGCCGACCAGCGAGCCAATGCCCGCGCCGATGCCAGATTTTCCTGCTTCACGTTCGCCGGTGTAGGGGTTAGTCGTACAGCCAGAAATTGCCAGGGCACCGCATACCGCGGCGGCAATCATAATGACGCGTTTTTTCATCGTTTATCCTTAAATGCGTTTTCGTTCTAAGCCACTGCAAGGTGGTGGTTGATTATGACGCCTGAATAGGGTGAAAATTTCCGGAAAGAATCCGAATTTTGTAAATAACATTGAATGGTCTGTATAAAGGACCATCACACCTGCATCTACGACCGGAGAGCACGCGCTTTGGCAAACACAACGATTAAAACGGTTCTGACCGCGGCCCACTGGGGGCCCATGCTGGTTGAAACCGATGGCGTACAGGTTCTGAACTCACGCGGCGCGCTGCCGACCTCCCATCCGAACTCGCTCCAGACGGCGGTACGCGACCAGGTTCATAGCAATACCCGGGTGCGTTTTCCAATGGTGCGCAAAGGCTTTCTCGCTTCGCCGGATAGCCCACAGGGCGTTCGCGGTCAGGATGAGTTTGTACGCGTCAGCTGGGACGAGGCGCTGGATCTGATCCACGCCCAGCATAAGCGCATTCGCGACAGCTACGGTCCGTCATCTATCTTTGCTGGCTCCTACGGCTGGCGATCTAACGGCGTGCTGCACAAGGCGGCGACGCTGCTGCAGCGCTATATGAGCCTTGCAGGCGGCTATACCGGTCACCTGGGGGACTACTCCACCGGCGCGGCGCAGGCGATCATGCCCTACGTGGTGGGTGGCAACGAGGTTTATCAGCAGCAGACCAGCTGGCCGCTGGTGCTGGAGCACAGTGAAGTGGTAGTGCTCTGGAGTGCCAACCCGCTTAATACCTTGAAAATTGCCTGGAACGCCTCGGATGAACAGGGCATCGCCTTTTTTGATCGGCTACGGCGCAGCGGCAAGCGGCTGATCTGCATCGATCCTATGCGATCGGAGACGGTCGACTTCTTTGGCGATAGCATGGAGTGGATCGCGCCGCATATGGGAACCGACGTCGCGCTGATGCTCGGCATCGCCCATACCCTGCTGGAGAACGGCTGGCAGGACAACGACTTCCTGGCGCGCTGCACTGAAGGCTATGAGGTGTTTGCTGCCTACCTGAGCGGCGAGAGCGACGGCGTGGCGAAAACCGCCGAGTGGGCGGCAGCGATTTGCGGCATTGAGGCGGAGAAAATCCGCGAGCTGGCGCAGCTATTCCATGAAAACACCACCATGCTGATGTCCGGCTGGGGGATGCAGCGCCAGCAGTACGGCGAGCAGAAGCACTGGATGCTGGTGACCCTCGCGGCCATGCTCGGACAGATCGGCACCCCGGGCGGCGGCTTTGGTCTCTCCTACCACTTTGCCAACGGCGGCAACCCGACGCGGCGGGCGGCGGTGCTGGCGTCGATGCAGGGCAGCGTTCAGGGCGGCGTAGATGCGGTCGATAAAATCCCGGTGGCGCGCATCGTCGAGGCGCTGGAAAACCCTGGCGGCGCGTACCAGCACAACGGCATGGACAGGCACTTCCCGGACATTCGTTTTATCTGGTGGGCGGGCGGGGCAAACTTTACCCATCACCAGGATACCAATCGCCTGATCCGCGCCTGGCAGAAGCCGGAGCTGGTGGTGATCTCCGAGTGCTACTGGACCGCCGCTGCGAAACACGCGGATATCGTCCTGCCTGCCACCACCTCCTTTGAACGTAACGATCTCACCATGACCGGCGACTACAGTAACCAGCATCTGGTGCCGATGAAGCAGGTTGTTGCTCCGCAGGACGAAGCCCGGGACGATCTTGAGATCTTTGCTGACCTGAGCGAGCGCTGGGAAGAGGGGGGCCGGGTGCGCTTTACCGAGGGCAAAACCGATCTGCAGTGGCTGCAAACTTTCTATGAGATCGCTGGCCAGCGCGGCGCCAGCCAGGGCGTGACCCTGCCGCCGTTTGCGGCATTCTGGGAAGCGAACCAGCTGATTGAGATGCCGGAGAGCGAACAGAACGCGCGCTTCATACGCTTTGCCGACTTCCGTCGCGATCCGCAGGCGAATCCGCTGAAAACCGACAGCGGTAAAATTGAGATCTACTCAAAGCGCATTGCCGGATATGGTTATGCCGACTGTCCGCCGCACCCGATGTGGCTTGCGCCGGTGGAGTGGCACGGCAACGCAGAGTCCGGACAGCTGCAGGTACTCTCGGCGCATCCGGCACACCGTCTGCACAGCCAGCTAAGCTACAGCGAACTGCGCGAGCGGTACGCGGTAGCCGGGCGTGAGCCCATTACCCTGCATCCCCAGGATGCGCAGGCGCGTGGGATTGTTGCAGGTGACGTGGTGCGCGTATGGAACGAACGCGGGCAGGTCCTGGCGGGCGCGGTCGTGACCGAGGGGATCCGACCTGGGGTGATCTGTATTCATGAAGGCGGCTGGCCGGATCTCGACCCAGCGGCGGGAGGCATCTGTAAAAACGGTGCGGTCAACGTGCTGACCAGGGATCTTCCCACCTCACGGCTGGGCAACGGCTGCGCAGGCAATACCGCCCTGGCATGGGTAGAGAAATATACCGGACCGGCGCTGACGCTTACGGCGTTTGATCCGCCTGCCAGCTCATAATCCACGTCGGGTGCTGCGTTTCATCCTGCCATGCGCAATCCTCAATGCGGAACCCGCAGGCATGGTAGAAGTGCACCGCCCGGGTGTTCTTCTGGTACACCTCCAGGCTAAGCTGGGGGTGGCGCTGCATAACGTACTCCAGCAGCCCTCGACCTATGCCCCTGCCGATGGCGGCGGGGCGTACAAAGAGCGCGCCGACAAAGCGCGCATCCATCACGCTGACAAATCCTTGTAGCGCCTCTTTGTCCTCCCACACCCAGGTGGTGGCGTTGGCGAGATAGACATCCCGCACCATAGCGATGCTCTCCTGCCAGTAGCTCTCCCGGATAAAGGGGTGGGCAAAGGTGGTGCTCTCCAGCCACAGCCGCAGCAGCGGAGCGCTATCTTTACGATGCCATTCGTGGATCATCCTCGCCTCCTGGATGGCAGAAACAGCCGATAATATGATCGTTGACCAGCCCGCAGGCCTGCATAAACGAGTAGCAGATGGTGGTGCCGACAAACTTAAAGCCGCGCTTCTTCAAGGCTTTTGACAGGGCGTCCGACTCCGGGGTAGAGGTAGGGATCTCGCTCAGGGTGGCCGCCTGGGTCACGCGCGGTGGGTTCCCGGCAAAGGACCAGACAAACTCGCTAAAGGACTCGCCCTTCTCCGCCATCGCCAGGTAGGCGCGGGCGTTGCCGATAATGGCCTGGATCTTCCCCCGGTGACGAATAATGCCCGCGTCCAGCATCAGGCGCTCAACGTCCTCCTCCTGCATCGCCGCCACCCGCTGCGGATCGAAATGATGGAAGCAGCGGCGGTAGTTTTCCCGCTTTTTCAGCACCGTGATCCATGACAGCCCGGCCTGCTGGCCTTCAAGGCAGATCATCTCGAACAGCTTCTGGCCGTCGGTCTGCGCAACGCCCCACTCCCTGTCGTGATAGTCGATGTACAACGGGTCCTGACTGACCCAGCCACAACGTTGCATTTTCTTCTCCCTTTGTTGCTATGAATCACAAAAGAAATCACTGCCGCTGGCTTGACGTGCCTGGTAAAGAGACAATATTTAATACAGGGTTTTAAGCCCACCAAGAACGATAACAATAATGCCGAATTCGGCTCTCTCCTGGAGTCGCATTGATGAACACGAAAAAATTCAGTGGCCGCCGCCTGGCGTTAGTGTCTGTTTGCGTGTTTTTCTGCCACACGGCGAATGCCTGGCAGCAGGAATATATCGTGACCGACCCGCAAAGTAATATGACCGATCGCTATACATGGGATAGCGATCACCAACCACGCTATGACGATATTCTGGAGGAGCGCATCCGGTCGGGGCAGAACCTGCCTGGCGCAACCTTTAACCTGCCCGATGATAACCCACTCGACGCAACAAGTACGATGAGCATGGGGTGGAATTTTCCACTGGCTCACAGTGTGACTACCGGGCCGGTGGCCGTCTGGCATTACGACAGCTCAACCTCAACCATGTTTAATGAGTTTGGTGATAGCCCAGCCAACCTGCAGTTTAGCGATCCGCTGTGGCATGCCAGCGTCAGCTCCGTGGGCTGGCGGGTAGACAGCCACTTTGGTGACCTCCGCTCGTGGGCGCAGATTAGCTACAACCAGCAGTTTGGCGAGAATCAGTGGAAAAGCCAGTCGGGCCTCAATCGCCTCTCTGCCTCCAGCCAGTATGGCAACTGGATGGACGTCACCTTTGGCGCGGATATGCTGCTCAATCCGCACCTCGCCGCCTATGCCTCTATGTCGCAGTCGGAGAACGATGTGACCGGGCAGAACTATCTCTACAGCATGGGCGTAAGTGCGCGTTTCTGATACCCATTTTAAACAGCTGAGTAACATTTAAACTACATAGCTGGCGCGCCTGGCGCTGATAGTACGCACTAACTTATAGGGTAAAAAAACGCAGCGGCCGAAAAAGACGCTGCCATTCATTCCCTCTCCAAGGCATTTCATTCCCTTCTCGCTGCATTTCATGCCTTTTTTCACCCGGCATGAAATGCGCTTCGCTATCGTTGACGGCAGAGAATTTCTTAATTTCCTTATGCAGGAAGACTGCCATGAAAACATCAACCGCAAATCGCACCCGCTGGCTAACCCTGGTCGGCACTATCATCACTCAGTTTGCCTTAGGATCGGTCTATACATGGAGCCTGTTCAACAGCGCGCTGGCAGAAAAGCTCGATGAGCCTGTAAGCCAGGTCGCCTTCTCCTTCGGCTTGCTCAGCCTGGGGCTCGCGATCTCCTCCTCGGTCGCCGGGAAGCTGCAGGAGCGTTTTGGCGTTAAGCGCGTCACGATGGCTTCCGGCATCCTGCTTGGCGTTGGCTTAATGCTCACCGCCCATGCAAACAACCTGATGATGCTCTGGCTCAGCGCTGGCGTGCTGGTTGGCCTGGCCGATGGCGCAGGCTACCTGCTGACCCTCTCCAACTGCGTTAAATATTTCCCGGAGCGTAAAGGGCTGATCTCAGCGTTCGCCATTGGCTCGTACGGTCTTGGCAGCCTCGGCTTTAAGTTTATCGACAGCCATCTGCTGGCGACCGTTGGCCTTGAAAGCACCTTTATGATCTGGGGGGCGATTGTGATGGGCATGATCCTGTTCGGCGCGATGCTGATGAAAGACGCTCCGCAGCAGAAAGTGACGATGACCAACGGCGTGATCGAAAACGACTTCACTCTTGCACAGTCGATGCGGAAACCGCAGTACTGGATGCTGGCGGTGATGTTCCTGACCGCCTGCATGAGCGGCCTGTACGTGATTGGCGTGGCGAAAGATATCGCCCAGGGCATGGTACATCTGGATATGGCCACCGCAGCCAACGCAGTAACGGTGATTGCTATCGCTAACCTGACGGGCCGCCTGGTACTGGGCATCCTCTCTGATAAGATCGCTCGCATTCGGGTGATTACCCTCGGCCAGATGGTTTCGCTGGTGGGGATGGCCGCGCTGCTGTTTGCTCCGCTCAACGCGGTGACCTTCTTCGCGGCCATTGCCTGCGTCGCCTTTAACTTCGGCGGTACCATTACCGTCTTCCCGTCGCTGGTGAGCGAGTTCTTCGGCCTGAACAATCTGGCGAAAAACTACGGCGTAATCTACCTGGGCTTTGGTATCGGCAGCATCTGCGGCTCGATCATCGCCTCGCTGTTCGGCGGCTTCTATATCACCTTCTGCGTGATTTTCGCCCTGCTTATCCTCTCCCTGGCGCTCTCCACCACCATTCGCCAGCCGCAGAGCAAAGTATACAAACAGGCACACGCCTAACGGCTTTTCGTGCGGTAAACCTGCCAGGACGGGTGACAGCGACTATCTTTAGTGATTAGCGCTTCCAACAAAAAGGAGTCACCCTATGTCTTTAGAAAAAGTGGTTTACCGCGCGAAAGCAAAAGCAACCGGCGGCCGTGATGGCCGCGCTGTCTCTTCTGATGGCGTGCTGGATATCAAACTTGGCGTACCCAAAGAGATGGGCGGGGCAGGTGGTGAAGCGACCAACCCGGAGCAGCTGTTTGCCGCAGGCTACTCGGCCTGCTTCCTGGGCGCGCTGAAGCACGTCGCCTCGCAAGAGCAGAAGAAAATTCCCCAGGATGCCTATATAGAAGGGCAGGTAGGTATCGGCCCGATCCCCACTGGCTTTGGCATTGAAGCCCAGCTAGATATTCATCTGCCGGGGATGGATCGCCAGGAAGCAGAAGAGCTGGTGCAAAAAGCGCATGTCGTCTGCCCTTACTCTAACGCCACCCGCGACAACATCGACGTTACCCTGAACGTCATCACCTCTTAATCTTTTTTCTGCCTCTCTCGATCCGGTCATATTTTTGTAAATATCTGACCGGATCACATTCCCCATGACACTTTTTCCTGGCCTTGTGGTCTACTATGCCGCGCTTTAAGAAGTTACCTGGTTTGACTTCCAACGCACTCTATTAACCTGCCTGCTGGTGAAAGACACAGTATGCGGGTGCTTTTATTGATTCCCTTTTCACAGGGCAGCTTGCATGAGATATATCAAAGTCATGACGCAGCAGAGGCTTAGCTTCTTGCTGGCGTTATACATCGGCCTGTTTATGAACTGTGCCGTCTTCTTCCGCCGCTTCGACAGCTATGCGCAGGATTTTACCTTTTCAAAAGCCTGCGCCGTGGCCATTGAGCTGTTCGGCACGGTACTGATTACTTTCTTTTTACTGCGGGTGCTTTCTCTCTTTGGCCGCCGCGTCTGGCGCGTGCTGGCCACCCTGCTGGTGCTCTTCTCCGCCGGAGCCAGCTACTACATGACCTTCCTGAACGTGGTGATTGGCTATGGCATCGTTGCCTCGGTGATGACCACGGATATCGACCTCTCGAAAGAGGTGGTGGGCCTGCACTTTGTGCTCTGGCTAGTGGCCGTCAGCGCGCTGCCGCTGCTGTTTATCTGGAGCAACCGGTGCCGCTACACCCTGCTGCGCCAGCTGCGTACGCCGGGGCAGCGCCTGCGCAGCGTGACGCTGGTGGTGCTGGCGGGGCTGATGGTGTGGGGGCCGATCCGCCTGATGGATATGCAGCAGAAGAAAGTCGAGCGCAGCACCGGGATTGATATGCCGAGCTACGGCGGCGTGGTGGCGAACTCCTATCTGCCCTCCAACTGGCTGTCGGCGCTGGGGCTTTACGCCTGGGCGCAGGTGGATGAGTCTTCGGACAATAAGTCGCTGATGAACCCGGCGACGAAGTTCACCTACGTACCGCCTAAAGACCTGGAGGATACCACCGTGATCTTTATCATTGGTGAGACCACCCGCTGGGATCATATGGGCATCTTCGGCTACGAGCGTAATACCACGCCTAAGCTGGCTCAGGAGAAGAACCTGGCGGCGTTCCGCGGCTACTCCTGCGATACGGCGACCAAGCTCTCACTGCGCTGTATGTTTGTGCGCCAGGGCGGGGCAGATGAGAATCCGCAGCGTACTCTGAAAGAGCAGAATATCTTTGCAGTACTTAAGCAGCTCGGCTTTGCCTCGGATCTCTATGCGATGCAGAGCGAGATGTGGTTCTATAGCAACACGATGGCGGATAACATCAGCTATCGCGAGCAGATTGGCGCTGAGCCACGCAACCGGGGCAAGCACGTCGACGACATGCTGCTGCTGGATGAGACTAACATTGCGTTGCAGAACAACCCGACCGGTAAGCATCTGATTGTGCTGCATACCAAAGGGTCGCACTATAACTATGTGCAGCGCTATCCGCGCAGCTATGCGCAGTGGACGCCGGAGTGCGTGGGTATCGATAAGGAGTGCAGCAAGCAGGAGCTGATTAACGCCTATGACAACTCAGTGACCTACGTCGACAGCTTTATTACGAAGGTTATCGATCAGGTGCGGGATAAGAAGGCGATAGTCTTCTATGCGGCCGACCACGGTGAGTCGATCAACGAGCATGAGCACCTGCACGGTACGCCGCGCAACATGGCGCCGCCGGAGCAGTTCCGCGTGCCGATGATGGTATGGATGTCTGACAAATATCTGGAGAACCCGGAGAAAGCGAAGATGTTTGCCCAGCTCAAGCGGGAAGCGGATATGAAGGTACCGCGCCGCCACGTTGAGCTGTATGACACCATTATGGGCTGTCTGGGCTACACCTCGCCGGACGGTGGGATCAACCAGAATAACAACTGGTGTCGTCTGCCGGACAAGGTTGCAAAAGCGAATTAAGCCCGGTGGTGAGTTTCTCACCGATCGAATGGCTTTTTTACAATAAGGGATTGACGGTTGGGGTTGCCAGCAGTAAGATGCGCCCCGCATTCGGTGATTGGCGCAGCCTGGTAGCGCACTTCGTTCGGGACGAAGGGGTCGGAGGTTCGA